>JBGAUA010000070.1:0-16228 GCA_044228875.1 Anaerolineae bacterium
GGCCGAACTGCGAGCGCTCGTCTATGATCCCGCAGGGGTGTTGTGGCTGGCGACCGAGCGCGGCGTCCGGCGTCTGGCGCCCGGCGGCGAACCGGTCATCCTGCCATCGATCGGGCTGCCCAGCCCGGACGTCCGCGACCTGGACTGGGCCCATGGCCGGCTGTGGGCCGCGACCGCGCTCGGCGCCACCGAGCGATTGCACAACGGCCGCTGGCGCCCTTACGACCGCGAGGATGGCCTGTCTGATGCCGACCTGCAGGGTCTGGCGACCGGTCCGGCAGGCGAGACCTGGTTTCTCTCCCGGTCGGGGGCGGTGAGCGTCCTGCTGCCTTGAGCCACGACGCGGCCTCGGCTGACACCACTTTCGGACCGGATGCGGCCGCAATCGGCCTGCGATTCTGGCGCGCGGCATCGGGGCGGTGTTATACTCGCCGCTGCTCCATTCCCGAGGCCGTCGCGCCGTTTGCGGCGGCCCTTGTGTGTCAACCGCCGGATCGGGCCGGCGGCGCGCGGGGGGT
Source organism: Anaerolineae bacterium (assembly GCA_044228875.1). Classification (GTDB taxonomy): domain Bacteria; phylum Chloroflexota; class Anaerolineae; order Epilineales; family Epilineaceae; genus Epilinea. Next base: position 519 of record JBGAUA010000070.1, read on the forward strand.
GGCAGAGGAGCAAGGAGGTAGGAGAGCCCATGAAGAAGTTCACAGTTCCCATCATCTTGACGGTGGTCCTGGGCTGGTTGGCATTGCGCTTCACGCAGACGTATGCGTGGCTGCCTGAGCAGGCCAGCGCAGAGGCGACGCAGGTCGACGGCATGATCCTGCTGTCCTTCGAGATCCTGGCCGTGGTGGCCGCCTTGGTGATGGTGTTCTTCGTCTACACCCTGGTCGCCTTCCGTCGCCGTCCCGGAGACACCGCCGACGGGCCCCACTTCCACAGCCACAATGCCCTGGAGGTGGCTTGGACCGTCATTCCGCTCGCCATCGTGCTGGGGATGTGGTGGCACGGGGTGCGGGTGGCCGACAGCATGGGCCTGCTGCGGGAGATGCCCGAAGATGCGCAGGCCCTGCAGGTGAACGTCACCGGACAGCAGTGGGCCTGGTCCTTCGAATACCCCAAGCAGGACGGCATCCCGGATAGCTTCAGCTCCGATCGCCTGGTGCTTCCGGTGGATCGCGTCGCGGTCTTCAGCATCTCGTCTCCGGACGTCATGCATTCGTTCTGGATCCCCGAGATGCGCATGAAGATGGACGCCATCCCCGGCAGGGTCAACAAGATGCGCCTGACACCCAACAAGATCGGTGAGTACACGGTGCGCTGCGCCGAGCTATGCGGCACGGACCACGCCTACATGGAGAGCCCGGTGCAGGTGCTGGCCGCCGACGGCTTCGCCAAGTTCGTGACCGACAACGACATCTCCAAGCTCACGCCGGAGCAGCGCGGTGAGAAGTGGGCCAAGACCTATGGCTGTGTTGGCTGTCACAGCCTCGACGGAAAGAAGATGGCCGGCCCAACCTGGAAGGATCTCTACGGCAGCGAAGTCGCCTTGAACGATGGGTCGACGGTAGAGGCCGACGACGCCTTCATGCGCTCGAGCATCATCGACCCCAACAGCCAGATCGTCGAAGGCTACAAGGCCAACGTCATGCCCAAGACCTTCGCGGAGCGTTTCGCCAAGGACAATGCCGGCAAGGACTTCGACGAGGTCGAGGACCTCATCGCCTTCATCAAGTCCGCCAAGGTCGATACCCAGCCCTGAGTCATAGCCGAGCCGCGGCGCCATCGGGGCGCGCGGCTGGCGACAGGAGATCAACACCATGCCCATTCATCGACTTGGACTCTTCCGGGCCACCGTGGGCGCCATCATCGGCGCCATCATCGGGGCGGTCTTCGCCATCGCCTGCCGCGCCCTCCTGGGCTGGACCCTCTGGGGCACGCCGGAGGCCACCGAGGGCTGGAGCGCGGTCGCGGCGGTCTTCGGCACCATCGGCTGGATGATCGGCGCCGGCGCCATGACGGATTGGTGGTCCTGGATCCGCGGCAAGCAGGCCGGAGAGCCCGACCATGGCGACCCGCATGCCCCGCAATGGCCGCGCTACTTCAACTACGACGGCAACCACAAGATCATCGGCATCCAGTATGCCGTCACCGCGGTACTCACCCTGCTCCTCGGCGGCGCGATGGCCCTGACCTTCCGCCTCGAGCTGGCCCAGCCGGGCATCCAGATCTTCACCCAGGGGCGCGGCGATACCTACAACTCCCTGCTCTCCCTGCACGGCATGATCATGATCGCCGGCAACCTCATGGGCGTGGCGGCGATGGGCAACTACCTTATCCCGTTGATGGTCGGCGCCCCGGACATGGCCTTCCCGCGGCTCAACGCCTTCAGTTACTGGATCTCCATGCCGGCGGTGATCCTGCTGGTGACCGCCTGGCTGGTGGGCGGCGTGGACCACGGCTGGACGGCGTATCCGCCCCTGTCCACCCGGAGCGGCCTCGGAGCGCAGTTCTTCCTCCTGGCCATCTTCATCTTCGGCTTCGGGTCCATCGTCGGTTCGGTCAACTTCATGGTGACCATCTTCCGCATGCGCGTCCCAGGCATGAGCCTTTTTCGCATGCCCATCTTCATCTGGGGCATGCTGGCCACCAGCCTGATCCAGTTCATCGCCACCCAGTTCATCGCCATGAGCTTCCTGATGGTGTTGTTCCAGCGCTGGATCGGGCTGAACTTCTTCGACTCCGTCGCCGGCAACGTGGTGTACTACCAGCACATCTTCTGGTTCTACTCCCATCCAGCGGTCTACGTCTTCGTGCTGCCGGGCCTGGGGGTGATCTCGGAACTCCTGCCCGTCTTCGCCCGCAAGCCCCTCTTCGGCTACCGCTGGGTGGCCCTGTCCAGCATGTTCATCGCCATCGTGGGCTTCCTGGTATGGGCGCATCACATGTTCACCACCAACCTGGGCAACACCCTCAACACCCTCTTCTCGGTGACCACCGCTCTGGTGGCCGTGCCCACCGGGGTCAAGTTCTTCAGCTGGATCGCCACGCTGTGGGAGGGCAAGATCTCTTTCGAAGTGCCCATGCTCTTCGTCCTGGGCGCCTTCGTGGTCTTCCTGATCGGCGGCCTCAGTGGTCCGCCGAACGCCTACTACGTCTCCGACGTGGCCCTGCATGACACCTACTGGGTGGTGGCGCACTTCCACCATACCATGTTTGGCGGCTTCATCTTCCCCTTCATCGCCGCAGTGTACTTCTGGTTCCCCAAGGCTACCGGGAAGATGTTCAACAAGCGCCTGGGCCAGCTGCAGTTCTGGATGATCTTCATCGGCTTCCACATGAAGACCATCCCCATGTTCCTCATCGGTCTGCAGGGCATGCGGCGGCGCATCGTGGACTACTCCGAGCTGGGCTTCGGCACCAACCAGCTCGTCACCACGGTGGGAGCCTACCTCATCGGCACCTCCTTCCTGATCTTCGTGTACAACATCTGGGTCAGCGCTCGCCGGGGCGCCCCGGCGCCGGCCAATCCCTGGGGCGCCCGCTCCATCGAATGGCTGACGAGTTCGCCGCCTATCGACCAGAATTACGACCGCCTGCCCATCGTGGTCGGCGAGCCCTATGACTACGGCCTGCCCGGCTCTGTCTACGCGCAGTATTCGACGGCCGGCGCCGGTGACGACTGAGCCCGCGCGGTAATTCGAGGAGAGACACCCATGAGTGAGATCAAGCACGCGGCGGACTACCGGGCCAAGATGCGCCGGGGTACCGTGGTCATCGGCAGCCTGCTCACCTTCTTCACCATCGTCGAGTACTTCATCGCCACCAGCCTCCATGGTCAATGGGCCCTGCTTCTCGCGACGCTCATGCTGATCGCCGTGGCCAAAGCCTGGTACATCGTCCGCGACTTCATGCACGTTGCCCAGATCTGGGGCGGGGAGAGCCACTGATGGCCAGTCACAGCGGGGCGCATGCCCATCCGGCTACCCATGACCATGGGCACCATTCGGTGTTCCACTACGACCACCTGGCCCTCAATCGGCTCGGGCTGTGGCTGTTCTTCATCTCCGAGACGATGATCTTCCTGGTGCTCCTGTCCACCCGCTTCGTCCTGCCGGGGGCGCGCCAGATGTTGGATGCCAACGGCGGCGTGGCCCACGTGGACCAGCTGCTGGGCCTGGTGATCACCGTGATCCTCCTGGCTTCCAGCCTTACCGCCTTCCGCGCGGAGACGGCCATCGCCCATGGTGATCGCAAGACCTGCGAGCGCAACCTGCTGGGCACCATCATCATGGGCACCATCTTCCTCCTGGCGGTGGTGGTCCTGGAGTGGCCGACGGCCCTGGAACACCATGTGACGCCCCATGCCGGCTTCGGGATCTCGCTCTTTGCCATGACCGGCATGCACGCCTTCCACGTCTTGTCCGGCGTGGTCATCCTCCTTCTGGTCTGGGCCAACCTGCGGCGGGGCGCCTACTCGGCCGAGAAGCATTGGGGTGTCGAGGCCACGGTGAAGTACTGGCATATGGTGGACCTGGTATGGGTCTTCTTCTACCCGGTGCTGTACCTGTTGGGACCGATCAAATAGGCAGGCTCGGCTTCGTCCTGGCCCACGCCGTCGATGGAATTCCTGACGGCCATTGGTGGGCCGTCTGGGATCTTCGCGCCGATGTCATGGCGATCCTGGCGCTGCTTGCCGGGATCTACGTCCTGGGCTGGGTCCGGCTGCGTCAACGCGGCGGACCCGCCGCCGCGCCCTGGTGGCGTCTGGCGGCCTACCAGGGGGGGCTGGTCTGCGTTGCCCTGGCCCTGCTCTCCGTGCTGGATGTCTATGGCGCGCTGCTGTTCAGCGTCCACATGCTCCAGCACCTTTTCCTGATGCTCCTTGCGCCGCCCCTGCTGCTCTGGGGCTCGCCCATGCCCATCCTTCTCTGGGGACTGCCAGGGCCGCTGCGTCGAAGCCTGGGCGGCCAGTTGGCGCCCGAAGCCGGGCTGCGCCGGGCGCTCACCTGGCTCTCGCTGCCTTCGCGGGCGTGGCTGGTCTACCTGGCGGTCGTGACGGCCTGGCACATTCCGGTCGCCTACGACGCGGCGCAGGGCAACGGCCTGATCCATGACCTGGAGCATGTCAGCTTCTTCCTGAGCGCCGGCCTCTTCTGGTGGCATGTCTTCGCCGCCGCGCCGCATCTGCATGGCCTTCTGGGCATGGGCCGTCGGATGAGCTACCTCATCCTGGCCTTCATCCACAGCCAGATTCTCGGCATCGTCCTCGCCTTCGCGCCGATGCCGCTCTACCCCTACTACGATCGGCGCGGCGGGGCGCTGGGCTGGTCGGTGATGGACGACCAGGCCGCCAGCGGCGCCATCATGTGGGTTCCGGGGGGCATGGTCTATGGTCTGGCGATGATCGTCTTGGCCGCCGCCATGCTCGATCGCGAGGCCAAGGATGTGGCAGCGCGCACGGATGCGTCCTTTGCCCCCGCACACCGCGGTGGGGACGCCGCATGACCGGCGGATGGCGTGCGCTGGTCTTCGCCCTGAGCCTGGCCGCCTTTGCGGCGCTCGCCGCGCACCAGCTCCTTGGCTTGCTGCGAAGCCTGTCCCGTCGGCCGACGGGCGACGCGCGCCGGGCGCTCCTGGAGGAGCTGCTCTGGGTGCTGATCGCGCTGGGAGCCGTGGCGATCCTCACCGTCCAGGCCTTGGGCGATCCGGGCGGCGGTTGACGTCGGCTGTTGGCTCGGGTATAACGCAGGCCGCCGTCGGACGGCGGGACGCGCCCTCGTGGCATCCTGCGCCGATTGACGGTCGTGCTCGATCGCCGCTTCGCGGCGCGAGGGTTCCCAGTCCTTCGCCCCGTCCCTGTTGAGGAGGAGAGTTGTCCATGAGAACGCAGCACCGCGGCCTTCCGCTGTTCCTGACGCTGGCGCTTGCCGGGGCGGGCATCACGGCCTGTCGCTCGGCCACCGAACCGGCGCTTCCCCCCAGCCCTCAGCCGGCCGATGCGCTGGCGCAGCCGAGCGAGACGGCCCCTGCCGCCGCCGAAGAGGTGGCCGGGTCCTTCTTCGTTGGCGCCGAGGCCGTGGATCCGCTGACCGTACGTCTGAACCTGAGCCGGCCCAACGCGCCCCTGCTGCAGAATCTGGCCATGGGCAACTTCGCCTTCTCCAGCCCCAAGGCGGTGGAAGCGGCCGGCGACAAGTACGGCACCGCCGACGGCGTGCCGATCGCCGTGGGCGCCGGCCCCTACAAGCTGGCTGGATGGAAGGCGGGCGAGGCCATCACCCTCGAGGCGAATCCTGAATACTGGGACCAGGAAGGCGCTCCCAAGACCAAGACCATCGAGCTCAAGGTCATCAAGGACGGCACCACCCGGTTCCTGGCATTGGAGAAGGGCGAGATCGACGGCATGAGCCAGGTCAATCCCGAGGATATCGCCAAGGCCAACGCCAACCAGGACCTCCAGGTGGTCATGGAGCCGGCCAACAACGTGGGCTACCTCGGCTTCAACCAGGCCATCAAGCCCTGGGAGAACCTGAACTGCCGGCTTGCAGTGGCCCATGCCATCGACAAGCAGTCCATCGTGGACGCACTGCATGTCGGCGATGCGGAGGTGGCCAGCCAGATGATGCCGCCCAGCCTCTGGGGCTATAACGCGGGCATCACGGACTATCCCTACGACACGGCCAAGGCTGCCGAGTACCTCAAGGCCTGCCAGGCGGAGTCCACGCTGCCGGCCGAAGTGACCTTCTACGTGCCGCCGATCCAGCGCTTCTACTACCCCAAGCCCAAGGAGCTGGGCGAGTTGATCCAGGCCAACCTGGCCGCCGTCGGGATCAACGCCAAGATCGCGTCGCCCGACTGGAAGACGGTCTACATCCCGGACGTCAACGGCGGCAAGGTGGACATCTACCTGCTCGGCTGGGGTGGCGACAACGGCGATCCGGACAACTTCCTGTGCCAGTTCTTCTGTGGCGGCACGGCCCAGTTCAACAGCGACGCGGAGGGCAATCCCTTGCCGCCGAGCGAGGCCATCAACACCCTGCTGCGCGCTGCGGCCTCCGAGACCGACCAGGCCAAGCGCAAGGCCCTGTACGAGGACGCGAACCAGAAGATCCACGACGAGGTCCTGGCCGTGCCGCTGGTGCACCGAACGCCGCCGCTGTTCTTCGGCGCGGACCTGACGGGCTACACCGCCAGCCCTCTTCAGATCAACCTCACCCGGGTCGAAGTGCCCGGCTCCGACCGTCTGGTCTTCGCCCATCCCGAGGACGCTGCCAAGCTGGATCCGGCAGATGTCACGGACAGCGAGTCGCTGCTGGCCACCTGGCATATCTACGAGGGCCTGACGCGTTACAAGGCGGGCAGCACCGAGGTGGAACCGGCGCTGGCCACCGAGTGGTCGGTGACCGACGACGGCCTCACCTGGACCTTCAAGCTCCGCGACGGAGTGACCTTCCACGACGGCGAGCCCTTCAACGCCGATGCCGTGGTCTGGAACTTCAATCGCTGGTTCGACCCGGCGCATCCGCAGCACTTCAAGGACTGGCTCTTCGACTACTGGTCGACGATGTTCCAGGGCTTCAAGAGCTGACAGGCGACGATCGGTGACCCACTGGGGGCATGCCATCGCATGTCCCCAGTGGTTTCCGACGCTGTCCGCCGTCAGCCCTCTCTCCTATGCCTTCCTTCATCGCCCGCCGCCTGCTGGCGGCCCTGCCGGTCCTGCTCGGCATCTCCCTCATCACCTTCGGCTTCTTGAAGTTGACCGGCGCCAAGGGCGGTATCTGCGCGGCGATCCTCGGCGAGCGCTACACCGAAGAGCGCTGCGCGGTGATCCGCCAGAAATTCGGCTGGGATGAGAGCCTGGCTCTGCAGTACGGGCGGTACCTTTCGCGCACGGTGCAGGGCGATCTGGGTGAGTCGATGGTCACTCGGCGCGCGGTGGCCGCCGAACTGGGGGAGCGCTTTCCGGCCACGATGGAGCTGGCCCTGGTCGCCATGCTGCTCGCGGTGTTGGTGGGGGTGCCCTTGGGCATCGTGGCGGCAGCGCGCCACAACACCTGGGTGGACCTGTCGGCCATGTTGGTCGCCCTGGGCGGCGTGAGCATGCCGGTGTTCTGGCTGGGCCTGATGATGATCTACGTGCTGGCAGTTCGCCTGGACCTGTTTCCGACCAGCGGCCGCTTGAGTTCGGGCATGGTTCTCGTGGACCGCACCCACCTGCACCTGGTGGACAGCCTCCTGGCGCGCGACCTGCCGGCATTCAAGGACGCCCTCCATCACCTGGTGCTGCCGGCTGTCGCCTTGTCCACCATTCCCGCGTCCATCATCGCCCGCATCGCCCGTTCGGCGATGCTGGATGTGTTGGGTCAGGACTACATTCGCACCGCGCGGGCCAAGGGTCTGGGGGAGCGGGCGGTGGTCCTGCGCCACGCCCTGGCCAACGCCCTGCTCCCGGTGGTCACGGTGATCGGCCTGCAGACGGGCTACCTGCTCTCGGGCGCGGTGCTGACGGAGACCATCTTCTCCTGGCCCGGCGTGGGCAGCTGGATGGTCAACGCCATCTCGAGCAACGACCTGCCCGTGGTTCAGGGTGGGGTGCTGGTCTTCGCCATCGTCTTCGTGCTGATCAACCTGCTGGTCGATATCTCCTATGCCTGGCTCGACCCGCGCATCCGTTATGGCTGAGACGACCGCGATGGCTGAGACGACCATGCCCGAGCGCGACGGGCTCGCGCCGCTGCGCATCCTGGTGCTCCATGGGCCCAACTTGAACCTGCTCGGCCGCCGAGAGCCCGACGTCTACGGTCGGACGACCCTGGCGGAGATCGACGCCATGCTGCGGGACCTGGCCGCGGAGCTCGGCGCGGTGGTGGACTGTCTGCATTCCAACCATGAGGGCTTCTTGATCGACGCTGTGCAGGGGGCGATCGGGCTGCGGGACGGTATCCTGATCAATGCCGGCGGTCTGACCCACAGCTCGGTGGCCCTGCGCGACGCCCTTGCCTGCGCTCCGCCCGCGGTGGAGGTGCACCTGAGCAACATCCATGCGCGCGAGCCCTTTCGACGGACCTCCTTGCTGGCGGAGGTCTGCGTCGGTGGGGTCTTCGGGTTGGGCGCCGACAGCTATGCGCTCGGATTGCGCGGGCTGCTGGGATGGCTGCGGTCGGCGCCTCTCGATCGACGACCCGCATCTGCCGCCCCTGACCAACGACAGGTATGAACATGCCCCCAGCGTCCCCGGCGTCCAACCCGAACCATGCAGCGACCGGCGATCGCTCGATCCGCTACCGGGCGGTCCTCGCCCTCAGCGCCCTCGGGGTGGTCTTCGGTGACATCGGCACCAGCCCCCTTTACGCCCTGCGCGAATGCTTCCACGGCCCGCATGCGTTGCCGGCGACGGCGGAGAACGTGTTGGGCGTGCTCTCGCTGGTCACCTGGGCGCTCATCCTGTTGATCAGCGTGAAGTACCTGGTGTTCATCCTGCGCGCCGACAACCATGGCGAGGGCGGCATCCTGGCCATGGCCGCCCTGGTTCTTCCCTCGCGGGGCCAGCTGAGCGGCAAGGGATGGGTGGTGCTGTTCCTGGGCCTCTTCGGCGCGGCGCTGCTCTACGGCGATGGGATGATCACGCCGGCCATCTCCGTTCTGAGCGCCGTGGAAGGCCTGAAGGTGGCCGCGCCGGGCATGGCGCCCTTCGTCATCCCGGTCACCCTGGTCATCCTGGTGGGGCTCTTCCTGGTGCAGAGCCGGGGAACCGCGGCCGTCGGCAAGCTGTTCGGCCCGGTCACTTTCGTCTGGTTCACCGTGCTGGCCCTGATGGGGCTGCCGCATCTCTGGGCCAATCCCCAGGTGCTCGCCGCCGTGAACCCTTTGCACGCCCTACAGTTGTTCCAGACCAATGGTGTGCTGGCCTTCTTCGCCATGGGCGCCGTGTTCCTGGTCGTGACCGGCGGGGAAGCGCTCTACGCGGACATGGGACATTTCGGGCCCGGGCCCATCCGGCTCAGCTGGTTCGGCTTCGTTCTGCCGGCCCTGTTCCTGCATTACATGGGACAAGGCGCGCTGATCCTGAGTCGATCGGAGATGCCCGAGAACCCCTTCTTCGAGATGGTGCCCGAATGGGCCGTGCTGCCCTTGGTGGTCCTGGCCGCGGCAGCGACGGTCATCGCCTCGCAGGCGGTGATCTCGGGCGCCTTCTCGCTGACCATGCAGGCCATTCAACTGGGCTACTGCCCTCGGATGGACATCCGGCACACCTCGGCCCGTGAACGGGGCCAGATCTACATCCCGGCGATCAACTGGGCGCTGATGGTCGCCTGCATCGCGTTGGTTCTGGGTTTCGGCAGTTCGGGGCGCCTGGCGGCGGCCTACGGCATTGCCGTGAGCACCCTGATGGTCATCACCAGCCTGCTCTTCGCCGTCCTGCTGCACCGCCGCTGGAACTGGCCGTTGTGGCTCGTTGTCCTGCTCACGGCCACCTTCTTGGCCCTGGACTTCACCTTCTTCGCCGCGAACGCCCTCAAGTTCATGCAAGGCGGCTGGCTGCCGGTGCTGGTGGCCATGATCGTCTTCGTCATGATGTCCACCTGGAAGCAGGGCCGCCAGGTGCTGGCCGGGCGCCTCCGCACCGGCGCGGTGCCGTTGCAACAGACCCTCGAGGATGCCGTGGCCGGCGGCGTCCGCCGGGTGCCGGGGACGGCGGTCTTCCTGTTCTCGAACCCTCGCGGCACTCCGCCGGCCTTGCGGCGCAACCTGGAGTTCAACCAGGTTCTCCACGCCCAGAACCTCTTCGTGACCCTTCTGACCGCCGAGGTTCCCAGGGTGGCTGACGCGGAGCGCATGACGGGCGAGAACCTCGGCCACGGCAGTTATCGCGTGATCCTGAGCTACGGCTTCATGGAGCAGCCGGATCTGCCTGCCGTGTTGCCGCTCGTGGCGGAGCGGTTGGATCTCGCCGAGCTGGATCCCGCGCGGATCAGCTACTTCCTCGGGCGCGAGCTCGTCCGCGCCACGGAGGGTCCGGGTATGGCGCTATGGCGCGAGAAGCTCTTCGGGCTCATGATGCATAACGCGCGATCGGCGTCGGACTACTTCGGGCTGCCTCCAGAGCGGGTGGTTGAGATCGGGGCCCACGTAGAGATCTGACCGCGTGGCGATCTGAAGCGCGTGCTTGCCGCCGGGCTCGGAGAACCGCAGGACCGCAACTGTAAATTGTGCCGATCGACCCAGCCGCGAACCGTATCCCCCCGATTGCTCACCCGTTACTCAAGAAGCAGAGGGGGGCGAATGATCGTCTCCTGTCCGGCTGTGCGTTACCGCCCCGCACCAGGAGACGACCCATGCAGCGCCGCCCTCGGCCAGACCTCGTCCGACCGCTGACCATCGTCGTCCTGGCATTGGCTGCCATGCTCGTCGGGCTGTTCAGCCCGCGCGCCTGGGCGCGACCCGATTCGGCGCCGACCGGTGTTTCGCCGGCCGCCGTCGCGGCCGGTCATGCGGCGATCAAGGTGATCCAGCAAGGCCCCGGCGGCATCCCCTTTGTGGTGGTGCCGGCGGGCGTGGCCGGGACGACGGCCATGTCGCCGTCTGGTTTCGATCCGGGTCCGGTTCCCGCGGCGCCGAATGCCTTGGCCGCCGCTACCCCTGTCAACGACCAGTGCGCGGGCGCCTTGACCATCCCGGCCACGGCCCCCAACGGCTCCTCGCTCTCGCCCATCGTCGATCTCATGGACGCGACAGATGTCGGCGACCCGGCGAACGGGCCGACGACGGCGTTCCGCGCGTCGCGCAGCGTATGGTTCAAGTACGTGGCCACACGATCCGGCACCTACACCATCGAGACCTGCGGCACGGACGGCACCTTGCAGGATACCGTGATCGCCCTGTTCCTCAGTGCCTGCAGCCCCTTGTCCAACTTCACCGGCAACGACGACGTGGTCGTTTCGGGCACCACCTTCGACACCTGCCGGCACCGCTCGCGGACTTCATTCGGCGCCGGCATCGGCACCGGCGGCAGCTTGACCGTGTACATCGCGGTATGGAAGTTCGGCATGAACCCGCCGCCCGTGGGCGAATCCAGCGTCCAGGTGCGGGTGGTGGAGGTGACGAACGCGACGGCGACGGCTACCGCCACGGCAGGCGTGTCACCGACCGCCGCCACGCCGACCAACACGCCCACTGAGACCCGCACCCCGACGCCCACCGCCACGGCCACGGCGACACCCACCGCGATCGGGGCCGGCGACAGCCTGTTCGCCTACGCCAAGCGCCCTTCGGTGGGCTCGCTCAGCGGCGACACGGTGATGCACCTTCGGCGTTCTACCCTGGGCGTTCCCGCCTATTCGGGTTGTGTCGCCTTCATCTTCCCGCCCAGCATCGAATGCGATGACGACGAAGGCCACCTGTACAGCACGCCCGCCAACGTGGTCGTTCCGCCGGCGGGTGGCGGCACCAACCTCAACTCCGCGCTGGCCGGCGTGCCTCTCGGCGGCGGCGAAAGCCTCATGGTGCAGGGCTTCTCCGCCACCACAGTGGTCGGGCCCTACGACCTCTACGTGCATCGACCCAACGGCACAGGCAGCTTTGTCGAGGCGGAAGGCAACGACACGCTCGGCGGCGCCAACGCCGTGCCGGCCCTTCCGGCCTGCAGCAGCGTCTTCAGCGAGGGCACGGGCAACCCGCGGCCGCGCATCGCCGCCGGGGGGCTGGACGTGGTGGCCTTACCGCCGGCCTCCACCGGTTGGGTCGGTAGTGCCGGGCTGGTCAGCAACACGGATGTGGACTACTTCGGCCCGATCGTCGTGGGCGCCGCCGAGGCCGTGTTCGTCGCCATCGACGGCGCGCCCGATTGTGCCGGCTGCCCGCACGACCTCAACGGGATCAACGCCGACCTGTCGCTGGATCTGCGCAGCGCCGCCGATGTCAGCCTGCCCGGCTCCGTGATCGACGGTAGCGTGGGGACCACCACGGCGGGGCAGGCCACAGGCGAGTTCTTCGCCGGCACGCCCGGCCAGGCCTTCTATATCCGCGTCAACGCCAAGACCGGCGACATCGGCAAGGGCTACAGGCTTACCGCCTGCTCGCTAGGCGTCACCGCGGGGAACACGCCGGTGCCGACGGCCACCCAGGATCCGCTGAACCCCTTCACGCCGACGCCGACGTGGACGCCGTCGCCCACCGCGACGCCGCAGATCAACGATACCTGCGCCAGCGCCGTGGCTTTGACCTTGAACCAGCCCGCCCTCGGCTCCCTGGCCGGCGCGCGCAACGACTACCAGCTGCCGGCCCTGTCCTCCTGCTTCACGGCCAACGGCGCCATCGGCAACCCGACGCCTTCGACGGTGACCGCCCTCGGGCGCGACGTCGTGTACAGCTTCACGGCCCCGGCCGCCGGCAACTATTCCTTCCACCTTTCCAACATCGACCCCTTGGGCGGCGCAAACCTGCTCCTGCATCTGTCGAGCGACTGCCCGACGGCCGAGGGCACGGCGACGCCGGCCGCCACGCCGTTGCCGACAAACACGCCGGCGGTGAGCCCGGCCTGTGTCGCCGCGGCCAACCGCAACAGCACCACCACCTTTGCCGCCGAAGAGGTACCTTGCCTGGCCATGACCGCCGGGCAGACGGTCTACGTGTTCGTGGACGAGGCCACGTATCTGGCCTCACAGCTCGGCGGCGGCTTCTACCTGGAGGTCACGACCTGTATCTCGGAGGTCGAGCCGAACAACCTGACCAGTCAGTCCAACGCCTACGCCTGCGGCATCCAGGGCGTGATCATGCGCACCCCCTCGCCGACGCCTTCGGCGACCACGGTCGGCGGCCCGACCAACACGCCCACGCCGACGAACACGGCCCTGCCCGTGGGCTTCCCCACCATCACCCAGACGCCGTCCTTCGGCGAGAACGACTTCTTCGCCCTGCCCACGGCGCCGTCTTCGGAGCATCGGCTGTTCGCCTTGGTGGACATGGGCGCCGGCAACGTCAACGACGTCGACCTTCGCCTCATGACCAACGGCGACACCCTCGAGTACGACGCCGGGGACAACGACACCCTCTTCGGCGTGAGTGCGCCCAACCTGGGTGGGGCGCTCTTCAACGTGACGCCGCAGCCGGGCGCCTTCCTGCGTGTCAACGCCCCCAGCCTGGTTACCACCGCCGAGCCCTACCGCGTCTACGCCGTGGTCCAGCCGCCGCGGCCGCAGGCCGTGACGGAATCGGAGCCCAACGACTCCCTGGCGCAGGCCAACAGCAGCGGCTCCTATTACTTCGGCAACCTTGCCGGCTCCCAGCCTCGGGGCAACAACCTGGTGGGTACCGGAGCCTCGGTGGATGCCGACCTCTACCGCTTCAACGCGGTGGTCGGGGACCTGATCTTCCTCAGCGTCGACGGCGATCCCCTCCGCGACGAGGATGCCTACGGCAAGTCGCCCATCAACCCGCAGCTGGTGCTGCTGGATGCGTCCGGCAGACTGCTCCTACGCGTCAACGAAGCATCCACCTCCTTGACCTATGCGACCGGTTTGGGTCAGGTCAACGGTACCAGCCCGCAAGGTGGCCAGTCGGAAGGCCTGTACTTCCGAGCGCCCTATTCGGGCACCTTCTACGCCGGCGTTGCCGCCGGGGCCAAGGACGTCACCCAATTCGGGAGCGGTCGCTTCACCAGCGTCGGTGAGTACCTGCTATCCATCTCGCTCAACTGCGCGCCCTACGTCCCCGGCGTGTCCACCCCCACTCCCACCGCCCTGTCGAGCAGCACGCCGACACCGGCCTTCACGCCGACGCCGTCGAACACCCCGCTGCCCGACGCAGTGGACATCGTGCTGACGAAGACGGAGTCGGCGGATCCGGTGACGGCGGGCTCGGGTGCGAGCAACCTGACCTACGTGGTGACGGCGCGCAACGTCTTCGACGGCGAAGTGGCGGTGACGGCGACGAACCTGCAGATCCAGGAGACCTTGACCCTGCCTGCGGGGGTGACGGTGGTATCGGTGACGCCGGGGAGCGGGTCGGTGTCGGGGACGGCGCCGAACCTGCTGTGGACCATCCCGTCCTTGGCCTCGGGCGCGTCGACCACGCTGACGGTGGTGTTGACGGTGGGCGCGAGCACCCTGCCGGGGACGGACGTGGTAGGGGACACGGCGACGGTGTCGAACACCGACCAGCAGCGCAGCAACACGGGCGACGACACGGTGACGGTGCGCACGAGCGTGATCACGCGGGCGGATTTGAACGCGGTGAAGACGCCGGCGACGGGGACGGTCATCGCGGGCAGCAACGTGAGCTACACGGTGAGCACGACGAACGCCGGACCGTCGGACGCGCAGACGGTGGTGCTGACGGACAGCCTGCCGGGCAACGGGGCCTTCGTGTCGGCGACGGCGTCGGCGGGCGGGAGCTGCACGACGCCGGCGGTGAACGCCGTGGGCGGCACGGTGACCTGCACCTGGGCGGGGGCGACGGCGCCGGGGACGCAGCGCTCGGTGACGATCGTAGTGCGGTCCTGCGCGGGCAACCTCTGCAACAGCACGCAGGTCAACGCGGTGACGGCGTCGAGCGCCACGACGGACCCGGGGCCGCAGGCGAACACGGCGAGCAGCAACCTGACGGTGCAGAGCCAGTCGGACCTGTCGATCGGCAAGACGGGGGCGCCGAACCCGGTGATCGCCGGCAGCCCCTTGGTCTACACCCTGACGGTGAACAACGCCGGCCCGTCCAACGCGGCGGGGGTGACGGTGGTGGACACGCTGCCGGCGGGCGTGACCTTCGTCTCGGCGACGGTGAGCCCGGCGGGTCCGGTCTGCTCGGTGGCGCTGCAGGTGGTCACCTGCAACCTTGGGATCATGGGCGCCGCGGGCCAATGCGGCACGACGCTGCCGACGAGCTACACGATCACCCTCAACACGACGGTCAACGCGAACACGCCCTGCTCGCCGGCCATCTGCCCGGGCAGCCCGGGCGCGCCCTTGTCGAACACGGCGACGGTGAGCACGACGAACTGTCTGGCGGACCCGAACGGGGCCAACAACACGACGACGGTCGCGACGAACGTGCGCGCCGGTTCGGACGTGCTGCTGAGCGTGCAGGTGTTCCACCTGGGTTCGGCGCCGCTGAACCTGGCGGATCTGGCGGCGCTGGCGCAGGCCGGGGACCTGGCGGTGGAAGCGCGGGTGAACCGGGCGCAGCGGGCGACCTTGGGCGGCCGGGCGGCGGATGACGTGAGCGCGGCGCCGGCCGGAGACGAGGCGGCGGCTGCCGATGACAGCGACGCTCCCAGCGCCGCGTCCGCGCCGGACGCCCCCGACCAGCTGGTGGACTGCATCGCCTCGGGCGACTTCGTGCGGGTGGTGTACACCTTCTCGAACACCGGGCCGTT
>JBGAUA010000071.1:0-7374 GCA_044228875.1 Anaerolineae bacterium
GGGTGGGCGGGCCTGGGTGGAGGGGGCGGGTAGGGATGGGTGTGGCTGCGGGCCTGGGTCAGGTAGGCGGATCCGGGTCGGAAGGGGCGCGGGATCGCGGTTGGAGCGGACCGGGTTGGGAGCGGACCGGGGCCAGGTCGCGGCGCCGGGCCCCGATCCTCAACGGGTCTTCAATTCCCGCAGCAGCTCCTCCAGCCGCAGCCGGAGGGCCGGGGCCAGGCGAGGCCGGTCGCGCAGGGACTGCTGCGCCCAGGCGTCCAGGTCTGCCGGCCGCAGCACCGGCAGGGCCTCGTCCTGTCGCAGCAGGGTCAGCTTCGCCTGCGGGTGGGTGAACAGGGCCACCGTGTCGATGGGCACCGCGGCCAGCTCGGCGTCCTTGGCCGCCAGGGCCTCGCGCAGCGCCTTCACGTCCAGGGCCGCCAGCTCGCCCGGATGGCGCACCGGCCGGCGGGCGAAGCGCAGCAGGCGCCGCCAGAGCGGCCGCTGGTCCCGCCAGCGGTCGCCGTCGATCAGGGCCGGCCCGTCATGGCCCAGGGCATGGAAGACCGTCAGGCCCCAGGGCGCCAGGAGGACGTGGTCCGGCGGCAGGGTCCAGTTGTAGAGGTGGTAGGGTCGGCCCGTGCAGCGCTTCAGCCCTTCTGCCAGCACCCTGTCCGGGCGCGGTATGGCCACCCAGCGGTCGGCCAGCACCACCCCCACCCAGCTGCAGATGGTGCCCAGCAGCAGGGCCAGGTAGGCGGCGGCGAACTGGTTGCGCAGGTTGAGGACGAGACCCGCCACGAGGATGGCGATGCCCGCCCCGGAGCAGAGCAGCGCCTGGCGTCGGCGCAGGGCGCAGAGGGCCTGGTTGGTGGTGGCGTTCATGGCGTGACCGGCTCCCGCGCGGCGGCGTCGGCGCGGGCCACGCCCTCGCCGATGGCTTCCACCATGCCGTTCTCCACCGCGCGGCAGGCCACGCGGACGGCGGTGAACACGGCCTCCGCGTCGGAGCGCCCGTGGCCGATCACCACCACGCCGCGCGTGCCCAGGAGGGTGGCCCCGCCATAGGCGCGGTAGTCCATCTTCGCCCGGGCGCGCTTGAAGGCCCCCTGCATGAGCAGACCGCCCAGGAGGCTGAAGGGGTCACCCTTGGCCGAATCGCGCAGGATCTGGCTCACCAGGGCGCCCACGCCCTCGGCGAACTTGATGAGCACGTTGCCGGTAAAGCCGTCGGTCACGGCCACGTCCACCTTGCCTTCAGGGATGTCCCGGCCCTCCACGCCGCCGATGAAGTTGACGCCGGCGCGCTCCAGGAGCGGGAAGGCCTCCTGCACCACCTGGCTGCCCTTGCCGCGCTCCTCGCCGATGGTGAGCAGGCCCACGCGGGGGTTGACCTTGCCCAGCACCTTCTCGGCATAGACGGCGCCCATGATGGCGAACTGCTGCAGGAACTCCGGCCGCACGTCGGCGTTGGCGCCAACGTCGATGAGCGCGCAGGGCCCGCGCAGGGTGGGGAAGGGCACGGCCAGCCCGGCACGCTTGACGCCGTGCACGCGGCCCAGGTTGAGGGCCGCTGCGGCCATGCCGGCGCCGGTGTGGCCCATGGTCACAAAGGCCTGCGCGCCGCCATGGCGCAGGTGCTTCATGCCGCGGCTGATGGAGTTGTCCGGGCGGCTGCGGATGGCCTCGGCGGGCTGCAGCTCGTCCATGGCGATGACCTCGCCGGCGGGGATGATCTCGATGTCCAGGCCCTTGACGTCATGCCGGGCGAGTTCCGCCTGCAGGCGGTCGACCGGACCGGCGATCGCGACGCGCAGACCGAGGCGCCGCGCGGAAAGCACGGCGCCGGCCACCGGCGGGCCCGGAGCGGTATCCCCGCCCATGGCATCGATCACCACTTGCATGGGTCGCATTCTACCATAGGGGGCGCGCCCGCCCTGGAACGCGGCCGAGCCGACCTGCGCCATGCCGACCGCCGCGCCGGCCCGCGCCGTCTATAATCAGGGCAGTTGCCCGGGGGGGTGCCACGGTGGGGCGGGCGACGGCAAGACGGCCCCGCCGCGATCGAGAAACGAGGTGGTCTGAATGAGCGTTCACCCTTCGCCGTCGGCGGCGACGCGCGCGATCGCGCCGCCGGAGCGGATCGCGGACCGGCGGCGCCTCTCGGCCCGGTCGGCGGGTCTGCTGGCAGCCCTGGTCGCGACCCTGGGGCTCGCCGTGCCGCGCGCTCCGGGCGGCGGGGCCATCGGCGCAGCGCGGGCCCAGGCGGAGCCGACGCCGATCATCGAGCCGCTGCCGCAGGTGGAGCCCATCTTCCTGCCGCTGGCGCTGCGGGTCTACAAGACCTCGGCGCCGGACCCGCTGGACAGCGAGCGGGTGGGCCACCTGACCGGCCTGAGCAGTGTCGGCCGCCAGTCCTGTCGGCCGGGCGCCTATGCCCTCCTGGACAAGCCGGAGGGCCGCGTGGACGCCAAGGCCCTGGCCGTGCTATACACCGACGCGCGAGGCCCCAACCTGGACCTCTTCGTCGGCGAGGCGGTGAAGGTGACGGGAGCCCTCTACCAGTCACCCGCCGCCTGCCGGGTCTTCACCCCCTGGCTGCTCGAGGTGGAGACGATCGAACGCATCGACCTGCCGCCGCTGCAAGGAGACCCTTCCCCATGAGCGCTTCCACGCCTGACGCCGACCTGCCCGCGCCCGTCGACGACCACCTGGGCCGCACCCTCATGCGCGTGGCCTGGCTGTCCATCCTGCTGGGCATCTTGATCCAGCTGGTGCTCCTGGCGGCCGGCCTGGCGCAGGGCGCTCAGCCATCCTGGGTCGGCCAGTTGGCCGATACGGCCAAGTCCGTCAGCTGGGCCACCCTGGTCTGCGTGGGGGTGGCGGTCGGGCGGGCCATCCCCGGGGCGCGGGCGGTGAACATGGGGCTGATGGGCCTGCTGTCGGGGCCCCTGGCCTTCAACATGGCCAAGGTCGTGCACCGCGGCGTCGGCGAGAGCCTCAAGGTGGCGCCGTCCACGGCCGCGGCCATCGCCCTGCCGGCGGCGACCATGGGGCTGATCAAGGCCCTGGAGTACGGCGCCCTGGGCGCCCTGGTCGCCTGGGTCTCGCAGCGGCGCTGGGGGCGGCTGGGCGCCCATGTGGGCACCGGACTGGCCGTCGGGATGGTCTTCGGCGGCCTGGTGTACGTCCTGACCAATCGGCTGAGCCTCGACATTGCCGGCCAGTCGCTGCCCATGGCCAAGGCCTTGCCCATCTTCATCAACGAGACCGTGTTCCCCATGGGCTGCGCGGTGGTCCTGTACACCACGGACAGCATCCGGCGGCGGCTGGGCTGACCGGGGACATCCAGGACATGACCATGCCCGCCGCCCCGAGCGGCATCCTGAACGACGGCGATCCGGCCGCCGCCCCGCTGTCCTCCCTGGCGGAGGCCGCGGGCCGGGCCCTCGCCCTGTCCTACCCGCTCCTGGCCTTCTCCACCGGCGGAAGGGCCGTGTACCAGCTCTTCTTCAAGGCGGGCGGGCTCATCCACGCCCCGGACATGGCGGTCTGGCTGGGGCCGGCGCTGAGCATGGTGGCCTGCCTGGTGTACCTGCTGGCGACGGTGGGCTTCGCCGTGCGGCGGCGCGGCGCCTGGTGGGTCTCGGTGGCGGCCCTGGCCTTCGAGACGGCGGCCGTACTGGCGGTGGGCTGGATCACGGTGCGGGGCGGCCCGGCGGCCGAGCGCATCGGGCATACCGCCTGGGGGCATTTCGGGCGCGACTACGGCTACTTCCCGCTGGTCCAGCCGCTGCTGGGCCTTTTCTGGCTGCTGTGGCCCGCCACCCGGGCGGCCTACGGCATCGCCGCGCGCACCGGAGAGCAGACATGAACACGATCCCGCGGGCCTACCTGGCCCTGGCCGACGGCACCCTCTTCCCCGGCCGGCCCCTGGGCGCCCTGGGCCGGCGGACGGGCGAGGCGGTGTTCAACACCAGCATGACCGGCTACCAGGAGATCCTGACCGATCCGTCCTACTGCCGTCAGCTTGTGGCCATGACCGCGCCGCAGATGGGCAACACCGGGGTGAACGCGGAGGACGACGAGAGCGAGCGGGTATGGGCGGCCGGCTTCATCGTCCGCCGCGCCAGCCTGGCGGTCAGCAGCTGGCGGGCATCCGGCAGCCTGCACGACGACCTGGCGGCGCGGGACGTGGTGGGTATCACGGACGTGGACACACGCGGTCTGGTGCGCCACCTGCGCGAAGGTGGGGCCCAGCACGGGGCCATCGTCTCCGACGGCGGCGGCGCCGAGGAGGCCCTGGCCCTGGCGCGCTCGGCGCCGGACATCAACCGCATGGACCTGGTGGGGGAGGTGAGCTGCGCCGCGCCCTACGCCTGGACCGCGGCGGCCGACGCGGCCTGGTACCCCGGGGCCGCCCTGCCGGTGGACGGCGGGTCGGGACCGCATGTCGTGGTCTACGACTTCGGGGTCAAGCGCAACACCCTGCGCCTGCTGGTGTCCCGGGGCTGCCGGGTGACGGTGGTGCCCGCGCGCACGACGGCGGAGGCGGCCCTGGCCATGGCCCCCGACGGCGTGCTGCTGTCCAACGGGCCGGGCGATCCGGCCACCCTGGGGGACATCGTCACCGAGATCGGCCGGCTCCTGGGACGGGTGCCCGTCTTTGGCATCTGCCTGGGGCATCAGCTGCTGGGCACGGCCCTGGGCGGCCGCACCTACAAGCTGAAGTTCGGGCATCGCGGCGGCAACCAGCCGGTGAAGGGCCCGGAGCCGCATGTGGCCATCTCCAGCCAGAACCACGGCTACGCCCTGGACGGGGCGGAGTTGGCCGCAGATGTGGCGGTCACCCATCTCTCGCTGAACGACGGCTCGGTGGAGGGCATCCGCTCCGAGTCGCGACGCTGCTTCTCGGTGCAATACCACCCGGAGGCCGCACCGGGCCCGCACGACGCGGCGGACCTCTTCGACCGCTTCGTGGCGGCTGCGACGAAAGACGGATGACAGGCTGCTGCCGGGAGCGTACAGTCCAGGGCGGGCATGGACGGCCATGCCCGCCGGACTGATTCCGCATCGAGGAGAAGCAGCATGTCCAGGTTGATCGCCCTGCCCCTGATCGCCGTCCTGAGCCTGTCCGCCTGCGCGGCGCAGCAAGAAGTCGCCGACGTGGTGCCCACCGAAGCCCCCGCGGCCACCGAAGCCCCCGCCGCCCTGCCGCCGGTGGACGAGAACAACATCCTGAGCATCGCCATCGCCTCGCCCGACCATACGACCCTCGTCGCGGCGGTCAAGGCGGCGGATCTGGTCACCGCCGTCGCCGCCTCGGGGCCGCTGACGGTCTTTGCGCCCACCGACGCCGCCTTCGCCAAGCTGCCCGCGGGCACGGTGGAAGGCCTGCTGGCGCCGGACAAGAAGGCCGACCTGGCCAACATCCTCACCTACCACGTGGCGCCCTCGGCCTACGACGAGAGCAACCTCGTGGACGGGCAGGTGCTGGGCATGGCCAACGGTGGCAAGGTGACCATCCATATCAAGGACGGCAAGATCATGGCCAACGACGCCAACGTGGTGGCCAGCGTCAAGGCCTCCAACGGCGTCATCCACGTGATCGACGCGGTGCTGCTGCCGCCGGCGGAGTGAGGCGCTCGCCTAGCGTTTGGGTTGCCGTGAGCGCTTACCCGGCATGTCGTTTTCTACACGAACGGTCGCTGGACGGACGTCCTGTGAGAACCCGAAGTTCAACAACAGAGGGGCGGAACACTAATGCCTTCCAAGATGGCTCAGATTGCGCTGGTCATGTGCGTCTCCTTCGCGCTGGTCGGATGCAGCGCTCAGGATGAGGCTGATGAACAGTCTCCCGCATCACAGAACGATGAGCGGCCGGACTTGCCAGAGATCATGGTGGGGCTCGGCGAGGAGTCGGGTAAGCTCAACGCCGGACTGTGGGCGGAAGACTTCGACGCCATTGCAGTTGCGGCCGACTCGATCGCCAACCATCCGAATGTCTCCGATGCTGACCGAACGCTGATCCAAAAAGCGCTTGGACCTGACTTCGCCGAATTCGTCAAGGGCGATAAGCGCGTTCACGACACCGGGCTGGCGCTGTCCGAGGCAGCCAAGGGCCGGGACATGCTGGAAGTGCTTGCGTTGAACGCGCAACTACAGCGCGAGTGTGTGGCATGCCACACGTCGTTTCGGGACCGTCTTGCGGATAGATAGGAGCAGATCCACATTATGAGCACCATGCAGGGAGCAGCGCTGTACTCGAACTGGAGAGACGTCGTGGTATTCGCTTCCGACGGACCACGACCACAGAAGGTGCTGGAGACCGATACGTTCCGAGCGGTCATCGTTGGTCTGGAGGCCGGCCAGAGCCTCCCCGTCCATCCTGCCCCGGCGTCGGCCTATCACTTTCTCGAGGGCGCTGGGTGGATGACCGTGGATGGCGAGCGGTTCCGTGTGGGTCCTGGGGCGACGGTGGTCGCGCCGGATGGGGCCCAGCGCGGGGTCGACGCGGAGACGCGTCTGGCGTTCCTAGGAACGCAGGCAGCGTAGGCGACGGGCGGATCGGTTGTCCGCAAGAGCGAGTACGACAGCAAGGGAGATAGGCACATGCGATCGAGTATAGGCAAACAGAACATCGGCGTCGGCCTCCTGGTGCTGGCGGGATTCATGATCTACGGCTTCTACCTGATCTATGCGCGAGATTTCGCACCGGATCGTGAGGCATGGATTGCGGGAAGTGCCGTCGCCCCTCACTTCGAGGCAAGGTTGGCCCATGTGCACGGCAACCTGTTCGCCGTGCTGAACATCGTGTTTGGCGCGCTGCTGTTGTGGTTGCCGCTGCGTGAGCAGCGCGCCAAGTGGGTCTCATGGCTGGCCCTCGCCGGCCTCCTCATGCCGATCGGCATCCTGGCGGAACTCTATCTTGGTCTACCCTTCTACCTGGTCCTCATCGGAGCCGTATCGATTGTCTCGGCGACGGCCCTCTTGGGATGGGAGGTGCTTCGCATGAAGGCTGCGTCATGAGTAGCCCTCAGGAAGCTGACGGTGACAAGGCCTCCTGATAGGATGTTTGTGAAGACCGATCCCGTGAACGGCTTCCTCGGCAAGGACGGGGCGTGGCGCACACCTCACGTTGACTCCCGGGAGGAGAACCTATGAGCCCGTACCTCTTGATGACCGCCGTCTATCTGCTGCTGGCGGTCCTGATGGCCGCCGACGCGGCGCTGGTCAACTACGGGCTGGTACCGTGGTTCAACGGCATCCGCTGGCTGCGCATTCACGTGATCACGCTCGGCGCCGTGTCGCAGGCCCTCTTCGGGCTGCTGCCGGCACTCGTCGCGGGGGGGGGGGGGCCCGGGCGGGCCCCCGCACCCGGGGTGTCTGGGGGGG
>JBGAUA010000071.1:7384-15762 GCA_044228875.1 Anaerolineae bacterium
CTTTACCCCGCGCGGCGCGGGGGCGCCGCCCCGTTGGGGGCGGGGGCGCCCCCGCGGCGCGGCGCCCCCGCGCGCCCCGCGACCCAAGATCCGGTTAGACATCTGGACCTGGTTCAATCTGGGGTTCGCGGTGCTGTTGGCGGGCATCCCGATCGTCAACGAGGCGCTCATCCTGCTCGGCGGCACGCTGGTGTTTGTCGCCGCCACGCTCTTGTTGTTGGAGTTGCGCTCGATCCGCCCCGCCGTGCCCGTCCCCTCTGCCGCGGCTCCGGGCCGAGGAGGTGGCAGCGGGTCGCTGAAGTTCTACGCGGCCGGCATCGGCTACCTGCTGGTGGGCATCATCATCGGCACCGGCTATTTCTTGGGCTGGAGCCCGGTCTTGCGCATACAGGTGCCGCTCGAGGCCCACATCCATGCCAACAACTGGGGTTTCATGTCGCTGGCGTTCGCCGGTCTGATGATCGACATGTACCCCGCATGGTCGGGCAAGCAGTTGGCGTGGCCGCGCTCGCTGACGCCCATCTTCTGGCTGCTGACCATCGGAGCTCTGGGCTTGGTGCTGGGTCCTTGGCTCCGCTCCAACGTGTTCTCGGTGCCCGGCATCCTGCTGTTCTTGGCAGGCACGTTCTGGCTCCTGGCCAACGTGATCAAGCCGCTGTGGGGCGATGGCGAGACGTGGTCGCGGCCCGGTCCTTGGCATCTGGTCACATCGTACCTCTGGATCATCTTCCCGGTGCTCATGGCGCCGATGATCGTCCTGGGCGTCGAGGGCTTCCCGGGCGCCGAGGTGGAGGCCAACGCGCCTCAGGCGCTGGTCTACGGTTGGGTGCTTCAGTTCGGGTTCGCCTTCGTGGGCTACTTCTTCGATCGCGCGTTCCGGCCCTCGGCGCGGGCGCGCCTGGGCGGCAACTGGTTCAGCCTGCTGGCCGTGCATATCGGCGGGCTGTTGCTCTGGGCGGGCATCTTTCTGCCCGATATCGTGGGCCTGGTGCACGGCACGGCCTACGCGCTCTGGGCGCTGGCGACGGCGCCCATCGCGTGGGCCACCTGGCAGGCGCTGCGCGAGGGCCTCGCCGCGGCCGAGCACGGGGCCGTGGAGGAGCCGATGCCTCTGTAATGCCGTTCTCTCAGCTCACCCTGTTCGACCAGGTCCGGAGCGGGTCGGGCGACTCGCATCGTGCTCATGGTTCACCTCCTTCAGGGCTCCATCCGCAAGCTCTGCGCCACCGCGTCGACCAGCGCCAGGTCACCCACTCCGCTGAGGATGACCGGCTGGCCCTCGATCACGGTCAGCCACTGGACCGTCGGTCCGGGGCCGCCCTGCGTATCGGCCAGCTCGATGCGGATGGCCGGCTGGCCGCCGAGCAGGGCGACGCGGGACGCGTCCGGCGGGGACCATTCCGGATGGGCGCCGGCGAAGGCATCCAGGTCGGTCGGGCCTTCCTTGACCACGGTCAGGTCGAGCTTCGTGCCGCCGGCGGGGATGCCGGCCTGCCCGCCGGGTCCGGGGTTCCAGGAACTGAAGGTGGCCGAGTAGGTCTGGCTGGCGATCTGGACCGCGTCCGTGGGCTCCGTCAGGCTCCAATCGGCGGGGTAGTCCACGGTAATGCCGGTCGCGGCGTCGGTGTAGGTGGCCAGGTCGCCGCCCAGGAGGGCTACATCGGGCGAGGCCGCGGATGGAGGCTGTGCGGCGTCCACGGTCGCCGCCATCACGGTCGGGCTGTCGCCGCCCACGGAGCTCGCGTCGGACGTCGTCGCGACGGGCCGCGCCGTGGGCGCCGCACAGGCGCTGCCGGCGACCAGGAGGAGGGCGGCGGCGAGGGCCGCGCCGCGCTGCGTGGGGATGCGCATGGCTGCCTTCTCGTTCGTGTCGCGAGTCGCCTCAGTTGGCGACGATATTGACCAAGGAGCCCGGCACGACGATGACCTTGCGCACCGTCTTGCCCGCCAGGAAGGGTTGGACCGCCGCTTCGGCCAGGGCCAGGCGCTCCAGCTCGGCGCGGTCGGCGCCGGCGGGCACCTGGATGCGGGCGCGCACCTTGCCCAGCACCTGCACCGCGATCTCCACCGTGTCCGCCGCCAGGTAGCGCGGGTCGGCCGCCGGCCAGGGGGCCGTGGTCACGCTCTCGGCATGGCCCAGCCGCTCCCACAGCTCCTCGCCCAGGTGCGGGGCCATGGGGGCCAGCATGAGGACCAACGGCTCGGCCACTGCGCGGGGAAGGGCCGGCAGGCCGGTGATGGCGTTGGTCAGCTCGATGAGGGCGGCGATGGCCGTGTTGAACTGCAGGGCCGGCATGTCAGCGCTCACCTTGGCGATGGTGCGGTGCAGGAGCCGCAGGAGTTCCTCGTCCGCCGGCGCGTCGCCGACGCGCAGGGCGCCGGTCTCCGCGTCGACCATCGCCCGCCAGACGCGACCCAGGAAGCGGCGGATGCCCACCATGTCCCGCGTGCTCCAGGGCTTGGAGGCCTCCAGCGGGCCCAGGTACATCTCATAGAGCCGCAGGATGTCCACGCCGTGGCTGGCGACCACGTCCTCCGGCGTGACCATGTTCTTCAGGCTCTTGCCCATCTTGCCGTATTCACGGTTCACCGCCTGGCCCTGGTACTCAAAGCTGCCGTCCTGCTCCACCACCTCGTCAGCCGGTACGTGAACGCCCCGATCGTCGGTATAGGCGTAGGCCTGGATCATGCCCTGGTGCACCAGCCGCTGCACCGGCTCGACCGTGCTCACGACACCCAGGTCGTAGAGTACCTTGTGCCAGAAGCGCACGTAGAGCAGGTGCAGCACGGCATGCTCGGCGCCGCCCACGTAGAGGTCGATGCCCTTGTCACCCATCCAGTAGCGCTCCTTGGCCGGGTCCACCAGGGCGCGGTCGTTGCGGGGGTCCAGGTAGCGCAGGTAGTACCAGTTGGAGCCGGCCCAATTGGGCATGGTGTTGAGCTCGCGCTCGTAGGTGATGCCGTCGATGTCCACCTTGCGCCAGGATTCCGGCGTGCGGGCCAGCGGCGGGCGCGGCGGAGCGTCGGGGTCGTCCGAGCCTTCGGGCTTGAAGTCCTCCATGTCCGGCAGGAGCACCGGCAGGTCGGCCTCGTCCACCGGCCGCACGCGGCCGTCCGGGCCGTGCAGGATGGGGAAGGGCTCGCCCCAGTAGCGCTGGCGACTGAAGAGCCAGTCGCGCAGCCGGTATTGCACCTTGCCCGCGCCTTGCCCCGTGCGCTCCAGCCAGGCGATGAGCGTCTGCCTGGCTTCCGCGCTGGGCTGGCCGTCCAGGCTGACGGCGTCGTTGGCCGAGTTGACGGCCAGGCCCTCGCCGGTGAAGACCTCGCCGTAATCCGCCACATGGGCCAGGTAGTCCTCGCGTGTCCCCGGGCGGCCCGCGGCGGTGGCCTGCGCGGCCAGCCAGCCCTCGTCCGGCAGCACCACGGGGACGACCGGCAGGTCGAAGGCCCGGGCGAAGGCGAAGTCGCGCTGGTCATGGGCCGGCACGGCCATGATGGCCCCGGTCCCGTAGCCCATGAGCACGTAGTCGGCGATCCACACGGGGATGCGCTCGCCGGTGGCGGGGTTGACCGCCCGCCCTCCGGTGTCCACGCCCGTCTTGACCTTGCCCTCGGTCTGCCGATCCACCTCGCTTCGTGCGGCGGTCTGGACGCGGTAGGCGGCCACGGCGGCACGCTGGGCCGGTATGGTCAGCTGGTCCACCAGGGGATGCTCAGGCGCCAATACCATGTAGGTGGCGCCGAAGATGGTGTCCGGCCGGGTGGTGAAGACCTCGATGGCGACGTCGTCCGGATCGCCAGCGGCCCTCCCGCCGCCCGGGGCGCTGGATCCGTCGGGGACGGACCCTTCCGTGACGATGGGAAAGCGCACCCGTGCGCCCACCGAGCGGCCGATCCAGTTGCGCTGCATCTGGCGCGTGGCCTCAGGCCAGTCCAGGCCCTCCAGGTCGGCCAGCAGGCGATCGGCGTAGGCGGTGATGCGCAGCATCCACTGCTTCAGGGGGCGGCGGTACACCGGGAAGTTGCCGCGCTCGCTGCGGCCCTCGGCGGTGACCTCCTCGTTGGCCAGCACGGTGCCCAGGCCGGGACACCAGTTGACCGGCACCTCGGCCAGGTAGGCCAGGCGCACGCGGTCCAGGGCGGCATCCCGCTCGGCGGCGCTCAGCTCGGACCAGGCGCGGGAGCCGTCGCCGTCACGGGCGTCGGCGGCGAGCAGGAGGTCGCCCCCGGCGACCACGCGCCAGAGGCCTTGGGCCAGCTCGGCCTCCAGGTCGGCGACGGGCCGGGCGGCGAGCACTCGCGGGTCGTACCAGCTCTTGTAGCATTGCAGGAAGATCCACTGGGTCCACTTGTAATAGTCGGGATCCATGGTGCGGATCTCCCGCTCCCAGTCGTAGCCCAGCCCCAGCATCTTCAGCTGCTGGACCATGGTGGCGATGTTGGCCTCGGTGGTCAGGCGCGGATGCACGTTGTGCTCGATGGCGTACTGCTCCGCCGGCAGGCCGAAGGCGTCGAAGCCCATGGGATGCAGCACGTTGCGGCCGGTCATCCGCAGGTAGCGGGCGTAGATATCGGTGGCGATGTAGCCCAAGGGGTGCCCGATGTGCAGGCCCTTGCCCGAGGGGTAGGGGAACATGTCCAGCACGTAGGCCTTGGGCCGCGAGGCGTCGAAGCCCGCGTCGCCGGGGCCGGGGACGCGGTAGCTGCCGCGCGCCTCCCAGAGCGCCTGCCATTTCTTCTCGATGGCCTGGGGATCGTAGCCGTGCATGGGGCCTACCGCCTTCAGGGGAGCGGGTTCGACGGCGCCCGCCCGGGAATGAAGGGCGAATGATAGCGGAGGGGCGATCGGAGGGCGGGACGGGCCACTGAAGATGTCCGCGACAGCCCGGCTGGACCCACGGCTGTCTCCAGGCCATCATCCTCCCATGGACGAGCACACCCTCCTGGCCGCCGCCCGCGCCGCGCGCCTCCAGGCCTACGCCCCTTACAGCGGCTACACCGTAGGGGCGGCGGTGCTTACCGACGACGGCCGCGTCTTCGGCGGCTGCAACGTGGAGAACGCCATGTATGGGGCCACCGTCTGTGCCGAGCGGGTGGCCGTGACCACGGCGGTGTCCGCCGGCGCCCGCCGCCTGTCGATGGTGGCTGTGGTCACCCTCAATGGCGGCACGCCCTGCGGCTTCTGCCGCCAGGTGCTCGCCGAGTTCGGCCCGCCGGAGCTGACCATCCTCGTCGCCGCCGCGGATCCCGCGCTGCCCGTCCGGCGCTTCACCCTGGCCCAGTTGCTGCCGGCGGCATGGGGTCCGGAGGATCTGGCGGGAGCTCGGGTGGACTGAGATCTGGAACGCTCCACAGGGCGGCCATCGTCAGCACAGCACCGAAGGCCAGGCCGGCCACCAGCAGCAGCCCGGCCGCCGGCGCCAGCCCGATGCGCCGGAAGCGGCTGGCGATGGCCTGTGTCCGCGGCGGCTCGTAGCGCAGGCGCAGGGCCAGGTCTCCCGGCAGGGGCGCGCCGTCGAAGCGCGCCTCCGGGCCTGGCCAGGCGTCGCCGCCGCTGGTCCACACGGTCACCGGGTTGCCGCCTGCCTCCGGCCGCGCCACCCGCAAGGCCAGCAGGTGGCCCTCGATACCCGTGGCCGGCGTGGGCAGCTCGAAGCGCCGCCAGGCATTGTCGGCCACCGAGGCACATTGTATCTCCCAGGTAGCCAGCGCCCGGTCCTCTGGCCCAGCGCCACCTCCGGCCTCAGCCGCCACACCGGACCCATGTGCCCCCCCCAAGTCGACCACCACCACCTGCAGCCGCCCATCCGCCGCTTTGGCGTAGTTGGCCAGCACCAGCTCCACCGCCGTCAAGCGGTCCGCCACCGCCGTGAAGCGCTGCTCCAACACCCGCCCCGCCTCCAGCGGTGGGGCGGGGGCGCGGGTGTCCAGCTGGCCGTCGTCGTGAGGCCCGGAGAGACCCGCCAGGAGCAAGAGCGTGAGCAGCAGCCAAGACAGGCAAACCGCGGTGGGGCGACTCACGGGATCGCGGGTTCGCGGGAGGCGGTCCGCCGGCCGACCTGGATCCTGGCCTTCATGCCGCCCGAGCCACCCCTTCCAAGCCCGCTCACACCGCCTCGCTGAAATGCCCGCTGTGGCGGTGGAAGTACCAGTAGCCGATCACCAGCACGGCCAGGGCCGTGAGGGCCGTGCGGCCCAAAAAGAGCAGGTCCGGCGCCGTGGGCGGGCCTTGGGGCGAACCGTAGAGCAGCACGCGGTAGTTGGCGATGAGGCTGGCCATGGGGTTGAGGATGTAGGCCAGGCGGGAGCCCGAGAGGCCCAGGGCGGCCAGACCGGCGAAATGGTCGTAGTTGGAGGCGTCGTAGAAGATGGGCGTCAGGAAGAACCAGGCCTGCAGGACCACGCCCATGATGATGCCCGTGTCGCGGTAGTACACGTTGGCCGTGGCCAGCAGGAGGACGATGCCCAGGGTGAAGACCGCCTGGATGAGGATGATCAGCGGCAGCCACAGGGCGTGGACGGTCAGGGGGATGCCCGCCAGGAGGATGATGGCCGCCAGCACCGGCAGGGCGAAGAGGAAGTTGACCAGCTCCGAGAGCACCAGGCTCAGCGGCAGGATCTCGCGCGGGAAGTAGACCTTGTTGATCAGCGGGGCGTTGGCCACCACGCTCATCATGCCCCCCGCCACCGCGGCACTGAACCAGTTCCAGGGCAGGATGGCCACCAGGATGAAGACATGGTTGTGCCGCACCTGGTTGTTGGGGAAGAAGACCCCGAAGACCAGTGAGAGCACCGCCATCATCAGCAGCGGGTTGATCAAGGACCACAGGAAGCCCAGCACCGAGCTGCGGTAGCGCACCTTGAGGTCCCGCACCACCAGGCTGCGTACCAGGTGCCGGTATTGCCAGAGCTCGGCGGCCCGGCTGCGCAGCGGGATCTCCCGCCCCGGGCGGGTGAGCATGCCGCCGCCCGCAGCCCGCGCCGACAGGCTCGCCGTGCCCGCGGTGGCCGTCGCATCCAATGCGGCAGCGCCCTGCGGCTCCGCCCCAGCGCCGGCGCCCTGCGGTCCACCCTGCGGCTCCGCCCCAGCGCCGGCGCTCACGCCGCCGTCCTCGGCGCCCGGCCGCGCAGGGCGCTGCCGTAGGCCGCCATCAGGATGGCGCCGCCCCGCGCCCAGTCGTAGCCCTCCACCGCGCGCTGTCGCAGTCGCCGGCCCATCGCCGCCGCGCCCTGCGGGTCGGCCAGGAGGCCCAGGATGACCGCGGCGAAGGCCCCCGCGTCGCCCGGGGGCACGCGCAGGGCGCTCTCGCCCAGGTATTCCCGGCAGACCGGCAGGTCGAAGGCCACCGTGGGCAGGCCCATGGCCATGTAGTTCATCAGCTTGCCGCTGCCTTCCGTTTCCGCGATCTTGGGCGCCACGGCGATGTCCCCCAGGGCCAGGCGCCGCGGGGCCAGGGCGTAGGGCACCCGGCCGGTGAAGGTCACGTGCCCGGCGATGCCCAGGGCCGCCGCCTGGGCGGCGTACTGGTCCATGCCAGGGAAGCCCATGACCAGGAAGTGGCTGTCCGGGCGCGCCGCCACCACCTGTCGGGCGGCTTCCATGAGCAGGTCCGTGCCCTGGTGGCGGGCCAGGAGCCCCAGGTAGGCGATGACCTGCCGCCCCGGCGGGATGCCCAGGGCGGCGCGCTCCGCCGCGCGTTCGGCCGCGGTCAGGACGGCGGGGTGGAAGACGGCGGTGTTGACGAAGTCCGGCAGGCTGAACAGCCGCGGTTCGGGCACGCCGAAGTCGCGGCGCAGATGCTCCGCCGCGTTCTGCGAGCTGTGCATGATGACCGCCGGCAGGTGGTCGATCAGCCGTTCCAGCCGCCGCATGGGGCCATAGACGCGGCCCTCGCGGCGCAGGAAGCCGTGGTCCACCATCTCGCCGGTGAGGCTGCCCTGGAAGTCGAAGACCAGCGGCTTGCCGAAGGCCCGCGCCACCGCCCCGCCGATGAGGGCCCCCTCGTGCAGGTGGCCGTGGATGATGTCCGGTCGAAAGTCCCAGGCGGCGCGCAGGGCGGCGGCGCTCAGGAAGAGGTCCAGGCCCAGTTTGTGCCGGCTCGAGCCCACCTCGTAGTCCCGCCGCCCGGGGATGGCCGGGCAGCGGCAGATGTCCAGCCCCTCCACGTCCTGCCCGTTGGCGTAGGTGACGATGCGCACCCGCTGGCCCAGGCCCTGCAGGACCCGCGCCTCCTCCAGGATGCGCACGTGGCAGCCGTAGTCGAGGAAGAAGCTGGTGGGGGCCACCATCAGCAGGCGCAGCGGCCGGCCGCGGACGCTGGCGTCGGGCGGCGCCGCGTCGGCGGTGGCGACCGGCGCTGCGCCGGGGGTTCCCAGGG
>JBGAUA010000072.1:0-15750 GCA_044228875.1 Anaerolineae bacterium
GCAGCAGGATGACCCTCTGCCGGTCGGGGCCGCCATGCCCCTTGAGGCCCGGGTCGATGGCCACCGACGCCGCGCCGCTCGCGGCCGGCGGATCGGTCGGGGCCCGGGGGCCCGCCAGGACCGGGGCGAGGAGCAGGCCCCCCCCCAGGACCATGGACGCCAGGACTGCCGGCGCCACCCGCCGGCTCACGGCTGGTCGATCGTGCCGACCGGGGCGGCGTCGGTCGGTCGCGGCGGCTCCTGGTGTCCGTGGGCCATGACCAGCACCGTGGCGCCGCGCTCCGAGCGAAGGCGTAGCGGGGTCGCCGCCGGGGCGATCAGGATCTGGCTGCCGACGGCCACGCCCTCCGCTTCCCCCTCCGCGCCGATCTGGTAGTCCAGGACGCCGCGGTACACGATGAGCAGCAGCGGGCCGGTGGCCGGGACATAGGTCTCGCTCTGGCCCCAGAGCCTGGTGGCGCGCACCGCGTAGGATCCGCATTGGCCCAGGGCCTGCCAGCGAAACGGCTCGCCGCGCAGCGCGTCAGCGGCGGCATGGGACTTGTGGATCTCGCGATCCAGGGCCATGTGCGGCGGCAGATGGCCGTTGACCACCGCGCCGTTCTCGATGACGGGCTCGAGCAGCAGGACGGTCGATCGCATGCCGGCGGACACGGTATGGCCCAGCTTCCGGGGCACGGTGAGCAGCTCGCCCTCGTTGGCCACGGTGCGCACCGTGCCGTTGTCCACCATCACCACCCCGTCGAGGATGAACAGGAGGGAGCCCTCAGCGCCGTCGCGATGCCAGCTGCGCCGGTCGTCGCAGACGAAGAGCGAGGCCTTCAGCCGATCCAGGCTGACGAGGTCCACGGGTCGATAGGGGGAGTCCATCTCCTCGGCCATGCGGGCCAGGTCGATCACTTGCTGCACGGCACATCTCTCCTCGCCGCTGGAGCCGCGGCCCCTCGGACTCCATCTGTTCGGCCCATTATAGGCCCTGCATTCTGGCGCGCCCAACAGGGTCCCGCCCGGCGCCGCCGTCTCGCGCCAGGGGTCGGGCGGCCGCCAGGACCCGCAGTCCCTCCAAATCCCGCACGCAGGGATGCGCGGCCAGATCCTCCCAGTCCAAGCGGCCGCAAGGCGCGCAGTCCAGGGTGCTGGCGACCACCCGATGACGTGCGGCGGCGCCCCAGGGGCCGAAACGCGCCGCATCGGCAGGCCCGAAGAGATGGACGCTGGGGCTGGCCACGGCCACTGCCAGGTGCAGGGGGCCGGAATCCGGTCCCATCACGAGGCGGCAGCGGGCGTAGACGGCGGCCAGGGTGCCGAGGTCCGTCCGCCCCGCCAGATCCAGCACCGGCCGGTCGGTCAGCAGGGAGGCCAGCTCCGCGGTCAAGGGCGCCTCGGCCGCCGAGCCGGTCAGGACCAGGCCCTCGTCAGGGGCCAGGAGGCTATCGACCAGCGCCGCCCAGGCCTCCGGCCGCCAGCGCTTGACCGGCGCGCCGGCGCCGGGATGGATGGCCACGGGCCCGGCGCCCCGATAGGGCAGACCGACCAGGAGGGCCCGGGCCCGCTCCGCCTCCGCCTTGAGCACCTGGAAGGACAGGGGCCGCGTCGACGGATCCCAGCCGCCCGCCGGGGCGTCGAGCCCCAGCAGGGCCGCGATCAGCTCCAGGTTCAGCGCTGCGCTGTGCAGGCCGGGGCCGCGCGGCGGCAGCGCGTGGGTGACAAAGGGGTCCAGGGCCGGGTGGGCGTGCGCGGCGCGGAGGCCCGTCCCGGCCCCGGCGGCCAGCATCGCCGAGACATGGTCATCGTCGCGCAGGATGAGGGCGGCGTCGAAGCGGCCCTTCAGCCGCCGGGCTTGCCGCCACAGCCCCAGGGCCGTCGCCAGACGGCTCGCCCGGGGGCGGCGGTCGAACCAGGGAAAGGCGTAGGTCTCCACGGCCGCCCCACCCGGCAGGCGTTCGGCCACGGGCCGCGCCCAGGGCCCGACCAGCAGGGTGACGCGCAGGTCCGGCCGCGTCTCGGCCAGCAGCCCGAGCGCCGGCCCGACGAAGAGCAGGTCGCCCAGATGGTCGGGGCGGATCAGCAGCAACCGCGCGCCGGGCGGCAGCCGCCCCCAGCCGCGGATCAGGGGCGCGCTCCGGCGCCGGAGCGCGCCGGGAAGCCGACGGGCCAGGCGCGAGGCCGGCGGGAAACGGTCGACGGAGGAAGGGCGCATGGGTCGGCGGCTCAGGCCAGGATCGCCAGGGCCTCCTCCAACTGCTGCCGCTCGTAGAGGCGGCGGTAGGCGCCCCCGGCGGCCAGCAGGCCGGCATGGTCGCCGCGCTCCACCACCCGGCCCTCGTCCAGGACCAGGATCTCGTCGGCCTCCCGCACCGCGGAAACGCGGCTGGCGATGATGATGGCCGTGCGTTCGGCCAGGTAGGGCCGCAGCGCCGTCAGGATGCGCGATTCGGTGGCGGTGTCGACGGCCGACAGGGCGTCGTCCAGGATGAGCACGCGGGCCTGGCGGATGAGGGCCCGGGCCAGGCAGACCCGCTGGCGCTGGCCACCGGAGAGGGTCACGCCCCGCTCTCCGACCACGGTGTCGTAGCCGGCGGGGAAGGCGTCGACGTCGGCGGCCAGATCGGCCAGCCGGGCGGCGGCGGCGATCTCCTCCCGGCTGTAGGCCTCCGGCCGCGGATCGAAGGCGATGTTCTCGGCGACGGAGCGGCTGAAGAGGAAAGCGTCCTGGGGCACGTAGGCGATGGCGGCGCGCAGATCGGCCAGGCGCAGGTCCAGGACATCGTGGCCGTCCAGGAAGACCTGGCCCGGCTCCGGATCGAAGACCCGCAGGATCAGGCCGGCGATGCTGCTCTTGCCGCTGCCGGTGCGCCCCAGGATGCCTAGGGTCCGCCCGGGTGACAGGTCGACGCTGATGCCGTCCACCGCCCAGGGGAGCTCCCGGCTGTAGCGGAAGCGCAGGTCGCGCAGGGTCACCTGGCCGCGCAGCCGCTCGCGCGGCAGGGCCCGCGCCTGGGGGCGGTCGGTAACGGCCGGGGCGGTGCGCAGGACGGCCTCCAAGCGCTCCATGGAGGCCGTCGCGCGTTGGAAGAGGTTCATCACCCAGCCCAGGGCGAGCATGGGCCAGACCAGCATGGCCAGGTAGGTGTTGAAGCTGATGTAGGCACCCAGGCTGATCCACCCGTCCACGACCATCCAGCCGCCCAGGCCGAGCCCCAGGCTGAAGCTGACGCCGGCCAGCAGGCCGATCAGGGGATCGAAGGCCACGTCGTAGCGGAGCATCTCGCTGAAGCGGCGGCGGTAGTCCTCGTTCGCCGCGCTGAAGCGCGCCGCCTCGCGGGCCTCGGCGGCGTAGCCGCGGACCACCCGCACCCCCGACACGTTCTCCTGGACCCGTTCGCTCAGGCGGCTGAAGGACGCCTGCACCTCGCCGTAGCGCTTGTGCAGCCGCCGACCCAACAGGTAGGAGAGCGGGCTGAGCAGGCAGAGGGGCAGGAGGACCACCAGGGCCAGCTGCCAGCTCACGGTGAAGGCCATCATCAACGCCGCGCCGCCGAAGACCAGGATCGCGTCCAGGGCGGCCATCATGCCGCTGGCGGCCGCCACCTGCACGGCCGGCACGTCGTTGGTGGCATAGGCCATGAGCGCGCCCACCTTGTTGTCCAGGTAGAAGCGCGCGTCCAGCCGCTGCAGGTGGTCGTGCAGTCGCTGCCGCAGGTCGCGCTCGATGGCCCGCGAGCTGCCGAAGATGAGCTGCCGCCAGGCGTAGCGGGCGCCCATGATGGTCAGGGCGATGCCGACGATGGCCAGGGCGCGCCGATGCAGGCCTCCGGCGTCCAGGCGCCCTTCGCGCAGGGCGTCCACCGTCGTCCCGACGAGGCGGGCGATGGCCAGCTGGCCGCCGTCGGACACGGACAGCGCCAGCATGCCGAGGAGGTACTGGCGCCGCCTGGTGGCCAGGAGGGCCAGGAGGGCGCGGAGGGCGGGGCCGGGGCGGGGGATGCGCGGCGCCGGTCGGCCGAAGGGGAGGGTCATGGTCTTGATTGTAGGGCGGGGCCGGGTGGGAGGGCCAAGGGCGGCGCAAGGACCAGACGGTCGCGGTCTGGCTTCGACATCCGTACCGACTACAATGCCGCCCATGCCTGTCGACAGCCCCAAGCTCCAAGTCCAGTTTGCCCCGCGCATGGAGCTTCTGTTGGCCTCGCTGCTGGCGGAGTTGGGTCAGGGCTCCACAGACCCGTTGGTCCGCGAATGCATCGTCGTCCAGAACCGGGGCATGCAGCGCTGGCTGGAGTTGCAGCTCAGCGCCGGCCAGGGCGTCTGGGCCAACCCCTGGTTTCCCTTTCCCGAAGCCTTTGCCCGCAGCCTGTGGCGGCGCGTCGCCCCGCGGCGGACAGCGGCGGACGGTGACTGGGAGGACAAGGGCGCGCCCGCCGATGTCGAGGCCCTGGGCTGGGCGGTGGCCGCCGCGCTGTCGGATCTGCTCGACGAACCCGCCTTCAACCCCCTCCTCGCCTGGCTGGGTCCGGAGCGCGAGGCGGGCCGCCTGCTCAGCCTGTCGCGGCGCATCGCCCGCGTGCTGGACGGCTACCTGCTGGACCGGCCGGATATCCTGGAGCGCTGGGAATCCGGAGATCCGGCCGCCATGCTGCCGCCCGATCTCGCGGATCTGGGCACCGAGGACGCCGCCTGGCAGGCGCCGCTGTGGCGGTCCCTCGTGTCGCGCTCGCCCCAACTGATCGACAGCCATCCGGCGCGACTCGCGGTTGGCTTGATCGCCCGGCTGGAAGCCCTGACCCGTCCCTCCGGTCCCGAGGACGCGCGGACGCTGGAAGCCCTGCGTCAGCGCCTGCCCCGGGTATCGGTCTTCGGCTTGAGCGCCCTCTCCGCGGTCTATGTGCGCATCCTGGACGCCTTGGCGCGCCTGGTTCCGGTGCGGGTCTACACCCTGGCCCCCTCGCCGGCGGATGCCGGCGCCGTCCTCGACCTGGCCCGCGGCCTGCGTGACGCGGGCTGGCGGCTCGATGGCGGCACGGTGCCCATCGCCGCCGAGGCGATCGGCTTGCTGGAGCCGCTCGTCGCCCATCCGCTGCTGCGGGATCAGGCGGCCGCCTTGCGCGGATTCCAGATGCTCCTGGTGCTGTCCGAGGCGGAGTTCCGAGTGGCGGGCGACGCCGAGGCGGCCGTCTCCGCCGGCGCCGCCCCGGATGGCGACTTGCGGATCCCGGGCGGTGACGCGCCCCTCGGCCTGCTGCATCGACTCCAGGCGGACATCGCCGCGGGGCGGCAGCCGGTGGCCGACGAGGGTCTGGCGGCGCGGCTGCAGGCCGGTCAGGATCGCTCGCTGCTCCTGCACAGCTGCCACGGCCCCTTGCGCGAAGCCGAGGTGCTGCGCGATCAGCTGCTGGCCGCTTTCGACGAGCTGCCCGATCTGGCGCCGCAGGACGTGGTGGTGATGGTGCCGGACCTGGAGGTCTACGCACCCTTCCTGCAGGCTGTTTTCGGCAGCGGCGAGGCCGGACAGGCCACCGCCATTCCGTTCCGCATCGCCGACCGACCGCTCCGGGGCGGCCGCGCCGGCATCCTGGCCTTCGAGCAGGCCATGCGCCTCCTGCGGGGGCGCATGACCGCTCCCGAGGTCCTGGACCTGCTGGCGCTCGATCCGGTGCGCGCGGCCCGGGCCGTCGACGAAGAGGGCCTGGACAGCCTGCGGCGCTGGGTGCAGGACGCGGGCATCCGTTGGGGCATCGACGGGGCCCACCGCCAGCAGGTGGGACAGCCGCTCCTGGAAGGCAACACCTGGCGTTGGGGGCTGGCGCGCATGTTTCTGGGCTGGGCCGCGCCGGGGGACGGTACCGTCGGCCTGGCCGACGGCACGGTGCTGCCCTATGGACCGGCGGGTGCCGAGCCCTGGCTGCTGGGCGCGCTGGCAGATCTCACGGACCTGCTGGTGCGATGGAGGGGGCGACTTCTGGAGGCGCGCCTGACCATGGCCAACTGGGCCG
Source organism: Anaerolineae bacterium (assembly GCA_044228875.1). Lineage (GTDB taxonomy): Bacteria > Chloroflexota > Anaerolineae > Epilineales > Epilineaceae > Epilinea. The sequence goes on from JBGAUA010000072.1 coordinate 5,991, forward strand.
AGCAGCTGGGCGACTTCGCGGCCCAGCTCCTGGGCGCCGGCGAACCGAGCCAGGAGGAGCGACTCAGCATCGAACGGGCCCTGGGAAGCCTGGTGGAGCGCGCCGCCCGCGCCGGCTTCACCTCGCTGCTGGGGCTCGATGCCGTCGCCGGCCTGCTGTCCGCCGCCTTGGAGGAGGATCCGCCGCCGCGCGGCTTCCTGGAAGGGGCGGTGACGGTCTGCGCCCTGCAGCCGATGCGCGCCATCCCCTTCCGTGTCGTGGCCCTGATCGGCATGAACGACGGCGCCTTCCCGCGCGGCGACCGGCCCGCCGGTTTCGACCTGGCGGCGCGCCGCCCGCGGCTGGGGGCCACGATCAGTCGCGACACCGACCGCCTGCTCTTCCTGGAGGCCCTGGCCAGCGCCCGGGAACGGCTCATCCTCACCTTTACCGGACAGGATGCCCGCAGCGAGGCCCAATCCCCGCCATCGGTGGTGGTGGCCGAGCTGCTCGATGTGCTGCGCGCGATGCTTCCCGCGCCGGCCGATGGTGTGGCGGACGACGACAGGGCGGACGACGGCAGCGAGCCGCCGGAGGCCGCGCTGGTGCAGCAGCATCCCCTGCACCCCTACAGCCGGCGCTACTTCGCGGTCAAGGATGATCGGCGCTGGTTCAGCTATGCGGCCGACTATGCCCGCACCGTGGACCGGGAAGCGGCCGGCGGACAGCCGCGGCCGCCGCTGTTGACGGAAGCACTGCCGTCGCGGCTCCCGCCGGATCCGCCGCGAACGCTGCGCCTGGAGCAGCTGCTGCGCTGCTGGGAGAACCCGGCGAGCTACTTCCTCAAGGAGCGCCTGGGAATCAGCCTGCCCGGCCGCAAGGAACGGCTGGCCGACCGCGAGCCCTTGACCTTGGACCCCCTCCTGCGCTGGCGGGTGGGCGACGCCCTGGTGGAAGCGCTGCTGCAGGGCGCCGACCTGGAAGCCTCCCGTTCGCGCCTCGCGGCCCAGGGACTCCTGCCGCTGGGGACGCCCGGAGCGCTGGCGATCGCGGACCTGTTCCCGGTCGCCCGCGAGATCGCCGACCTGGCGCGGCCGCTGCGACGCGGCGCGGCGCGGACCCTGGCGCTGGACATCCCGTTTCTGGACGGGAGCGTGCATCTGACGGGCTCGCTGGATGGCCTGTACGAAGCCGGTCGGGTGGAGGCGGGTTACGGCCGCCTGGACGCGCGGCGCGGGCTGCGCCTCTGGCTGCGCCACCTGGTGCATTGCGCCCTGATCGACCGCGGCGACCTGTCCGGCACCACGTCCTGCTCTTGGGCGGTCGGGCGGCCGGCCGATAGCGGCAAGGGCAGGTCGAGCGACCGCCTGCGCCTGGAGCCGGTGCCGGACGCCGCGACGCTGCTGGAGGACCTGGTCGCCGGCTGCCTGCAGGGGGAGAACGCGCCGCTGCCCTTCTACCCGGCCGCCGCGTGGGCCTACGCCCTTGCCTTGGGATCGGACGGGCTGCGGCAGGCCGTGGCGGCGGAGGGCGGCCCGGATGACCCGCAGGGACCGGCCGTCGATCTGGGCGAGGCCCGCCGCAAGGCGGCGGAGGCCTTCGGCGCGGGGCGGGACGAGGATGCCGCATCCACCTGGGGTGGCCGCAAGGATCGCGAGGATCCCTATCTGGCCCTGATCCTCGGCGACGCCGAGCCTTGGGACGAGGATGGCCAGGTGCTAGACGACGCGTGGGACCGGGACTTCCGCCAGCTGGCCGCGCTGGTCTACGCGCCCTTCCTGGTCGCGTCCGCCCCTGCCTCCGGGGAGGACGACCCCTGGCCGGCGGCGGAGCGGCCATGATCGCGCCGCCCGCCGCCCCCCCCGCCTTCGACGCCTTCCGGACCGACGTCGCCGGACCGCGCCTCGTGGAGGCCAGCGCCGGAACGGGCAAGACCCATGCCATCGGCTCGCTGGTCCTGCGGTTGCTGGTGGAAGACGTCGGCGACGCGCCGCCACCGACGATCGACCAGATCCTGGTCGTCACCTTCACCCGGGCCGCGACCGGAGAGCTTCGCGAACGCATCCGCGCGCGCCTGGTGCAGGCGGGGCGGCTGCTGGCGCCGAGCGGGCCGGGGGCCGCCGCGGCCTCGCCGGACCCGAACTCGGCTCCGGACCCGGCGGAGGCCGAGGTCCGGGACTGGCTGGCGGGACTGTCGGAGACGGCGAGGCAGGCGGCCGCCGTTCGCTTGCGCCGCGCGCTGCGCGACTATGACGAAGCCGCGATCTTCACCATCCACGGCTTCTGCCAGCGCGTGCTCCGCGACTTCGCCTTCGAGAGCCGCGTGGATTTCGACGCCGAGCTCGTGCCGGACGAGACCGCGCTGCGCCGCACCGCCATCCACGACTACTGGGCCCTGATGGCCTACGACGCCGACCCCCTGGCCCTCAGCTGGCTGATGACCAGCGGCAGGCTGAACGTCGAAGGCCTGCAGAAGCTGGGCGACGCCCTGGCGGGCGCGCCGCATCTGGAGCGGGTGCCGGCGGTCATCGCCGCGCATGCCGAAGGCGCGCCAGGCGAGCTGTCGCCGGCGCCGGAAGCGGCCCTGGCCGGTTGGCGCGCGGCCTGGACGGCCGTCCTTGCCTGCTGGCGTCAGGATGGGGAGACGGCGCTGGACGTGTTGGCCGCGTCCGCCGCGGCCAAGGCCATTCACAACGGCACCTACAAGGCCGACCGCATCCTGGGCGACTGGCGGCGGCAGCTCGCCCAGGGCCTGGCCGGCGACCCCCCGCTCGTCCTGGGCAAGGAGCTGTCCACCTGTTTGCAGAACCTGGCCCGCGGCCAGATCGAGAAGAAGACCAACAAGGGCATGGCAACGCCCTGCCATCCCCTCTTCGACGCTTGCGAGGCGCTGAACCAGGCCCGGCAGGAGACCGACGCGGCCTTGGCCGCCTGGGGCCTTGAGCTGCGCCACGGTCTGGCCGTCTGGCTGGGCCGCGAGCTGCCGGAGCGCCGCCGCCGCGCGCGGCAGCAGTCCTTCGACGACCTGTTGCAGCAGCTGAGCCGGGCCCTGCGCGCGGTGGACGGAACGGGCGAGCGGCTGGCGCGACGCATCAGGGGGCGCTACCGGGCGGCGCTGATCGACGAGTTCCAGGACACGGACCTGCTGCAGGACGCGATCTTCGGCGCCATCTTCCAGCCGCCCGACGGGGCGCCGCTGCCCTTCCTGCGCATCGGCGACCCCAAGCAGGCCATCTACGCCTTCCGCGGGGCGGACGTCTTCGCCTACCTCAGGGCGGTGGCGGACCTGGCGGATGACGGGCGCTACAGTCTGGCCACGAACCACCGCAGCGACCAGGGCATGGTGGAGGCCCTCAATGCGCTGTGGCTGCCGGTGCGGCGGCCGTTTCTCTTCCAGGCCATCCGCTACGAGCCGGCGGTGGCCCGGCACGGCGACCGGCTGACGCCCGGCGGCCCGGCCCTTGAGATCGCCTACCTGCCGGCGGACACCGCCGATCACCAGGCGAACGGCAAACCCGCCGGCAAGGGCCGAGCCGAGCGCGCCGCCGCCCGCGCGGCCGCCGCCGCGGTGGCCCGCCTCCTGAGCGCACCGCCGATGATCGCGATGCCGGGCCGCCGCCCGCGCCCGGCGACGGCCGGCGATGTGGCCGTCCTGGTGCGCACCAACGCCCAGGCCCGTCGGATGCAAGCCGCGCTGCGGGCCTTGGGTGTCCCGACGGTGCTCCAGAGCGATGCCTCCGTGCTGGATCAGGCGGAAGCGGAGGCGATGCGCCTGCTCCTGGCGGCCCTGCTGGATCCCGCGGACGCCTGGGCCCTGCGCGCGGCCCTGGTCACGCCGCTGCTGGGGCTCAGCGCGACGGAGATCGATGGCCTGGCGGCCGACGAAACCGCTTGGGAAACCTGGGTGGAACGGTTCCGGGAATGGCAGACGGCCTGGCGACAACGCGGCTTCCTGCCGGCCTTCCGTCAGCTGATGGACGGCAGCCATGGCGCCCGACGCCTGCTGGGCCAGGCCGGAGGCGAGCGCCGGCTCACGAACCTGCTGCATCTGGCCGAGCTGCTGCACACGGTAGCCGTCCGCCAGGAACTGGGGCCGGAAGGCCTGGCCGGCTGGTTGGAGCGGGTGCTGGAAGACGATGCGCTGCACCAGCAGAGCCTGGGCGACACCGCCCAGCTGCGCCTGGAGCGCGATGCCGCCGCGGTGAGGCTGGTCACCGTTCATCGCAGCAAGGGTCTGGAGTACCCCTTCGTCTTCTGCCCGTTTCTGTGGGCCGGCTCCCAGGCGCGCGGCAAGAAGGATCCCCGGCCGATCCCCTTTCATGATCTGGATGGCGACCAGGCCCTGCGCCTCGACATCGCCGCCGAGCACGGCGCGTCCGCGACCCTGTCCGCCGGGCTTGAGGCTCTCGCCGAAGACCTGCGCCTGCTCTATGTGGCCCTCACCCGCGCCCGGCATCGCTGCTGGCTGGCCTGGGGGCCTCTTGCGGACACCGCCAACGGCGCCTTGGCCTACCTCTTCACCAGCGCCCAACTGGCGGACCAGGCGCCGGAAGGGGATGCCGCGGAGGATCTGGAGCGCTGGCGGTCCGCCATCGCCGCGGCCGCCGCGGCCGCGGTGAAGACGGCCGCCGAAGCCGGCGATGATCCGGCGGCCGATCCCTTGTGGGGCCGACTCAAGGCCCTGGCGGACGCGCATCCGCAGCTGCTGCGCGCCCGGCGGCTGGGGCGCGGCGATCTGCGCGCCGAGCGCCTGCCTCCGGACGCCGCCCTCGCCGGGCCGGCGGGCCAGGCTCGCCGGCCCAGCCGCCCCCCGCGCCGCGTCCTCTTCCGCTCCAGCTACACCGCGCTGTCGCGCGGCGAGCGCTTCTCGACGGCGGCGGAGGATCAGGATCCTGACGGCCCGGACCACGACGCGCAGTCGGCCGCCGAGGCCACCGAGCGGGCGGAGATCGCCGAGAGCGCGCCGGTGGCAGCGGACGCGGTCGATCGCGTGCCCCTGGCCGATCTGCTGGCCGGCACCCGCCTGGGCACGGGCATGCACGCGCTGCTGGAGCGCATCGACTTCCGCGGCGACGAGGCGCGTTGGCGACAGGAGGCCGAGCGGCTGGTGGCCCGACGGGCGCTGCCGGCCGAGGCGCTGGAGCCCCTGCTGGCCGCGTTGCCCACCTTGCTGCGCACAGCCTTGGGTGTCGAGGAGCGGCTGGACTTCCGCCTGGCCGACATCGACCGCGCCGACCGCCGCGACGAGCTGAACTACATCCTGCCCGTCGCCCTCCAGGCGCGGGAGGGGCGCTTCACCGCCCTGCGACCGGGCGACGGCGTGACCCCCGCCGCCATCGCCGCGGTGCTCGAGCGCCATCCCGGCGGCGCCATGCCCGCCGACTACCCCCGCCGCCTTCGGGCCCTGCCCGCGGCGCCATTGGCCGGCTGGCTGAACGGGTCGCTGGACCTGGTCTTCCGCCGCGGCGCGGGCGCCGACACGCGCTGGTTCCTGTTGGACTGGAAGTCCAACCGCCTGGGAGAGCGCTGGGCGGATTACGCCCCCGAGCGCCTGACTGCGGCCATGGCCGGGCACCATTACTTCCTGCAGGCCCATCTGTATGCCCTGGCCCTGCATCGCCACTTGACGGCCCGCCTGCCGGATTACAGCTACGAGCGGCACTTCGGCGGCATCCTCTATGTCTTCGTGCGCGGCGTCCGCGAGGACCATCCCGGCAGCGGCGTCTGCTTCGACCGTCCGCCGGCGGCGCGCATCCAGGCGCTGGATCGGCTGCTGCGGGAGGGACGGGCATGAGGGCGGGCGACGAGGCCACCGTGGCCACCCTGCAGACGGCGGCGACGGACTGGCTGGCGCCCCAGGAGGTCCACATCGCCCGCCTCCTGGGCGACCTGGCGCCCGGGCCCGAGCGGTCGGACGATGACCGCATCCGCCTGGCCCTGGCCCTGGCCGCGCGCCAGGTGCGCCTGGGCCATGTCTGTCTGGACCTGCCCGCCCTCTGCGCCGCCGGCGGGCCGGTGGACGAGGAGGGGCGGCGCCTGCAGGGGATCGTCTGGCCGCCCTTGGCCGCCTGGCTGGCGGCGTTGGCCGACAGCCCGCTGGTCACCTGCCTGTCCGAGAGCAGCCCGCCCGAGGCGGCGCCGGCCGAGCCGCGGCCCCTGGTGCTGGAACAACCCGCCGCAAGGCTCTACCTGCGCCGCTGGTGGGAGCATGAGGCGCGGCTGGCGGCGGCGCTGGCGGAGCGCGCGGCGGTGGTCGCGGACCATGACCCGCAGCTGCTGGCAGCCGGGCTGCAGCGGTACTTTGCCCCGCCCGCGGCCGCCGATGCCGCCCGGCGCGAGGGGGTGGCGGACCAGGCCACGGCGGCGGCGCTGGCTCTCAGGCGGCGGCTGGCGGTCATCACCGGCGGGCCGGGCACGGGCAAGACCAGCACCGTGCTCCGAATCCTGGCCCTGCTGGCGGAGCAGGCGGCGGCGCGGGACCACCGGCCACCGCGGCTGCTGCTGCTGGCGCCCACCGGCAAGGCCGCCGCCCGCATGCAGGAAGCGGTGGCCGGGGGCCTGGAAGCCCTGCCGGCGGATGATCTCCTGCGCCGGTCCATCAAGCCCGAGGCCCGCACCCTGCATCGGGCGCTGGGCATGCAGCGGGACGGCGGCTGGCGCCATGGACCCGCCGATCCCCTGCCGGCCGACGTGGTGGTGGTCGACGAGGCCTCCATGATCGACGCGGCGCTGATGCGGGCCCTGGCGGAGGCCGTGGCCCCCGAAGCGCGGCTGGTCATCCTGGGTGATCGCGACCAGCTGGCTTCGGTGGAGGCCGGGGCGGTGCTGGCGGAGATCTGCGGGACCGCGGGGCGCGCCGGCGATCGCGGCGCCGATGCACCGGCGGCGACCCGCCCGGCGATCGCCGGCTGCATCGCGCGGCTCTCCTACAGCTTCCGCTTCACCGCGGGCGGCGGCATCGGCGAGCTGGCGGCGGCGGTCCGCGACGGCGACGCGAACCGCGCCATGGCCATCCTCCGCGATGCAGGTCGCCCCGACCTGCGCTGGCTCGACGTCCCGCCCGCCCGCGGCCGCGACCGGCTGGAGGCGGAGCTCGAACGGCAGGTGCTGGCCGGCTATGGCGTCTATCTGGACGCCCTGCCAGGAGCCGTCGGATCGGCCGGACCGGCCGCGGTCGCCGAAGCCCTGAAGGCTCTGGGCAGCTACCGCGTGCTCTGCGCCCACCGCCGGGGATCGACGGGCGTGGCGGCGCTGAACGAGGCGGTGACGGCGACCCTGGCCCGCGCCGGGCGCCTCGAGCCGATCGGCGAGCATTGGCCGGGCCGGGCGCTCCTCATCACCCGCAACGACGAGGCCCTGCGCCTGTACAACGGCGACACGGGCCTGGTGGCGGCGGACCCGGCGGCCGGCGGCCGACTGCGGGTCTGGTTCTCCGGCCTGGACGGCAAGCCGCCGCGGGCCATCGCCCCGCCGCGCCTGCCGCCGCACGAGAACGCCCTGGTCATGAGCATCCACAAGAGCCAGGGCTCGGAGTTCGACCGCGTGGCGGTGATCCTGCCGGAAGCCGACTCGCCCCTGCTCAGCCGGGAGCTGCTCTACACCGCCATCACCCGCGCCAGGCAGGGTGTGACGGTCTACGCCGGTGAGGCGGCGCTGCGGGCGGCCATCGGCCGGAGCGCAGGGCGCGACAGCGGCCTGGGGGCGCGGCTGTGGGGGGACAGGGTGGGTCATGGCTGATCGCCGTCTTCGCACAACGCCATGGCCGGCTGCCGGATGGGCGGACGGTGAAGCGTTACCACCTGGCGGAATCCGTGGGCATCGCCACCAGCATCCGGCCCCCGGCGCCCAGGTGCCGGCCATCCGACGCGAGGCCGCTCCCCGAGATCAGCGAATGGCGCTGAACCCGGCCACAAGGGCTTGCCCGCGCGCCGCCTTGTCCCCTATCGTTGGGGCAGCCTGCCGTCCCGCCGGATGGCCTCAGATCGCAAAGAACGGTTTCTCATGACCTCCCTGCCCGCGCGCGCTGCGCGCGCCCGCCTGCTCACGCCGCTGTTCCTGGCGCTCGCGTCCCTGGGTTCGACCCCGCCGGCCGCGACGGGCTCCCCGGCCGACCTCCCCGCCCGGATCGCCCAGGTGCCGGGCGTGCGCGCCGACATCTACCTGCCCCTGCTCCTCAGGAGCGGCCAGCCCTATCGCCTGCATACCGACCGGGCCACCGTCTTCGGCGCCCAGCTCTCCGAGGTGCGCTTCCGGGATCCGGCGATGGTCAGCGACGTGCGGCGCTCCGGGGCCGTCTTCCTGCGCAGCCTGATCTTCTGGGACGAGATCGAGCCCCGGCGGGAGAGCCCGCCGCGCTACGACTGGTCGCTCTACGACGGCCTGCTGCGCCACGCGCACCAGGAGGGCTTGGAGGTCATCGCCGAGATCGTGGGCAACCCCGCCTGGGCGGCGGACTATCCCGGCGGGCCGCTCCACAGCCTGGACCCACTGGTGCAGTTCCTGGCCGCCGCGGTGGAACGCTACGACGGCGACGGCGTGGCCGACGCCCCCGGCTCGCCGCGCATCCGCCACTGGGAGCTGTACAACGAGCCGGACAACACGAACGCCGAGCTGGCCAGGGAAGGCCGGGCCTGGGGCTACTGGGGCAATGAGGGCGCGGCCTACGCCCAGATGCTCAAGCGGGCCTATCCGGCCATCAAGCTGGCCAGCCCCGCCGCCAACGTGCTCCTGGGCGGCCTGGCCTACGACGCCTTCCCCGAGGATGGCGGCCCCTTCAACCCGGCCTTCCTGGACGACGTGCTGCGGGCGGGCGGCGGCTGCTGCTTCGACACGATGAACGTGCATTACTACCCGCTCTTCGCCTTCCGCTGGCAGGCCCACGGCCCGGACCTCGTGGGCAAGGCGCAGGCGGTGCGGCGCAAGCTGGCCGGCTACGGCCTCGACAAGCCGCTGATGTTCACCGAGGCCGGCATGTGGAGCGCCGCCTTGCCGCCCTATCCCGCGGCCACGCCCGACGACCAACTGCGCTACGTGGCCAAGCTCTACACCCGGGCCCTGGCGGCCGGGGTGCAGACCGTCATCTGGTTCCAGTACGACGACGTGGCCGGCTTCGACGACCCGGCGCGGGGCCTGGTGGACATCGCACTGCAGCCCAAGCCGGCCCATGTCGCCTTCCGTCTGGCCTCCGGGTTGCTGGCCGAAGCGCTGCCGGAGCGCCCGGCGCGCGACCCCCTGGCGTCCGGCGAGGTCTACTGGTTCAAGCAGGGCGCGGACCGCCTGGCCGTGGCCTGGACCGAGGACGGCAGCCAGGCCAGCCTGAGCATCTCCGCCCGCGAGGTGGAGCGGATCCACGGCCTGGGGACCCGGCAGAAACTGCGCGACGAATCGGACGGCCGACTGGACGGCCGCGTCACCGTCCGCTACGGGCAGGACCCGGTCTTCATCCAGGTTCCCGGCGAATGAGGCAATGCGCATGCCTGCCGCCGCGGCGATGGAGATCGAGGGCGGACAGATGACCGCTCCAACCGGACATGGCCGCCGACGGCGCTCCCGGCGCGTCGGCGCTTACGGTTGCGGCGTCCTGGCCCTGGCGACCATGCTGGGCGCCGTCGCGCCGGAGGCGCCGCCGGCGGCCGCCGATCCGCGGCCGGTCTGCCTGTACATCCCGGTCATGCTGCGGCGCGTGACGTTCAACCCGACGCCGGATCCGCAGCAGACCGACGCCGCGGTGCCGGTGCCGCTGGACCGCTGCCCGCGCCCGGGCGGCGGCCCTGAGGTCACC
>JBGAUA010000073.1:0-15746 GCA_044228875.1 Anaerolineae bacterium
TGTTCGTGCCGCCCGGGCAGCGACCCGGCCAGAACACGCGCCGCGCAGGCGAGGACCTGTAGGCCGGCAAGGCTGCCCTGCCCGCCGGCCGCCGTCGGGGGCGGCCGGTGAAGGCCGGCGCTCGTCGTCAGGGCAGGGCCATCACCCACAAGGCGTCGTCGGCAGCGTTGGCATAGGCCACATGACGTCCATCCGGGCTGAGCGACCAGTCGCCGTCGGCGATACGCAAGGGCGTGACCGCCGGGTCGGTCAGCGCCCGTTCGGCGCCCGTTTCGGCGTCCAGTTCCAGCAGGCGGTGGCTGGCGGCGCCCATCTCGAAAGGGATGACGACCAGGCGCCGGCCGTCACGCCAGCGGAAGGCGCCGAAGCGGCCGTCCAGGCGGCGCGGCGGCGCGGCGCCGGCGCCGGTCGCGGCGATCCAGAGGCCGTTGGCCCCCGCGGTCGTCGAGCCGCTGACGGTGTAGGCCAGCCAGCTGCGGTCGGCGGACAGGGCGACGCCGCGCAAGCGCTCGCTGCGCAGTAGCTCCCGCCCCTCGCCGCCGTCCACAGGCAGCGTTCGCAGCTGGTCGACATCCGAGTCCCGCCCTTCACGGACGCGGACCAACAGCGTCGCGTCGTCCAGCCAACCGGACAGCGATCCGTTGGCCAGCCGCGACACCTCGCGCGCCCCTGTCCCGTCCACCGCCGCCACGAAGATCCTGTTCGAGGGATCAGCCGGCGGCCCACCGGCGGCGTTGCCCGGCCCGCCGCCCACCTGCCAGGCGATGCGTTCGCCGTTCGGGCTGAAGCTGACGCCGCGCCCGGCGGCCGGCACGTCGAAGGCCGCGCCGTCCGCCAGCCGCGTCAAGGTGGTGCGATCGCGGGTCAGCGCGATGCGCCAGCGCTGGTCGGGGCTGAGGCTGGCGATGGTGGAGGTGATCAAGGCCGGGGCTGCGAGCGGCGCGTCGAGGGCCACCTCGTAGAAGCCGGTCTCGCCGCCTTCGGGCTTGTCGATGAACCACAACGCCCCTGAATCGGCGCGCCAGAAAGGCCGGGCGCAGCAGCCGGGCGCCGTCAGGCGGACAGGTTGGCCGGGCGGGGCGACAAGGGGGGCGACAGGAGGGACGGCAGAGCCTGGGGAGCCAAGCGCGGGCTCCGGCGCCGGCGTCTGGCCGTCACCAGCTGGAGCGGAGGTGGCGGCGGCTGCCGAGGAGCCCTCGCCCAGGGCGGTGACGGCGTCGCCGGCGGCGTCCGTCGGCGTGGTCGACGGCGGTCGGCAGCCCGTCAGGGCGGCGGGCAGAGCGACCAGGAGCGCGAGACGGATCAGGATGGACGGGATCCCAGTCATCAGCGGGCCTCCGGTGGCCAGGGCCGCGCGAAGTCGTTGAGGATGGGGCCGCCCACGCGAGCCTCGGGTTGGTCGTCCAGACGCTGCCACTTGCGGGGGTCGTCGAGGTCCCGCTGGAAGCCGATGCCCAAGGAGCTGACCAAGGCCAGGCTGTCCCAGTCGGCCTCCACGAGGGTGACGGGGTTGTACTTGCGCGCATGCGCCAGATCCCGGATCTCCAGGTGCAGGTGCGGCCGCGAGCGGCAACTGAGGCCCGGATCACCGGTCAGGCCGATCTGGTCTCCGCGGCGCACCGTTTCACCCGCGCGCAGGTTGGGGCGCTCGAAGAGATGGCCATAGAAGGTGGCGTAGCCAAGGGCAGGATGGTCGATCATCAGGTTGTGCGGCGCCGAGCCGAAGTTCATGGCGTCCGCGGCGAAGACGACGCCGTCGGCCATGGCCACCAGGGGCGTACGGCAGGGCGCGGTGAGATCAACCCCGAAGTGGATGCCGCCGCTGGCGCCGTAGGTGCTCCGCCGCTGGCGGAAGGCGCCGGTGGTGTTGCCGTAGGGCTGGCCCAGCAGCCAGGTATCCGGGCCGGGGGCCAGGGCGAAGGGCAGGGCGAAGGGGCGGGCGGGACCGGCCATCGCCGCGGGTGAGACCGCGGTCGGGTTGGCGGCCGGCGCAGCCGTGACGGCCCAAACGGTCGGCGAATCCGCGCGCGCGGGATTCGCGTCAACCTGCCGGGTGTGTGGAGAGAGGGCCGCGGCAAGCAGCAAGGCCGAAATGCCGAGGGTTGTGACCCGACGCATGAAGCGCTCCTGACGGCGGGGGCGGTGCAGGTTCGCTGGGGCTAAGGATGCGCGGCGCGGCGCGGCGGGTCAACCCGCGGCAGGAGCATCGCCGTCCCCGGGGCCCAAAGCAGACCGCCATGAAGTATCATCCCTGCAGTCGAAGGTGGCCCGCCGGCCGAAGGCCGAGTCCCCGCCGCCGCGAACCGGAACCGGTCCAAGGAGGATCCCATGCGTTGGCAGCAGAGCCGCCGAAGCGAGAACGTCGAAGACCGCCGCTCCATGGGCCGGATCAGCCGCGGTGGCGCCGTGGGCATCGGGGGCCTGGGGCTGCTCATCGTGGTGATCGGCACCGTCTTCTTCGGGCAGGACCCCGCGCAGCTGGTGTCGATGCTCGAAGGCGGCGCCTTGCAGCAGGGAGCGCCCGCGGCCGGCGACGCCTCCACCGGCCCTCAGCCCACCGACGAGGCCAGCGACTTCGTGTCCGCGGTGCTCGGCGACACCGAGGATACCTGGGGCACCGTCTTCCAGACGGCGGGAGAGCGCTACGACGCGCCCAATCTGGTGCTGTACACCGACGTGGTCCAGTCCTCCTGCGGGGTCATGCAAGCGACCACCGGGCCCTTCTACTGCCCGGAGGACCAGAAGGTGTACATCGACCTGGGCTTCATGAACGACCTGCAACGCATGGGCGCCACGGGCGACTTCGCCATGGCCTATGTCATCGCGCACGAGGTGGGGCACCATGTGCAGCACCTCATCGGCATGGACCAGCAGGTGCGGGAGCTGCAGGCCCGGGTGAGTCAGGTGGACGGCAACCGACTCTCCGTGCTCCTGGAGCTGCAGGCCGACTGCTATGCCGGCGTATGGGCCAACCACGCGGCGACGCAGCGGCAGCTGCTGGACCAGTCGGACGTTGAGGAAGGGCTCAACGCCGCCGCGACCGTCGGCGACGACCGCATGATGGAGATGGCCGGCCGGAGGGTGCAGCGGGAAGCCTTCACCCACGGCTCCTCGGAGGAGCGGGCCCAATGGTTCCGCACCGGGCTGTCAAAGGGCGATCTGGAGGCCTGCGACACCTTTGCCCAGGCGGGCCTGCGCTGAGGGGAAAGGTGCCGTGGCCTACTTCACCGAGACCCGCGACTGCTTCGATCCGCTGCTGCTGGGCAAGATGCAGGCGCAGATCCTGTCCAGCCCCTACCTGGCGGCCAACAACCTGACCGGCGATTTCGTGGGCACCCGCGGCTTCTCCGTCGTCTTCAACCGCGCCGGGATGGCGCAGCTGGTGAAGGACTTCCCGGCCTTCGCCCCCTACCTGGAGACCTTGCTGGACCCCGGCTGCAACGCCTTCTACCTGAACCCGCTCATCCTCAGCGGCGGCTCGCGGGTGGACCCGCACATCGATCGCAGCCTCCGGGCCTACTGCAAGACCGTGGACACGCCGCTGCAGGTGAGCGTGCTCTACGTGGAGGTGCCTCCCGACCTCAAGGGCGGCGAGCTGCTCCTTTGGCAGGGCAAGCGCCAGGTGGGCCGGGTGAGGCCGCGGGTCAACACCCTGGTACGCTTCCAGGGCGACCTGAGCCACGAGGTGACCGCCGTGGCCCAGGCAGTCGGCGGTCGGCGCCTGAGCCTGGTCTGCGAGCAGTACGACCTGGAGCCTGCCGCCCTGGCGCAGATCCCGGCCTACCGCATCGAAGGCCGGCGCAAGGACTACGGCCCGGCGCGCTAGACGTGGCGGCGCTCAGCGCGCCAGCAGCAGCGCCAGTTCCGCCGCGTCCAGTTCCCGCCACATACCCGCCGCCAGGCCCCCGAGCTGCAGCGCGCCGATCGAAACCCGAACCAGTCGCAGGGTGGGATGGCCCACAGCCGCGGTCATGCGTCGCACCTGACGGTTGCGGCCCTCGGTGAGGGTGAGGGCGATCCAGGCGGTGGGCACGGTCTTGCGCTCGCGGATGGGCGGATGGCGCGGGGCGAAGCCGGGGTCCGCGGCCAGCAGCTCGGCCCGCGCCGGTCGCGTGAGCCGACCGTCGAGGAGGATGCCGCTCTCCAGTCGGCGCAGCGCCTCGTCGGCGGGGATGCGCTCGACCTGCGCGGCGTAGCGTCGGGGATGGCCGAGCTGCGGATCCAGCAGCCGCGCCCGCAGGCGACGGTCCTCCGAGAGGACCAGCAGCCCTTCGCTGTCGGCGTCCAGGCGCCCGATGGGCCAGACCCCGTTCGGCAGGCCGAAGTCGGCCAGGCTGCGGTTGGCGCTGCCGTCCGGCGTGAAGCGGCTCACGACCCCGTAGGGCTTGTGCAGCACCAGGGTCAGTGTTGGCATGGCTGGGTTCGGCGGCCCCTTCAGTCCCCTTCGGGCCGCTCGGCGGAGAACCACGGCGCCTCCGTCTCCAGGACGAGGTCGTCCACGGTCTGGAAGCGGATGCGCGGGTTCTTGTCCCGGCAGTAGGTCATGGCCCATTCGGAGGGGAACAAGAGGACGAGGTGGCCGCGGCCGTCGCGAGCCAGGAGGCTCTGCGCGGTCCATTGGGCGGTCGCCAGGTGGGGATCGTCGGCGCTGACCCAGCGGGCGCAGGTGTACTCCAGCGGCTCGATCCGCGCCTCCACCTGGTATTCGGCCGCCAGCCGGGCCACGACGACGTCGAACTGCAGCATGCCGACGGCAGCCAGGATGGGCTCGCGGCGCGCGGCATCCACGGGGTACAGCACCTGGATGACGCCTTCTTCGGCCAGCTGGCCGACGCCCTTGCTGAACTGCTTGGACTTGTCGACGTGCAGGTTGCGCAGCAGGCCGAAGTACTCCGGCTGGAAGGGTGGAATGGGCGTGAACTGCCGACCGGGGCTGCTGGACACGGTGTCGCCGACGACGAAGAGGCCGGGGTTGGTCAGGCCGATGACGTCGCCGGGATAGGCCTCGTCGGCGGTCGCCCGCTTCTGGGCGAAGAGGCGGTGGGGGCGGCTCATGCGCACCGACCGCTTGAGCCGGGTATGGAAGACGCTCATGTCCTTCTCGAAGCGCCCCGAGCAGACGCGGATGAAGGCCATGCGGTCGCGGTGGCGCGGGTCCATGTTGGCCTGGATCTTGAAGACGAAGCCGCTGAAGTCGGGGTCGGTCGGTCGCACGGGACCCTGGTTGCTGGCCCGTGCCCCGGGCGGCGGCGCCAGCTCGATCAGGGCGTTCAGAAAGGGCTCGACGCCGAAGTTGTTGAGCGCGCTGCCGAAGTAGACCGGCGTGAGGTCGCCGGAGCGGAAGGCCGCGGCATCGTAGCCGGCGCTCAGGCCCCTGAGCAGGGCGATGTCGTCCAGGAGCTTGTCGTAGACGCGGCGGCCAAAGCGTTCGGCCAGCCCCTCGTCGGGCAGGGTGGCGGCGATCATGGGCGCGCGGGTCTGCCGGCCGCCGGAGCGGTCGAAGAGGAGGATGCGGTTGCCCATGAGGTCGTACACGCCATGGAAGTCCGCGCCGTCGCCTACGGGCCAGTTCATCGGCGCGGCGCGAATGGCCAGCAGATCCTCGATCTCGTCCAGCAGCTCCAGCGGGTCGCGGCCCGGCTGGTCCATCTTGTTGATGAAGGTGAGGATGGGCAGCCGCTGCTTGCGGCAGACCGCGAAGAGCTTGCGGGTCTGGGTCTCGATGCCCTTGGCGCCGTCCAGCACCATGATGGCGCTGTCGACGGCCATGAGCGTACGGTAGGCGTCCTCGCTGAAGTCCTGGTGACCGGGCGTGTCGAGCAGGTTGAACATGCAACCTTCATGCTCGAACTGCAGCACGGTGGAGGTCACCGAGATGCCGCGCTCCTGCTCGATGGCCATCCAGTCGGAGACGACCTGGCGCTGACTGCGGCGGGCGCGCACGGCACCGGCCTCTTCGATGGAGCCGGCGTAGAGCAGCAGCTTCTCGGTGAGGGTGGTCTTGCCGGCGTCGGGATGCGAGATGATGGCGAAGGTGCGGCGGCGCGCCACCTCTCGCTCGAGATCGACGTCGGCGGCCGGGGGAGCGATGGGTTCAACGATCATGGTGCGGTTTCCGTCCAGGTCCGTGGGAGGGAGGGACAAGGCGTTCCGTCCGGGCCAAGGGCCGGCGGAGCGATGCGGGGGCGGTGGGAATCCCGATCCCGAACACGAAAGCATAGGCGTGCCCCCACGCAGGGTCAACAGGCTGCGCGGGTCAGCGTCTCGTCACACCGGGATGCGTTCGGCCCCCAGCAGCACCCGTACCGTGTGCCTGCCGCCGTCGTCCACCAAGGGCAAGGCGGCGGCGTCGGCCTCGCGCCCGTCCAACTCCGCCAGGATTACGCCGCCGCAGCAATGCTCGGGGTTGTCGACCGTGATGGCGTAGACGCTTCGGCCGACGCGCCACTCCAGGGAGAAGCCGGGCCAGGTGGAGGGGATGCAGGGCGCGACGGTAAAGGTGTCGCCGCAGCCGCAGGCCCAGCAAGGATTCGACGATGAGCCGGTACATCCAGCCGGCCGAGCCGGTGTACCAGGTCCAGCCGCCCCGCCCGCGGTGCGCGGGATGGTCGTAGACGTCGCCCGCGACCGCGTAGGGCTCGGTCTTGTACACCTGCATGCTCTCGGCGCTGCGGCTGTGGTTGATGGGGTTGAGCATATGGAAGAGCTCGGCGGCCTCGTCGCCGCTGCCCAGGCGGGTCAGCGCCAGCACGGCCCAGGCGGCGGCTTGGGTGTACTGTCCGCCGTTCTCGCGGACCCCCGGCAGGTAGCCCTTGATGTAGCCCGGGTCCATCTCGGTCTGGTCGAAGGGCGGGGCCAAGAGCAGGATGACGCCGGAGCCGCGCCGCACCAGGTGTGCCCGCACGGCATCCATCGCCCGTTCGGCGTACTTGGCGCGGGCGGCTCCGGAGAGGACCGCCCAGGTCTGGGCCACGGAATCGATGCGGCCCTCGTCGTTCTGGCTGGAGCCCAGCGGGCTGCCGTCGTCGAAGTAGGCGCGGCGGTACCAGTCGCCGTCCCAGGTGCGGTCCAGCATCAGGCTAAGGTGCTCGCGCTGCGCGCGGTAATGGGCCGCGCGGCGGGCGTCGCCGCGCGCTTCGCAGAGGGGGGCGAAGGCCTCCAGCACCCAGCAGAGGAACCAGCCGACGAAGACGCTCTCGCCCCGCCCGCCGACGCCGACGCGGTTGTAGCCGTCGTTCCAGTCGCAGCTGCCCATCAGCGGCAGGCCGTGGGCGCCCGAGGTGAGGCCGCGATCGATGGCCCTGAGGCAGTGGTCGAAGAGCGAGCCGCTCTCCGCCGACGTACCGGGCTGGCCGTAGTCCTCGGCCTCGCCCGGCGGCACCGGCCGCGCCTCGAGGTAGGCGACCTCCTCGTCCAGCACCGCTTCGTCGCCGGTCGCCGACACGTACTCGGCCGAAGCGTAGGCCAGCCACAACAGGTCGTCCGAACAGCGCGTGCGGATGCCGCGGCCGTTGGCCGGATCCCACCAATGCTGCACATCACCTTCCTGGAACTGCCGTCCGGCGGCGCGGAGAAGGTGGGCGCGCGTCAGATCCGGGCGACTGAACAGGAGGGCGAGTACGTCCTGGAGCTGGTCGCGAAAGCCGAAGGCGCCGCTGGATTGGTAGAAGCCGGTTCGGGCCCACAGGCGTGAGCTCAGGTCCTGGTAGAGCAGCCAATGGTTGACGAGCAGGTCGAAGGAGTCATCGGGGGTCTTGATGGCGATGGTGCCGAGGGTCTCGGCCCAGAAGGCCTCGACCGCCTTCAGCTCCGCCTCGGCGGCGCCGGCCGCGCCGAAGCGCCGCACCAGGGCCAGCGCGGCCTCCTCGTCCTCTCCCTGGCCGAGGAGGAAGGCCACCGTGGCGCTCGCGCCGGGGGCCAGGTCCAGGTCGGTCTGCAAGGCGGCGCAGGGGTCCAGGCCCGCGCCGAAGCGCATGCCCAGCTCCGGGCGGCGCAGGCCGGCGGCGCGCGCCAGGGAGCCGTTGCGCCCCAGGAACTCCAGCCGGTCCGCGGTGGCCGACCGCAGCGCTCCGCTGGTGGCGGCGAAGGCCACCCGCGGCGAGCCGTCGGCGAAGTAGGCGTTGGTCGCCAGCACCGCGCCGGTCTCGGCGTCCAGGGACGTGCGCACGAAGCGCGCCACGTCGGGTCGCGGCGGCCCCAGGGCCCACGCGTTGTAGCCGAAGAGCGAGAGCCGCCGCCGGTGCTCCGAGCGGTTGGTCACCGTCAAGAGCGACAGCTTGACCGGCGCTTCGCGCGCGACGAAGACGACCAGACTCTGGGCGATCCCGTCGGCGACCTGGCTGAAGCGGCAGAGGCCGGGGGCCTGGCGGACCAGCCAGCGCGGCGAATGGGCGGTGCGCGGCAAGGGGCCGGGGGTGGCGCCCCAGACGGCGCCGCTGTCCTCGTCGCGCAGGAAGATGGCCTCGTCGCTGGACTCGGAGACAGGATCGTTGGCGAAGGGGGTGAGCCGGTTCTCGCGGCTGTTGCCGGCCCAGGTGAAGGCCGCGCCGGAAGCGGTGACGACGGAGCCGAAATCGGGGTTGGCCAGCACGTTGCTCCAAGGCAGGGGCGTCTCCCGGTCGCCGTCCATGACCATGACATAAGCGGAGCCATCGGCATCGAAGCCGCCGAGGCCGTTGGCCATGACCAGGCCCTGCGCATCCAGGCCCGCGGGTTCGCCGTCCGCGCCGGACAGGCGCGGCGCGCCGGCCGCGACGCGCTCCCCGGGCAGGGGCGGCGGCGGTTCGGAGCGGTCCATCTGCTGGCCCAGTTCTCCTTCGAGCACCGCGCGAGCCGCCGTCAGGAGCAGGATGCTCTCCGCCTCCCGCAGGTTCTCGGCGCGCAGCAGGAACACGCCGCCCGAGACCCCTTGCCAGGCATTCCAGGGGCCGGTGTTCAGCAAGTGCGCCAACTGCTCCTGCAGCTCGTCGCGGTAGCCGGCCTGGTCCTCGTTGAGGATGACCACATCGGCCTTGAGGCCCAGGAGGCGCCAGTACTCGTGCGCCTTGAGCGCCTGCCGCGCCTGCCCCAGGTCCTGGGCGCCGCGCACCGGCACCAGCACGAGCGGCAGGTCGCCGGAGATGCCGTGCGCCCAGAGCCCGCTCTGCCCGAGTTCGTTGCGGGCCAGGACCTCGCGATCGGCGCGCAGGGAGGCGTCGGCGAAGAAGACGCGCGAGCCCAGGCGGCTGTAGAGCTGCGCCTCGGCCGCGGAGATGCCCAGATGCCGCAGCAGCACCTGCGCGTGGTTGTAGGCCAGGGCGAAGGTGCGCTGGGCGAGATCGCCGTCATGGTACTTCTGGGCCAGGGCGTAGGCGGCGGTCTCGTCCTGGGTGACGCCGGTGCTGAAGGCCAGGCGGGCGACCGCTCCCGGCGCCAGCCGCACGCGGGTGCGCAGGGCCAGGATGGGGTCGAGGACCGCGCCGGTGGTCTCCGACAGCGATCGGCCGTCCAGGGCGGCGGGGTCGTCGGGGCCGCGGCCGCGGCCGAGGAAGGCGCCGCGGTCCGTCTCCCATTCCACCTGCGCCCGCGCCCGGCCGTCGACCGCGATCACGTGGAAGGCGAAATGCGTCGGGTCCTGGTCCGCGCGCGGGCGGCGGCGGGCGATGAGGGTCGTGCTGCCGGCCAGCCATTCGGTCTCGATGAAGAGCTTGCCGAAGGCGGGATGGGCCACGTCTTCGGCGATGCCGCCCAGCGAGATCTCGACATAGCTGGTCAGCTCGATCTCGCGCGGTCGGTCGCTCTTGTTGGTCAAGGCCACGCGCCAGACCTCGGTGTTGTCCTCCGGCGAGACGGCGATCTCCAGTCGGCATTCGATGTCATGGTCGCGGCGGCTGAAGGTGACCCGCTCGGCCAGGAACTCCACCAGGTAGCGGTCCGGCTCCTTGCCGATGGGTTGGTAGGCCGCGGACCAGACCTCGCCCGAATGTACGTCGCGCAGGTAGATGAACTGGCTGCCGGGATCCCTCGTGGGGTCGGGCCGCCAGCGGGTGACCGCCAGCGCGCCGCAGAGGCTGCCGCCGCCGCCGCTGTTGGTGACCATGGCCTGGTAGGAGCCGTTGGACAGGATCTGGGCGCGGGGATAGGGCGTGTGCGGCGTTCGCACCCGCCGCGGTGTTCGCGTCGGCACCGCCGGAGCCGCGCGGGTTTCCTCGGCCGAGGGCGGTACGATGACCGGTGCCTGGCGCGGCACCCGCTCCTGAAGCAGGAGCTCGGTGCTGCGGACGCGGGGATCGGCGTGGAACAGCTCGATCATCCGGTCGCCCTGAAGCACGTTGGCCAGGGCGACGAGGGTCATGCCCTGGTGGTGGGAGAAGTAGCTCTTCACCACCACGCCCTGGTGGCCCGCCTCGGCGCCGGGCACGCTGTCGGGGCCGCTGTCGCCGGGCCGGCGCGGCGTGTAGTCGATGGCCTCGTAGAAGCCCAGGTGGCCCGCCGCGCCGGCGGCGGCCAGTCGCCGCAGGTTGGCCGCGGCGGCCGTGGGGTCGAGCATGGCCGCCAGGGCGGTGGCATAGGGCGCCACCACCATCTCCTCGCCCAAACCGCGCTTGAGCCCCAGTCCGGGCACGCCGAAGGCCTTGTACTGGTACTCACCGCCGCGGTCCACCACGTTGAAGGCGGATTCGGAGATCCCCCAGGGCAGGTTCTGCTCGCGCCCATACTGGATCTGGCGGCGAAGGGCCATGCGGCAGCTGCGGTCCAGCAGGGTGCCGGGGTAGGCGCGCATCAGCAGCTGCGGCATCAGGTACTCGAACATCGTGGCGCTCCACGAGACCAGGGTGGGCACGCCCTCGACGCTGACCACCAGCCGCCCCAGGTGGAACCAATGGCTCTGCGGCACCGCGCCGCGAGAGATGGCCAGGAAGCTGGCCAGCCGGGCCTCCGACGCCAGGAGGTCGTAGTAGGCGCTGTCACGGCCGCCGGGGCCGGTCGCGTCGGCCAGCCGGTAGCCGATGGCGGAGAGCTGGCGCCGTCGGTCGTAGAGGAAGCCGAAGTCCATGGCGTCGGCCAGCGCGCCGGCTCGGGCGGCCAGGTCGCCCAGGCGCCGCGCCGTGCCGTCCGGATCCGCGGCGGCGGCCGACCTGCCCTCCACGGGCGGGGACGCGCCCGCGGCCAGCTGCAGGCAACCTTGCGCCAGGGTGATCAGGGCGCCGGCCAGGTTGCCGCTGTCCACGGTGGAGACGTAGCGCGGGGCCAGGGGAGCCAGGCTCTGGCTGTCGTACCAGTTGAAGAGGTGCCCCTCGTGGCGCTCCAACCGCTCGATGCTGTCCAGGCTCTGTTCCAGGCGCTCGATCAACGCCGGCAGGGACAGGAAGCCCAGGTGCTGCGCCGCCAGGGTCGACAGCAGGCCCATGCCGATGTTCGTGGGCGAGGTGCGATGGGCGATGATGCCGTCCGCCTCATCCAGTGCGTTGTCCCCGACCCGCAGGTTGTCCGGCGGCAGGCCGTTGCTCTCCGCGCCGGCGACGGTCTCGAAGTAATGCCAGGTCTTCCGAGCCACCTCAAGGAGGTAGGCGCGGTCCTCCGGGGCGAGGCCGGGTCGCCCGAGGTCGATGGGGCGGCTGAGCCGGTAGGCGATTGCCGGCGCCAGAGCCCACAGCAAGGCGAAGGGCAGGGCCACCGGCCAGACCGCGGGGCGCACCGCCAGCACCGCGACGGCGGCGAACAGGGCGACGACCGGGCTGGCTACCATGGCGCCGTAGAAGGACCGCGTCCCCTTGCGCATCATGCTCGCCGAGCGTGCGGCCTGGGTGGCGGCGGTCTCCCAGTCCAGCATCTTGCGTCGGGTGAACGCCATCCGGACCAGTGTCTGCCCGATGGCGTCGGCCATGATCCAGGCGTGGTAGGGCAGGAAGCTGAGGCTCAAGGAGGCCTGGGCCAGGGCCGACCCGAGATCGCCGAGGAGGGCGGGCAGATGCGGCCGGGTCTGCTCCGGCGGCTGCGGCCGCCCGACCAGCTGGAGGAGAGCGGACAGGAGCGGGAAGCCGACAACGGCCAGACCGCCGAGGGTCCAGACGAGGGGGCGTCCGGGAAGCAGGGTCCAGCCGGCCAGGAAGTAGGCCACCAAGGCCGGCGGCATCATGCTGCGCCGCAGGTTGTCGACGATCTTCCACCAGCTGATGAGGCTGATGCGGTTGGGTGCCAGCCCGCCGGCCACGGGTACCAGGGGCAAGAGCCAGGGCAGGAGCTGCCAGTCACCGCGAACCCAGCGGTGTTGGCGGCTGGCATGGGCGATGACGTTGGGCGGGTAGTCGTCCACCACCTCCACGTCGGAGACGAGGCCGGCGCGGGCGTGGATGCCCTCGAAGAGGTCGTGGGAGAGCAGGGCGTTGTCCGGCACCCGTCCGTCCAGCGCGGCGCGGAAGGCGTCGACGTCGTAGAGTCCCTTGCCGGTGAAGACGCCTTCGCCGAACAGGTCCTGGTAGGTGTCGGAGACAGCTGTGGTGTAAGGGTCCACCCCCGTGTGGCCGGCGTAGATGCGGGCGAAGCGTGAGCCCAGGGCGCTGGACAGGGTGACGCTGACCCGCGGCTGCAGGATGCCGTAGCCGGAGGTCACCCGGCCGACGGCCGGGTCGAAATGGGGGCGGTTGAGGGGGTGGTCCAGGATGCCGACCAGGATCCGCGCGGCATCGCGCGGCAACTGCGAGTCGGCGTCCAGGGTCAAGACGTAGCGCACGTCCTCGAGGGCCGCCAGGTCGCCGACCTTGACGCGGAAGGCAGGGTCGGCGGGGTCGCGCAGGAAGCGGTTGAGCTCCTCGAGCTTGCCGCGCTTGCGCTCCCAGCCCATGTAGACGCCCTCGCGCGCGTTCCAGCGGCGGTCGCGATGGAAGAGGTAGAAGCGGTCGGCGGCGCCGCAGCCATGGCGGCGGTTGAGCGCTTCGATGCCCAACACGGCGGCGTCCAGGATGGCCTGGTCCTGCGGGGTCTCGGGCGTGGGGGCATCCCGGAAGTCGGTCAGGAGCGCGAAGTGGATGCGCGGATCCTGGTTGCCGATGGCCTGGACCTCCAGGTGGTCCAGGAGCTCCTCGACGCCTTCGACGCTGCGCAGCAAGGTGGGCAGGACGACGACGGTGCGGGCTCCCACCGGCACGCCGTCGCTGAAGTCCAGGCGCGGCAGCCGCAGCGGCGGGACCCAGGCGGCGACGAGCCGCTGGACGAGCAGGATCGCCAGCTCGCTGGCGGGGACCAGGGCCAGGAGGGCCGCCGCCAGGACGAGGCCCCAGCGGCCGGAAGCGCCGACGGCATGCGCGGCGTAGGCCGTGGCGGCCCAGACGCCGGTAGCTGTAAGCAGGCCGATGCTGCCCAGGTACAGCCCGGCGGCCAGGTCCGGCCGCCGCCGCAGGCGCTCCCGTCGCCGCGGCCGATGGCCGACGTCGACCTCCAGGCCCGGTCGCCCGTGGCCGATGAGGTGGTAGCCGACATGGGCGGCGCGCTCGTCGATGCCTTGCTCCTCGGCCACCTGGCGCGCGCTCTCCAGCGCCCGCAGGGCCACCCGCACCTGGGCGGTCCCGGTGGGTTCGGCCAACGACTCGACGGCGCGCCGGTAGCGGTCGCGGCTCGGGAAGTCCATCCGCTTGTAGACGCCGGCCGGGTCCCGCCGGAGGATCTGCTCCACCACGCTTACCTGCTCGACGTAGAGGCTCCAGTCGATGGTCGAGCAGAGTCGGAGGCTGGTGACGGTGTTGCCGACGGACACCTGGTCGATGGCCTGCTGCTGATGCGCGGCGCGCACGGCTTCTTCCGAGGTCCTGCCCTGGGCGGCCAGGGCCTCGTCCAGCTGCAGCCGCAGGGCCGACGGGCGGGGGCTGTACTCGCGCATGCGCTGGCGGAGCTGGGCCACGAAGCCGTCATGCAGGGGCTGGGGCAGCGCCTCGGGGGGCAGGCCGGCCTCCAGGCGCTCGGCGGCGCGGTCGGCCTGCCGCCAGGCATCGCGACGGACGAGGTCGGCCTGGACCAAGACGCTGAGGTTGTCCACAAGGGCCAGCTTGAGCATGCTCGGCCAGGCCCACAGCTCCCCGATGGTCAGGGGCGCCACGGTCTGGAAGGCCACGACGAAGCGGTTCAGGCGCTCGTTGTCCAGACGCCCGTCCCCATGGCCGATGAGCTCCTCGGCCATGGCGTGGATGCGGGCCTTGCCGGCGAACTCGCGGGCAAGCAGCTTCGGCAGGGTGCGGTAGTAGCGCCGCGGCAGGTCGCGCCGCACGTTGCGCACCTCGGCGACGACGAGATGGAGGTTGTCCAGCAGCCATTCGGCGGCCGGAGGCACGGCGATGCCGTTGTGCACGTCCTCGGCCAGCAGGCGGTAGGCCGAGCGCAGCAGGTGGAGGTTCGCCTCCAGCCGCGGGAGAAGGTCGTAGTCGTGGACCTTCTGGCGGCTGCGGGCCACGGAGAAGACGCCGGCCAGGGTCTTGGCGCGCTCGTCGAGGCTCTCCAGCGACAGCAACTCGCGCCGAAGGGGCGAGGCCAGATGCGTCGCGCCGCGCTTGAGGGGCGCGATCTTTCCCTGTCTCGGTCCAGTCCGCATGCCCTACCCGCCCCTTTGTTTGTGAACGCTAATGATCCCCTTGCGCGACGCCGCTGTCAACAGCGGCGGCCTCAGGGCGGCGCGCGGCTGGCGAAGCGCGCTGCGAAGCGAGCGGAACATCCGGGCAAGCACCCCGGACCCCATGGGTACTTCCACCGGTTGTAGAGGCGGCGCGGCGACCCTATGCTAACGGCTCTCCGTCCGCCGGGCGGTGGGACCGGCGGCTGCCTGGCGCCGAGCCCGATCCGAACCGTCGCCACCTATCCGAGGAAGACCGCCATGACCTGGATCCGCACCGTCGCTCCCGGCCCCGACCAGCCTGAGCTGCAGGCCGCCATGGCCGGGGCGAGGCGGGGCTACCCCGCGGAGTACGGCCCGGCCCGCGCGGCCGAGCTCCGGCTGCCGCCGCTGGTGGCCAACGAGAGCATCGTCGCCTCGCATTCGCTGATCCCTGGGGCCTTGGAGCACATCTTCGCGGGCTACGCGGCGATGCTGGACCCCAAGCTGCCCCTGAGCCGCCGCGATCACGAGCTGATCGCGGCCACGGTCTCGGGGCTCAACAGCTGCTTCTACTGACTGGAATCCCACGCAGAGTTTCTGCGTCTGGTGACCCTGGACGACGGCCTCAAGGAAGCCATGCGCCGCGACTGGCGCTCGGCGGAACTCGACGACCGTGAGCGGACGATGCTGGCCTACGTGGAGGCGTTGACGCTGCGCCCCGCCCGGGTTCAGCGTGAAGACCTGGACCCACTGCGCGCGGCGGGCTTCGACGATGTGGCCATCCTGCAGGTGAACCTGATCGCCTCCTTCTTCAACTACGTGAACCGGGTGGCGGACGGGCTGGGGGTGGGGAGGGAGTAGGGCGGGCTGCCACCTGACGGTCCCGGCGGCGGGAGGGCCGAACTGGGGTCTTGGCTTGCACCGCGAAGGGTGTACCATCGTCGGATATCCGAGAAGGGCCATCGCCCTTCGTCAGCGAGGAGGACGGAACCATGGGACGCTTCGTCATCGCGGCCTACAAGCCGAAGCCGGGCATGGAACCGCAGCTGGACGCGGTAGTCGCCAAGCACCTGAGCGTGCTGGCCGCCGAGGAGCTGGTGACGGACCGTCCGGCCTATGTCATGCGCGCCGTGGACGGCACGGTCGTAGAGGTCTTCGAATGGCGCTCGGCCGAGGCCATCGAACG
>JBGAUA010000074.1:0-9005 GCA_044228875.1 Anaerolineae bacterium
CCTGGTCAGGTCCAGGGTGGTCAGCCGCGCCCATCGGCCGCCGGCGTCCAGCACGTAGGCCCGCAAGCGGGCGCCGTCCTGATCGGCAGCCCATACCAGGCCGCGCGGCTCGACGGCGACGGCCACGAGGCCCAGGAAGCCGTCCTCGTCCTCCGGTCCGAAGTGGCCGAATCGCGCCAGCTCGGCGCCGTCCGCCGCGAGATGCCGCAGGGCGCCGGCGCTGAGGTCGGCCAGCCACAGGGTGCCGTCTGAAAGCACCTGCACGTCCACGGGTCGGACGCCCTTGCTGAGGGTGGCCACGTAGCCGCCCTGGCGATCGTAGGCCACCAGCCGGCCCTGGCTGCCGACGTCGGCGACATAGACTCGACCCGCCGCGTCGTCCACCGCGATGGCTCGCGGTTGGCTGAGACGGCCGGGGCCGGTGCCGCTGGCGCCGAAGTCCGGCGCCCAGGCGCCGTCGGGGCGCAGGTGCAGCAAGCGCGGCGGGCCGTCGGCCAAGAGGTAGACCGCTCCGTCGGCGGCAACAGCTATGTCGGTAATCCCGCCGAGGACGCCATCCGGCAGGGATGGCGCCACGGGCCAGGCGTCCACCTGCCGGTAGCGCGCGCGGCCCACCGACGGCTGGGGCCGCGGCCGCGGCGTGGGGACGACGGTCGGTCCGGCGGCCGGGGGAAGGACCTGCGGCCGGGTGCCACCGGTGGACCACAGTTCGCCACCGTTGGCGCCGTTGACCGTACCGACGAACAAGCGGCCGCGGTACTCGGCCATGGCTGCCGGACCGCCCGGCTGGACGTTGTTGTCATCGCCGAAGCCGCCCGAAGCGAGCGGCTCCCAGTCCAGCCCGTCGGGCGCGCGCCACAGCTGCATGCCGCTCGCAGCGTTGCCGACGGCGGCATAGAGGTAGCCGAAGGGCGGTTCGGCGAAGGCCGCCAAGGCCATGGCACCGGCATTGCTCGGGTCGCCGAAGCCGGGTGCCGCGGCCGGCTCCCAGTCGCTGCCGTCGCATGCGAGGCAATGCCAAAGCTCCGCCGGAACCCCAGCTTCGTAGGGATGCCGCAGGCGGTCCGCGGGCGTGCCGAGGGCGGCGAAGAGCCGGCCCTCATAGGCGGTGAGCGAAGTGACGCAGGGAGCGCCGGCACCCAAGGTCGGCTGGACCGTGGCCGGTTCGACACTTGGGTCGGTATCGCCGGCCGGCTTCCAGGCGTCGCCGTCGCGGCTCGACCACAGCTGCGCTCGCTGGCCGCAGGTGCCCAGGACCATGCTGTTGCTGTAGACCGTCATCGCCGAGACGGCGCGGTTGTCGCTCCAGCCGGATCGCGAGGTCTGGCCGATGCCGAGCCGCCGCCAGTCGGCGCCGTCGCCGGTCGTCGACCGCCATAGTTGCGGCGGGTAGCGGCTGTCCACGGAAGCGGTCCCGGCATAGAGGTGCCCCTTGAACTCGGCGAAGGGGCCGACGGCGCCTTGGTGGCTGTCGCCGAAGCCGCCGGCCACCACCGGCTCCCACCCTTCGCCGTCGCCGCTCCGCCAGACCCCGCCGCCGGTGGAAGCGCCGATGAGCAGGCCCGTGTTGGGGTCCCATTGCTCATGGCGGTTGTCGGTGCCGGCGTAGAGCTTGCCGCCAAAGACGCCGAAGGCCCGCAGGCGGTGATGCGCGGCGTCGCCGAACCCGCCGAACGCGACCTGTTGCCACGGGCCCTGCGCATCGCGACGCCAGACCTCCGCCCCCGTTGAACCGCCGAGCGCTGCGTACAGGCGCCCGTCGAACACCTGCAGGGCATCGACCTCCGTGACGGCTCGCTCCCCGAAGCCATTGGCCGCCGCCGGCAGCCAGGGCTCGGCGGCCGCCTGGAACACCTGCACGCGATGGTTGAAGCTGTCGGCGACGACCACCTTACCGTCCGGCGCGACAGCGATACCGCGCGGCTCCAGCAGCCCTCCTGTCCCGCCGCCGCGGCGGCCGCCGCTGGTGCTGAGGGAGGCGCCATCCGGAGCGAAGACCTGGACGCGGTCATGGCCGCTGTCTACCACCAGCAGTCGATCGGCCGCGTCGATGGCCAGGCCGGTCGGATGCTTGAGGTGGCCGAAGTCGTCACCGCTCAAGCCCACATCGCCGACCCTGCGGACGGGAATTCCGCCGCGGTCGAACACCTGCACGAAATGGCTGCCGCGCTCGCTGACGTACCAGTTGCCCACGCTGTCCACGGCGACGTCGGCGGGGTCGGTGAACGCCAGCGGGCCCGACGGACCGGCAAGGTCGCCGGCGGCCGCCCCGCTCGCATCCAACAGCCGCACGCGACCCGCCGCGGGGTCCGCCACGGCCAGGCGGCCATCGGGCAAGCGGGCCAGACCGGCGGACGATTGCAGCCAGCCGCTGCCCCAGGTGGCGTCGAGCAAGCCGGCGGCATTGAACACCTGCAGCCGCCCATTGCCCGTGTCCGACACGACCAGACGGCCGTCCGCGAGGAACACCGCATCGGTGGGCTGCGCCAGCTGCGGCCTGACGGCGTCACCGGCGCCCGCGACACCCGCGGTGCCGATGATCCACATGGGAGCGCCATCCGCGGCGACGCGGACCAGGCGCTGGCCTTCCTGCTCGACGATGGCTACCGACCCATCCGCGGCGACGGCGACACCAGCCGGGGCGTTGAACAGGTCGTCGGCCGCGAAGTAGGGGCTGCCCGGCGATCCGTGGTTGAGGTCGGGGCGCTGCACACGCTGCATGGCGTCGCAGCCCGCCACCCGCATCTTCTGCGGCATGGCGATGTACAGGTTGTTGCTCTGGTCCAGGGCCAGGTCCGACGGCGCTCCCCAATCGGGGTCGGCCCCTTGAGCGAAGCCGCAGCGGTCCCTGGTCGTGCCGTCCAGGGTGCGCCATTGCCGACCGTCGCGCCAGGTGAGCACCTGCACGCGGCTGTTGCCGGTGTCGGCGACATAGAGGAAGGTGGCGTCCACGGTGACGCCGCCGGGATGGTCGAACTGGCCGGGCCCCTTGCCCGCCACGCCGGTCTGCCCGTACACCTGCAGCTCGCGCGGGGCGCGGGGATCGCTGACCTCGTAGGCGACCACGCGGTGGTTGCCGGTGTCGGCCACGTACAGGCGGCCGGCGCCGGAGACGGTGAGTCGCTGGGGATGATCAAGCTGGCCCGGCCCGGCGCCGGCGCGGCCGGTCTGGCCGATGGTCGCCAGATGCTTGCCATCGGGGGCGAAGACCTGGACGCGGTGGTTGCCGGTGTCGCTGACGAAGACGTTGCCAACACTATCGGCGGCGATGCCTGTCGGGTCGCGCAGGTGGCCATCGTCATCGCCGGGCTGGTCGATCTCTCCCAGCACGATGGGCGGCACCGGAAAGCGCTCGTCCCGGGGCGGGAGGCCGACGACGACATGCCCGCCTTGATCGACGACCCACACGGTTCGCGTCGGCGGCTCCACCCGGCCGCCCCCGGTCCGCGGCGTCGCGGTGGGGCTGGGCCTGCCGCCCCACAGGTTGACCACCGCTACGTCGGCCAGATAGCGCAGGGGGCTGCCGTACAAGGCGTCAAGCGCACCGGCGCGGCCCATGGACTCGACGCCGGTCAACCCGAAGCGCAGCAGGTTGCGTCCGGCCCCGTTGGCGATCCAGACGCCGTCGCGGTCCGCGCCGAGGCCCACAGGCTGGTTGAGGTTGGCGTCGGAGCGGCGGTAGGGCTGGCCGGTCTGGCCGATGGTGGCCACGTGTGGGTAGGCGATCGGCGGCGTGATCGTCTGCGCGGGCGCCGCCCGAGACCCGAGAACGGTCACGGCCAGCGCAACCGGCAGCAGCAGGGCGAGGAGGCGTCGACGGTTCATGGAGGGCACAGCATAGGCCGGCCCACCGGCTGGCGCAACCGGCTACGGGGCGTCGGGGCGTTCGCATGGCGGACGACAGGAAGGCTGCTATGAAATTGCGCCGCGCTCCGGCCGCAGTTTCATGTTCTGGCGGGTGTGCTTGCCGCACATGCGCGACTATATAACTTGGGATCGCAACTTTTCTGGGATCGCCCCCATCACGGGCCCACCCGCCGGAACACAAAGGCCCCGAACCGCGGAAACTGCGACACCGGCGCCTTCGTCGACCCGATGGCCTGGGCGAAGCTGTGGCCGGTCATCGGCACGGTGATCGTCCCCCCGCCGTCATAGCTGCGGGTGATGATGTCGTTGAAGGGGTCCATCGCGTGAATCAGCTGGTAGCGGTCGCCGACCGTCAGCCCCAGTCGTTCCGCCGCGACGTCCACCGTGTCGGCGCCGCCCCAGTTGTAGATGGCGATGTTCGCGCGACCCGGTTCGTAGGCGTTGGGCAGGACGAAGACGTCCACGCCCGTGGTCGGCAGCTCCTGGGCGTAGACGTTGTCGGGGTAGTCGGCCATGGCGAATCCCGTGCCGGTGATGAACCCCAAGGCCGTGCCGCCCAGGATGTGGTTGCGCTTGATCGAGCAGTTGACGTAGGGCCCGCCGACCCGGAACTGCCCCAGCAGGTAGTTGTCCTCCAGGACAAGATCCGTGGCGCCGTAGTTGGGGCCGAAGGCGTTGCAGGCCGGGGTGGTGGTGGTATTGCCCGCGTAGGTGTAGTTGCGCCGCACCACCAGGTTGCGGGCCGGCGCGGCCGGGTTGTTGCCCACGACGAAGAAGTTGAACTTGCGGCTGGCAAATTCCGAGAGCGAGCCGCCGTTGAAGAGGATGTTGCCCTCCAGCACGAAGTTGTCGACGAACTGGTTGGTGGACCAGACCTTGACGTTGTAGCCGTACTGGCTGAAGAAGATGTTGTCCTGGATGCGCTTGACGCCCGTCTTGTTCTGGGTGTAGATGCCGTGCCCGTGGCCGCCGTTCGTCTCGTCCCAGCCGTTGTGGTACACCAGCGAGCCGTAGAGTTCGGCGTTCGTGGCCGTCGTCCACAGGTCGATGCCATCGGACATGTCGTGCAGGAACATGTTGATGAACTTGAGATCGGGCGCCGTGCCGTAGATGTAGGACCGCGACGGCGTGCGCACCGGCGCGGAGCTCATCAGCTCCAGGCCCCAGAACCAGGTGAAGCTGCAGTCCTGGGCGAACAGCACCACCTCGTTGGCCTCGCCGTCGATGGTGACGCGCTCATCCCGGTAGTTGCGGAAGACGATCGGGGCCTCCGCCGTGCCGTGGGTGCCGCAGCTATAGGAGATGCGCCCCAGCGAGGGATCCGTCTTCCACTGGTTCGCATAGGTTCCCCCGCGCAGCCACACCAGGCCGCCCGGCTTCAGCGCCGCCGGCTGGCTTAGCGCCTGTTGCAGGGTCCACGGACGCTCCAAGGAGCCATCCCCTGATCCGCTCGCCGCCGGCGCCACAAAGAACTCCGCCGCCGGCACGAAGGGCGGCCGAGGCGAGGGCGAGGGCTCGGGATGCTCGACCCTCGTCGGTGAGGCTGATGCGGCCGGCGCCGGCGATGCCACCGGGCTCGGTGACGCCGCCGGCCCGGCGAGGAAGCTTCCCCCGCGCAGCAAGCCAGGCAGGAGGATGTGCTGCGCCGGCTCTTCGTCGCCGCCGGCCGCTGTCGCCGGTTCGGCGGGAACCTTGCCCCGCAGCGCATCGGCGACCGTTTTCCCCGACCGCCCGGCTCCATGGGCGACAACCGAAAGGTCGGATCTATCGGCATTCCTGACGACCGAAACCGGCACCGCCAGCGCAAGAAGCGTGGTCATACCGACCGCCCAACGCCGTGAACGACGGCTCTGTCGCGGCCCCAGCTCGGACAGCCGACCAAGGTCGCTAGCGACCTTGGTCAGGTTTACGGGGACTTTCGGGGTCAATTGCCTTAGCTCACGGGGGCAAGTTCACCAGCGTACTTGATCGACTGCCCTTCGGGTCGCGACCGCGGCGCCCTCGGAGGCATGTCGGCGCGCCCGGCGCTGCTTCGGAGCCGACGTCGGCAGCGCCGCGATCCGTCAGCGCGGTCACTACCGCCCCGCCGGCTGGCCTCTCCTTGATGCACACGGGCAGACGGCCATTATGACGGCGCGATCGCCGGCCGTCAATCACGTCTCCCCCAAGGTATCGATCGAGCGCGCGTCTATCCACGCCACCCGGCACTGCGTTGAACTCTCCTGGGCCGGCCCTTTCAGCACATCATCCGGGAGCGCCAACAGATGCGTCACGCCTTGAACAATGGACCTCGGTCCTGCCGCCTGCTCGCCGCCGCGGCGCTGCTCGTCCTGACCGCCACCGCTTGCCAGAAGACGGGCGAGCATGGCCACGGGACCGTGGACCCACTCCCGCCCGTAGAGGACGTCGACGATTCCGGGCCGGACGGCACGGTCATCGACCAGCCGCGGATGGATGTCGGCATCACCACCCTGGCTGACCGGGCCGCCACGCAGGTCGCCAACGCGGACCAGATCAAGGTGCCGCACGACTTCCGCCTGCAGGACCGTCAGCCGGAGAGCGGCATCGGATTCCGCCATCAGATCGTCGTCGAAGCCGGCAAGGACTGGAAGCCGGTTCACTACGACCATGGCAGCGCCGTGGCGGCGGCGGATGTCGACGGCGACGGCCTGCCCGACCTGTACTTCGTCTCGCTCATCGGCGGCAACCAGCTGTGGCGGAATCTGGGCGGCGGCACGTTCGAGGACATCACCGACCGCGCCGGGGTTGCCGTCGACGGCGTCGTCAGCATGGCGGCCAGCTTTGCCGACTATGACAACGACGGCGACGCGGATCTCTTCGTCACCACCATTCGCCGCGGCAATCGCCTGTTCCAGAACGACGGCCACGGCGTGTTCGAGGAGGTGGCCGCGAAGGTCGGCCTCGACTACGAAGGCCACTCGTCCACCGGCACCTTCTTCGACTGGGACCGCGACGGCGACCTGGACCTCTTCCTGGCCAATGTCGGCCGTTTCACGACCGACGAGACCTGGCCCGACGGATACTACAAGGCCATGGCCGATGCCTTCGACGGCCACCTGTACCCCGAGCGAACCGAGGCGAGCATCCTCTACCGCAACGACGGTGGACAGTTCAGCGACGCCTCCGCGGCGGCAGGCCTGGTCGACACCAGCTGGAGCGGCGATGCCGGCTTCGCCGATCTGGCGGGCGACGGCTACCCCGATCTCTACGTCCTCAACATGCAGGGCGACAACCACTTCTATGACAATGACGGCGGGCGGTTCAGCGACCGCACGGCCAGCATGTTCCCCAAGACCCCCTGGGGGGCGATGGGCATCAAGTTCTTCGACCACGACAACGACCGCGACCTGGACCTCATGGTCACCGACATGCACTCCGACATGAGCGCAGAGCAACCGCCGAATCGGGAGAAGCGGAAGTCCTACATGACCTGGGACGACCTCTATCTCCAGGACGGCAGCAACAACATCTTCGGCAATGCCTTCTGGCGCAACGAGGGCGGCGGGACGTTCGAGGAAGTGTCCGATGTCCTAGGCACGGAAAACTACTGGCCCTGGGGCGTCAGCGTGTCCGACATCAACGCCGATGGCTGGCCCGACGCCTTCATCAGCGCCAGCATGAGCTACCCCCACCGCTACGGCATCAACTCGCTGCTCTTGAACAATGCCGGACAGGCCTTCATCGACAGCGAGTTCCTGCTCGGCATCGAGCCGCGCCGCGACGGGCGGGCGAAGATCCCCTGGTACACCCTGGATTGCGACAACGCCGATGCCGGCCATGACATGTGCCAGGACCATTCCGGCAGCTGGACCGTCAACGGCAACCTCGGCACGCGCGGCTCGGTCATCCTCGACCTCGATGGCGACGG
This sequence comes from Anaerolineae bacterium, assembly GCA_044228875.1. Lineage (GTDB taxonomy): Bacteria > Chloroflexota > Anaerolineae > Epilineales > Epilineaceae > Epilinea. The sequence continues at coordinate 7,757 of JBGAUA010000074.1, forward strand.
CGACATCGACATCGTCACCAACGAGTTCAACGCCGAGCCGCAGGTGCTGCTGAGCGACCTGGCCGAACGCCGGTCCATCCATTGGCTGAGCCTGCGCCTGCGCGGCACCGTCTCCAATCGCGACGGCCTCGGTGCCGTGGTCCGCGTCATCACCGGCGAGCGGACGCAGACCCAGCAGGTCGACGGCAAGGCCGGCTACATGGCCCAAAGCTCGCTCCCGCTCTATTTCGGCCTGGGTGACGCGACGCAGATCGACAAGATCGAGATCGACTGGCCCAGCGGCAGCAGGCAGGTCGTCGAGGACGGCCTCGAGCCGGACCGCGCGATCGAGATCGAGGAGCCGGGAGGCTGACCCGCCCCACCGCGTCCCGGGTCATCGACCCTTCGATCACGACAGCCCAGGTTCGCTTAACGGTGCCTTCGCCCTGGTCGCCGGCCCGCCGCTACGCCTGATCCGTCGTCAGCAGCGCCACGCCGCCTTCCGTCAGCGCGTACACCACCGCCCCGCCAGGCTGGCTCTCCTTGATGAACACCGGGAGGCGCCGGCCATCCGTCAACTCCAGCTCCAGCGTGGGCTGGCCCTCCAACCAGGCCGGCGGCGTCCCGCTGAACTGGCTGCGGGTCTCCTGCTGCCATTGGAACTCGCCGAGCGGGCGGTCGTCCGGATCTCTCGCCCCCATCGGGTACGCCCGCTCAACCTTCTCCTGCCGCTGCAGGCGGTAGTTGCAGGCGGCGGACGCGCCGTCCGCCCCATGGATCATCCCGCGCCCGCTCAACACCGCACCGCGGTTCACATAGTAATGCGACATGGCTAGTCCTCCTTGGCTGGCTCGGCGCGAATGGCGCCGACCAAGTATAGGACCCCGCCCGCGCCAGCCGCCATCCGCGGAGGCCCGGCGACCCCGATCCACCGTAGCAGATCGCCGCCGCTTCCCGTTCTCATGCATCTGGCAGCGGTCGCTCCTTTACCCTGGCCGCGGCCCGCCGTTCCCATCAGCCCGTTCCCATCGGCATGAAGCTCCCACCCTCCGCCGCCCCCGCTCGTCTCCCGGGCGGCCCGGATCGCGGCCCAGCCGCCCTGTTCGCGCGCCCTGGCGCCGGGCAGGCCTTCGGCTGCCCCGCCGCCGGCGGCCCATCGGGACATGCCGCCGGCAGGCAGAGCCGGGCCATCGGCCCCCGTCTCCCGACCGTCGGCCGGCGTCGCGGCCGGTCGCCGGCGCGGACCATGGTCCTGGCCCTGGCCCTCGTC
>JBGAUA010000074.1:9015-15707 GCA_044228875.1 Anaerolineae bacterium
GCGTCGCATCTTCCCACGCGGCGCCTGCGAGGGAGCCTCGCTGGTGAAGGTCGCGGCACACATCCTCCTGTTCGCGGTCGGGATGCTGGCGGGAATGGCCGCCGGCGGCCCCGCGATGCTCGCCCGGCTCGGGGCGCGGGTGGAGGCGTCGCTCGAGCGCGCGCTGGACGCTGACATCGAGGTCGGCGCGCTGGAGTGGAGCTACGCCGGCGACCTGGAGCTACACCTCAAAGACGTCGCCCTGCGCCCCCACGGCGCCGGGGCCGCCGGCGGCCTCGGGCGCATCGTCCACCTGCCCGTGCTCAACAGCCTGGGCCGCGACCTCGGCTGCGAGACCGTCATCGAAGCCCAGAACCTGGGGGACCATGCCAGCAAGGTCATCCTCCTCGTCTGGGGCGATGCCGGGCCCTGCCCGCCGCAGGCCGCAGGCCCGCTCAAGGTGGAATGCTCCGGCCTGCTCAAGCCCGGCTCGGCCTGGAACTTCCAGAGCTCGCAGATCCCCGTGGGCGCCCGCAGCGGCATCGCCTTCAGCTTCACCGCGCGGCAGCTGGGCGAGCTGGGCCTCGCGACGCGGCTGGGCTTCGACGACGTGGTTGCCGACTATATGTGCGAGCGCCTGCTGCTGCAGGCCGTGGACGACAACAACGACTACCGCCGCTTCAAGAAGGCCTACACCGAAGGCGGCGACTACGCCGGCATCCCCATGCGCCTGGCCTGGGGCTCGCCGCTGGGCATCGAGGCCTTGCGCCGCTGCCCCGGCGACATCACCCCCGGCGCCGAGGTGGTGGCCTCCTACAGCGGCCTGACCGGCTACATGCTGGGCCAGAACGACCCCGTCTTCGGCGGCTATGCCTACTACACGCCCTACCTCATCGGCGACTGGGCGGACCTCAGCAGCTGGGTCTACATCCAGAACGCCGGCCTGGAATGCAGCTCCGTGGAGATCTGGTTCCGGCGCCAGGACGACTGCCTGCGCGACCGCATCTGCGACATCCTGCAGCTGGCCCCCGGCGAGACCTACGCCTATGACGCCGCCGACTGCATCGGCCCCGGCTGGCAGGGCTCCGCCTGGATCCGCGGATCCGAGCCCCTGGCCGTCGTCGTCGACACCGCCGGGCGGGACACCCTCACCAGCTACAGCTCCGTGCCGGTGGAGCTCAACTTCGGGCCCGACGGCCCGCCTCGCTTCCGCAGCGGCAGCCAGGTGGCCTACGGCCCCTTGTCCTACAGCGCCTACCAAGGCTGGGACGCCTCCGTGCAGGTGATGAACCTGAACCCCGTGTACGCCGCCAAGGTCAAGGTGTACTTCATGGACCGCGGCGGAGACATCGACGCCGTGGTCGTCGACTGGATCTGCCCCCGCGGCTCGCAGACCTTCTTCCTGCCCGTCCTGGCCAACCTGCCCGGCAACTGGACCGGCTCCGTCCGGGTGGAGAGCCAGGGCTACTTCAAGCCCGGCAGCCCGCCCGTCGAACCCGCCGACATCCAGGCCGTGATGGTCCTGCTCAAGTACAGCGACCCAGCGCGCACCGAGACCGTGGAAGCCGTGGCCTACAACCTGCTGCCCGAGGTGGAGGCCTTCGACTGGCAGGTGGGGCCGCCCCGCGAATGCTGCCGCTGCCCCGGCCCGGGATGCGTGGCGGTCATCGGCGTCCCCTCCTTCAACAAGGACCGCTTCTACAGCGGCCTGACCACCGAGCTGGCGGTGCAGAACCTGGTGGCCCGGCCGGGCTTCACCGACTTCGCCATCTTCGTCTTCGACCAGAACGGTCTGCTCGACTACGAATGCGAGAAGCTGAGCAGCCAGCAGGTGACCTATGTCAACCTGGACCAGCGCGGCACCCTGCCCCAGGGCTTCAAGGGCTCCGCGGTGGTCAGCGCCGTGTACTGGGAGCATGAGTCCGCCAGCGGCCTGGGCCAGCCCAACGCCGTGGGCCTGGGCGTGGTGACCATCGAGCGCAGCGGAACCCTGTTGGGCGAGCAGGTGCCCGGCGACGAATCCGCAGCCTCCACCGGCTTCCCCATCCTGGACGACGGCTTCGGCTTCGCGCCCATCTTCTACGAGGCCCGCTGCCCCGGCGTGCCCTATCGGCCGACGCATACCCCCACGCCCACGCCGACCATCACCCCGTCGCCGACGATCACGCCCTCGCCGACGGCCACCGCCACGGCCACCGCGACCCTTACGCCGTCGCCCACGGCCACGGCCACCGCGACAGCGACCCTTACGCCGTCGCCCAGCGCCACCGCGACGGCCACGGCCACCCTCACGCCCACGGCCACCGCCACCGACACGCCGGCGCCCACCGCCACGGCCACCCCGACCGCGACCTTCACGCCGACGCCCACCGCCACCGCGACGCTCTTGCCGACCGCTACCGCGACGGACACCGCCGTTCCCACGGCCACCGACACCGCCGTTCCCACCGCCACCGACACGCCCGTCGCGCCGACGGACACGCCGGTACCCCTATGGCGCCTCCGCCAGGAGCGCCCGCAGATCCAGCGGGTCCGACACCATCATCAGTTCGCCTGAGGCGTCGCGCGGCCAGTCGGCGATCGGGCGGTCGCGGTACAGCTCCACGCCGTTGCCGTCCGGATCCCGCAGGTAGAGGGCCTCGCTGACCCCGTGGTCGGAGGCGCCCTCCAGGGGGATGCCGGCCTGCAGCAAGCGCCGCAGGGCGTCGGCCAGGGCGGCGCGGTCGGGATAGCGGATGGCCACGTGGTAGAGCCCCGTGCTACCCCGCGCCGGCGGCGCGCCGCCGGCGCTCTCCCAGGTGTTCAGTCCGATATGGTGGTGGTAGCCGCCGGCGCTGAGGAAGGCCGCTCCTCGGCCCATGCGCTGGGTCAGCGCGAAGCCCAGCACACCCTGGTAGAAGCCCAGGGCGCGATCCAGGTCCGCCACCTTCAGGTGCACATGGCCGATGTCCACCCGCGGGTCGATCGGGGACTCGGTCGTCGCTTGAGCCGTCGTCGCCTGAGCCAAGGCAGTCTCCTCTCCTGAGGTCCTTCCCCGGTGCGGGGACTCCGAATCAGTCCGTGCGCAGGGCCTTCAGCGGCTTCATGCTGGCGGCACGCAAGGCGGGGTAGGCGCCGCTGATCAGGCCGATCAGGGTGGCGAAGCCCAGGGCGAAGGCCAGGAGCCAGAGGGGCGAGATCACGTAATGCATCGCCGGCTGATCCGCACCGCCGCCGCCCTGCGCCGCCTGCTGCGACATGGCGTACTGGCCCACGATGAAGTCGATGACCCGGCCCAGCCCCCAGCCGGATGCGGTCCCCACCAGGCCGCCCAGGAGGCCGATGGCCCCGGCCTCGGTGAGGAAGATGCGCAAGACGTCGTTGTTGGTGGCGCCTAGGGCCTTCATGATGCCGATCTCCTTGGTGCGCTCGAAGATGGCCATGGTCATGGTGTTGGCGATGCCGATGGCCGCCACCAGGAGGGCGATGGCACCCACGCCGCCCAGGATGCCCTGCATGATCAGGAAGACCTGGTTCATGCTGCTCAGGATCTCCTGCATGGAGAAAGTCGACAACCCCATGGCCTTGATGCTGTCCTGGACCTCCTTCACCGCCTCGCGGCTGTCCACCTTCACCAGGCCTTCCGGGAAGCCGTCGCGGGTGTTGCGCGCCTTGCCCGTGAACCAGCGGTTGTAGTCGTCGGCGTCCTTCAGGCTGATGTAGGCCGAGGTGCTCTCGTTGTCGCTCTCGAGCACCCCCACGATGCGCAGCCGCTCCGTGCGCACGATCTCCTTGCCCTCGTCGTCGGACTTCATCAGCTTCAAGGTGGCCGTGCGGCCCACCAGCTTCTCCGGGGGCTTGTTGCGCGGGTCGGCGTCGCCGCTGCCGCTCACCTGCATGGGACCGCCCGGCCCGAAGCGCATCCCCGCGCCGCCGTCGAAGATGCCCTTGCCCACCAGCATCTGCCCCGGCGCCAGGCCGGCCACGCCGTCCTCCACCTTCCAGCCCAGCTGCTCCGGCGCCTTCGCCTCCACCCCGCGGGGCCAGGCGAAGTCCGCCCGCACCTGGCCCACCTTCACCTCCACCCCACCCTGCAGGCTGAGGATGGGGGTGGCGGCCACGACATGCGGCAGGGCGCGGATGTCGTCCAGGGTCGCCTGGTCCAGCTTGCCTTGCTCGTCGCCGGACGAACTGCCGGAGGACCGACCTGACACCGCGCCCATGCCACCGCCAAAGGCGTTGATCTGGATGACGGTCAGGTCCCCCACGTTGCCGAAGGAGGCCTCCGCGCTGGTCTGCAGACCCACGCCCAGGGAGATGAGGATGATGATGGCCACCGTGCCGATGATCACCCCGATGCAGGTGAGCGCCACGCGGGCGCGCATGCGGTTGAGGTTGGCCCAGGCCAGGCGGAGCACATCGCGGGCGGACATGGGGGATGGAGGGTCCTCTCGAGCGGGGCGCGGTCGAGCATGAGGCGGAGGGCGAAAGGCGGTCGGGTCGCCGCGGGCCGAGCGCCGCCTCAGCCCTGCGGTTCGATCTTGACGGCCCCGCCGGGCGGCGCCTCAAACGGCACGGCGCCGTCGCCGGCCGGCGGGCTTTCGGGTTCGGGGATGACGAGCTTCGGCGAGGCGCCGAGGCCCAGCAGGCCCTTGAGGATCCGCAGGACCAAGGGGCCCTCCTCCAGGCGCGGCTCGAGGGCCTCGGGGTCCACCGGCGGCTCCTCGAGCGCCTCGACCAGCACCGGGAAGACCCGCTCCAGGGTCTGCTCGCGGTTGAAGTCGTCCTGGTAATGCACGCGGACGGTCACCTCGGCCTGGCCGGCCCGGGTGGGCAGGAGGTCCGACTGCAGGGTGTAGAAGCCGGCGGCGTCCAGCTGGCCGATGTACTGCGGCACGGTGGCGCCCAGGGCGAAATGCCCGTCCGCCAGCACCTCCGCGTTGCCCAGGTTGACGGTGCTGCCGCCCTGGTTGACGATGTCGACGACGAAGGTCATCGGCTGCCCGGTCAGGGTGGAGGTGACCACCTGGACGGGGTTGATGACCAGGTTGAGCTTGCGGCTGACCAGGATGCTGACCACCGAGCTGGCGCTCTGCGCCTCGCCGTCGGCATCCACGAACTGGAAGCCCACCTCAAGGGTGTAGACCCCCGGCTTGGCCGCGCCGTCCACCACCAGGCGCACGGCCTCGGTCCGGGACTGCCCGGCCGGCATGAGGTCCAGGAAGCGCACGTTGCTGGTGCCCACCGGCGCGAAGACCCCCAGGCTCGCGGCGCCCGCGGCGGCCGCGCTGCCGGCGCCCGTGCCGCTGCCGGCCCCGCCCGCCCCCAGGATCATCCGCGTCTGCTGCGCCGCTCCGGCCCCGGCGTTGATCAGGTCCAGCTCAAGGCTGAAGGTCTCGCCGGGGTGGATCTCCGCGTTCTCCTCGCCGTTGAGGCGGTATGCGGCGATCAGGGGCAGGGGGCCCGTGGCGGCGTCGCCGGAAATGCTCAGGCCCAGAGGATGCGGATCGGCGAAGTGCTCGCCCTCCGGCGCGTCGTAGCGCAGCTCGATGGTCTGGCTGCTGGCTCCCGGCACCTGGACCTGCGCGGCCACCAGGCGCACGGTGATCGTGGCCGAGGCGCCCGGGGCGATGTTGACCAGCGTGCCGGCGCCGCCGACCAGGGCCAGGGCGCCTTGCGTCGGCGCCACGTTGACCGCCCGCGCCTCCTTGCCGCCGGTGTTGAGCAGGTCCAGCTGCAGGGTGAAGGGGATGCCCGGCACGACCCTGGCGGGCAGCCGGGTGCCGGTCACCGCCAGGATGGGCCGCGCCGCGCCGCTGCCGCCCACCTCGACGCCGATGGTCACCTCGTCGGAGTAGGTGCCGCCCCAGCTGTCGTCCCAGCGCAGCCCCACCGTGATGGGATGGCTGCCCGCCTTGGCGTCGGCGGCCACGCGCAGTTCGGTCTCGATGCTGTCACCATCGCCCTCGTCGATGGCGTTGCTGTAGACCAGGCTCCCTTCGCGCACCGGCAGGAAGCTGCTCGACGCCAGGCTGACGCGGATGTTCTCCGCCAGATGCTCGCCCTTGTTGCGCAGCTCGAGCTTCAGCCGGAAGGTCTGCCCGGCCAGGGGTGCGCCGGGCTCCACGTCGTAGCGGTCCAGGATGATGATGGGCCGCTCTTCGTTGGGCAGGGTCTCCGGCGCCTCGCTCGGCCTGGCGGTGGCGCCGGTCGCCGGCGTCCCGACGGTGGCCGGCAGGGTCCCCGCCGGCGTTGCCGGCGGCGTGACAACGAGCGTCGCGGTGGCCGGCGGCAAGGCGGTGCGCGAAGCGGTCGCCGTGGCCTGTTGGGGCTCAACCGTCTGCTCGGGCTGCACGGGCGCCTGGGCCCGGACGGCCCCGACGCCCCAGGCCAAGGCGGCCAATGCCAGCAGGCCGGTCGACCAGCGAAGCGTCCGACGCCTCATGTGACTGCAATCCATGGCGGGCTTCCCCTGGGGCTTGGCCAACCGCCTTGGAGCGGCCGGCCGATGATCGAGCCCGTAGTATACGTCAGGAGCGATGCGGCGCCGTGGGATGCGGCGGCGGTTCGGCCGTAGGGTGCTGCGGTGGCGCCGTCGGATGCGGCGGCGGCTCGGCCGTCGGCGGCTCGGCCGTGGGGTGCTGCGGCGGCGGCGTGGGATGCGGCGGCGGCTCGGTCGTCGGCGGCTCGGCCGTGGGGTGATGCGGCGGCGCCGTGGGATGCGGCGGCGGCTC
>JBGAUA010000075.1:0-15511 GCA_044228875.1 Anaerolineae bacterium
CCATGCGTATCGAGCGGACCTGGCGCCTGGCGGCCGGGATTCACCGGTTCGGAATCGATGCCGCAGGCGGCGTGCGGCTATGGGTCGACAGCCGCTTGCTGGTCGATGCATGGGATGGTCCGGCGGTGGCGCGGATGGTCGAGCTGGACCTCGCGGCGGGCGAGCATCGGGTGCGGCTGGAATTCAACGATCCGGGTGGCGCCGCATCTCTCCGTGCGGGGTGGACCACGATCCCGGAGACGCCGACCTCGAGCTCCACGCCGACACCCCCGATACCTACGGCGACGCCACGTCCTGGGACGAGGGCGTTCCTGCCGAGGTTGGCGCGGAATTCATTGCGGTAGGTCGGAGTGCATTCCTTGATCTGAAGAATGGCCTACCGCCACACTCCGTACACCATCCACTACTGGAGGTGACCCGACTTGGTGGACGCTTCGACTCTACCCTCATTCACCACACCATGGGGCGCAAGGATAGGCACTCCGCTGTTCGGCGAATACAAAACCGGGGGCTCCCCCAGGAGCCCCCGGTCTTCAATGCGCTGGTGCTTCGCACCCGCACAGCGTCAGTTCATTCCCCGTGCGGAATCATGCCTGCCCTCGTCCAGGCTGACGAAAGGGGCATGACCCAAGCCCCAGCGCTGACCTCCGACGCTCCCCTCTCCCAGCCGTGTTGGGAGAGGGGCTGGGGGAGAGGGCGGGTCTGCAGGCCGCGAAGGACATCGTGGGTAAGGACACCGTGGGTGTCGATCGCTACCGGCGCGATCGCAGCCGGCGAGATCGCCGCGCTCGCGCCGATGAGGTTCGACCAGGTCCGCGCCGGGCGGGCGTTCACCCCCATCCAGGAGTCGTCGCGCTCGCCGTCGCCCGTAAGCGTCCTCGTCGCCGACCCCGGCCGCCGCGCCACGCTGTCCGCGAGCCGCGCCACCCCACCCGCCCCCTGCGCCGTCCCGCCGCGAGGCGAGGCGCCGCGGAAGGCCGCCGGCAGGTAGATGATGGGCTGACGCTGGGCGGGCGGATTGGCCCAGCTGGGGGTCTGGTCGATGATCAGGTGGCCGTTGGGCGTCGTCAGCTCCAGGCGGACCGCCGCCACATCGGCCAGGGTCCAGCCGCCGCGCACGGGCACATCGTCGTCCTTGAAGCTGAAGCGCCCGCCGGCATCGGACTGGCGCGGGATGCTGTAGGTGGCACCGGACTTCAGCCGCAGGCGCAGCTGGACGGGCCGGTTGGCCGGGGCGGTACCGAAGATGGCCGCGCCTTCCGACCAGTCGAAGGCCAGGGGTTCCACAGTGATCTCGGCGCTCTGGCCGCCGGCTTCCAGGGTCACCACGTCGCCGGCCTCGATGCGCTGCGCCGCTTGGGCGCCGTCCTGGATCCGCAGGCCGATGCGCTGCGCCGCTTGGGCGCCGTCCTGGATCCGCAGGCCGAAGGCGCCGTCGCCGTCGGCCGCTGCCGTGCCGCGGCCGCGCTCCCGGCCGCCGGCATCCTTCAGGACCACCGTCGCGCTGTCCAGGGCGTTGGCCCGGCCCGTCACCTGGTCGCTGTGGATGTAGACGCGCGCCAGGGCGCGATAGGCCTGCCGAAAGTAGCGCTGGCCGTCGGGAGCGTAGAAGGCGATCTCCACGCCGGCGCCGGGCGCCGCGCCGCCGGGCAGGAAGGTGTTGAAGGCGCCGTCGGCGCCGGTCTGGTCGCTTTGGGCGAAGCCTCCGCCGAAGTTGAGGATGCCGCCGGGCCGCTGCGCGGCGCAGGGCTGGGCAGGCTGAACGTAGTAGGTAGCCCCGGCGGGACCCTTGCCGGCCACCTGCTGCGTGTTCCAGTCGACGGACAGGTCGAAGACCTGCAGATCGATGGCCGCGGAAGGCCCGCCCAGCTGGGCGCTCTCACGCTGACCGGCGGCGGTCTTGACCGCCTTCCCGGCAGCGTCCAGCAGCAGGCGGCCGAAGAAGCCGTCAAAGGGCGCGATCTGGGCCGCGGCGGTCGCCAGCTGCGCACCGCCGGCCTCCAGCTTCACGCTCACCGGCTCGTAGGGTGTGCCGAAGCCGCAGGCCTTGGGCCCGCTGTGCTCGGCGTTGAGGATGGGCACGGTGCGGCTGCGGACGACGTAATGGCCCTGGGGTGGGCGGTACAGGAGGGTGAAACGGCTGCCGGGCCGCACGTCGATCGAGGGCACGAACTCGGTGCTGAAGCGGTTGCCGCCCTGCGCGGTGGGCCAGCCCTGGGCGATGCCCAGGGTGTTGGCCACCGGATAGGCCAGGCCGGCGAAGAGGGTCAACTGGCCCTGGGCAGGTGCCGTGCCGCCGACGGTGTCGGCGGCCAGGTCCCAGCTGAAGGCCAGGTCGGGTACGGTCAGGCTGAGGGGGACCTGGGTGGGATCGGAGGCCGCCACCGTCACCTCGTCGCCCACCTGCAGGCGCAGGGGCTCGCCATTGGCGGCGAACTGGACGAACATGGCGCCGTCGGCGTCGGTGCGCGTGCTCTGGCGCGAGAGGGTGGTGGCCCCGCGCTTGAGGGTGACGGTCACATCCAGATCGGGGGCGATGGAACCCAGGAGCACGGCCTGGTCGAGGTCCATCAGGAGGCCGGGGGCGATGGTGACATCGCTGACGTTATGCCCGCCGATGTCGGCGCTGATCTGGATGAAGTCGCCATGGCGGATGTTGCGCGTGCCACCGAAGTCGTGGCTGAAGTTGCCGGCGGCGTCGGAACGGGTCTCCACGGTGGTGTCGAAGTACAGCGGCGAATCGGCCACGCTCAGGGTCACGCGGACGTCGGGCGCGGTGCGGCCGGTGATGCGGTCGCTCTGCACAAAGGCCACGCTGTCCAGCGGCGGTATGGTGAGCTCGATCACCTCGGCGCCCACGGCCGCGAGCAGCTTGTCGCCGGCTTGCATCTCGATGGGCGTGCCGGTGACGTCGGCCAGCTGCATGAAGAACTGCGGGCCGGCGCCTGAGCTGCCGGGGATGAAGAAGACGCCGTCGCCGCCGAAGACCTGACCGTTGCCGATGCCCACGACCTTGCCGTCGGGTGCCTGCAGCTCGGCGTAGACTGTCCGCCAGGCGGGGCCGTTGCCGAAGACGAAGTTGCCCTGGATGGTGCCGCCCACGCTGACGTTGAGCTGCACGGCGGCCCAGGAGGTGGTGAACTCGGCGTTGCTGCCGCCGGCGACGGTCACCGCGCCGTTGGCGGGGCGCTTGAGGTCCAGCTGGCCGGCCATGGTGGCGCGGTAGGCGCCGCCGCTGTCGGCTGTGGCGGTGAAGTGCTTCGGGCCGCCCGCGCCATCGACGCGCACGGTCACGACGCTGTCGGCCGGCGCGCGGCCGGCGACGGCGTCGCCGTCCACGTCGCTGACGGCGGTCAGCTCGGGTACGCGCAGCAGCAAGGGATCGCCGAGGTTGTCGGCAAACGCGATCTCCAGGCTGTCGCCGGCCTGGGGGACTGCTCCCGGCGCGCCGAAGAAGTAGAGCTGGTAGCGGCCCTGGTCATCAGCCTGGGTGGGGCTCTGGGCCTTGATGGCGCCGGCGGCGCTGCGCAGGGTGACGGTGAGGACCCGGCCGGGTTCGGCCAGGCCCTGGCTGATGGGCAGATCGACGCCCACGCGCACCCGCGGCAGCACGGCCAGGCGGCCCACGCTGACGTTGCTCGAGCTGGGATAGGCGGCGCGCCGGCGCCGTCGGCGGTGGCGCGGAACAGCTCCTGCCGACCGTCCATGTCCTCGGCGCTGAGGATCACGGCTCCGCCGGCGGGAGCGGTGCCGGTCGCGCGATCACTGCTGCGGTCCAGGACGACGGTGATGTCCTTGACCTGGTTGAGGTAGATGGCGCTCCAGGTGGTGTTCCCGGCGTCGCCGGAAGCGCTGAGGTCCACGTCGTCGCCCACGGCGATGGGCCGGCCCAGGGCTTGGAGCGGCAGCACGAACCCGCCGTCGCCGCCGGCGGTGACGGGCCCGATCTTCTGGGGCGATCCGCCGGCGGCGGTGACGGTGGCGCTGATCTCCCAGCCGGCGGTCGCACGCCCGCGCAGGGCCGGCGCGCCGAGGGTGATCTGGGCGTCCACGGTGGCCAGGGTCAGGACGAAGCGGCCCCCCTCGGGCGAGTCATAGGTGAGCGTGCCGGTGGCGACGGCGTCGGGGTCGCCGAACTGCGCGCCGAGGTCGACGCTGAAGGAGCCCTGACTGTCGGCGACGACCTGCTTCTCGATGGCCGTGGGGCTCTGGCCCTGGACGACCAGGCTGAGCTGCGCGGTCGCCCCGGGCGGGGCGACGCCTTCCACCGTGGGCAGATCGACAAGGCTGGCGGCCAGTTGCGGCACAGTGAGGTGCAGGGGCTTGTCGTTGGCCCGCGACAGGACGATGCTGTCGCCGGGAAGGATGCTGGTCTGGCCGGTGTAGAAGCCCACCTGCGCCATGCCCTGGGCATCGCCCACGCCCACGCCCTCGGCCTTGCGGCCCGTGGGGCCGGCCAACTCGGCAGTGACGAGGGTTGAGGGCAGGGTGCGGAAGGACAGGCTGCTGCCGTAGAGGTTGACGGTGACCTGCGGCGGCGCGGGGCTCTGCGCGCGGGCGCCGGGCCGCCCGCCGGCGGGGGCCAGGAGGGCCAGGAGGGTGGCGAAGAGGGTCAGACGTCGCGGCAGGCGGCGACGAGAGGATCCGGCCAATGACATCGTGATCTCCCTGGGTGTAACGGGTGGCTGCGGGTGCTTCTACTGGCGCGGTGGCTGCCGCCGGGACGCATGGGGGCGCTCCGGCGCCCGCCGCCGCGGACCTACCGGCTTGGCCTACGCGGGTGGACGGCGGCGGGTTTCGGCGGTGATGAAGGCCAGCGGACGGGCGAGTCGCGCCATGCGCTTGGACCGGCCGGCGGGCCTTGGAGTTTCAGGCTCGGCGGCTTGCCGCGGACAGGCGTCGCAGCGTATACAACGATCGATGGGACGGGTTCGTGAACAGCCATCAGGGATGCAGCAGGTCCAGTCACAGGCGTGAGGCCCGGCATCGTCTCTGGCCGCCACCTCCGCTTCCGGCTATGATCCGGTTGTCCCGGGTCATGCCCTCCCACCGACGGTCATGGCTTGGGGATGGACCCCCGCGGCCCCCACAGAGGAGCGTCGAATGAAACACGGCGCGTTATCGATCGGCTGGATCGCCCGAGCTCTCGGCAGGCTCTTCGGTCTGGTCGTCGCGGGCTTCCTTATCGTCCCACCGGCGACCAGGGGCTTCACCGACAGCTGGGGCGCAACCCCTGAAGAGGTGGCGGCAACCCTGCCCGGTGACGACCTCTTCCCTGCCCGGCGGGAGATCTCGACCCGGGCCATCAGCATCGCCGCACCGCCTGACATCGTCTACGCCCTCGTCCAGCAGATGGGTCAGCACCGCGCCGGCTGGTACGGCTGGGACTGGTTCTACGACGCCACCGGCTCATCGGACTTCGTCGATGGCCACCACGCCAGACGGATCGTCCCCGAACTGCAGAACGTCAAGGTAGGCGACAAGATCAGCATCAACGATGCCGTCGCCTACCAGGTCATGCAGGCCGATCGGGGCGCGGCCTTCGTCATGGTCGCCGGCTCGCTCACGCCCGAGCAGTTGGGCGGCGGCTCGTTGCCGGCGACCTGGTCCGAAAACAGCATGGCCTGGGTGCTCAGGCCTGCCCCCGACAGTGGCACGCGCCTCATCCTGCGCATGCGGGCGGACGGGTCGGAGACCGGCTTCGCCCGCTGGCTGTGGAACGGGCCACTCAACTTCGGCAGCGCCGTCTTCGCGCGCAAGACGATGGTGGGGATCAAGCGGACGGCCGAGGCGCTTGCGATCGCCCGCTGACAGCGCAGCGACCCCGCAAAGACAATGCGCCGCGCCCCAGCCGCAGTTGCCTGCTCCGGCAGGTATGTCTGCCGCACATGCGCGACGAAAGGGCGGCCACCGTGCGCCAGGCAAGGATGGTCCCTTCCCTCGACAGCCACGGAACGCACAGGGTCTTCCGGCGCATCGAGCAGCCCCAGACCGGCGAGTTGGTGGAGACCGCGGATTCCGCACATTCGTTCTAGATTGCCCGGTGGCGCGTCCCCTTGTATGCTTGAATCGCCGTCCGCCGGGGCGGCCCCGCGGCCAATCGGGCGGCATCCAGCGGCCCCTGGCACCGTCCCAAGGAGCAGGTATGGAACTCGGCGCGTTTTCGATCAGCCTGGCGGTGAAGGACATCGAGGCCTCGCGGCGCTTCTACGAGACGCTCGGCTTTCGGAGCTTCGGCGGGGACGTCGCGCAGAACTGGCTCATCCTGAAGAACGGCGATCACGTGATCGGGCTCTTCCAGGGCATGTTCGAGAAGAACATCCTCACCTTCAACCCCGGCTGGGACCAGGATGCCGGCAAGCTGGACAGCTTCACCGATGTCCGTGAGCTGCAGCGGCAATTGAAGGCCCAAGGGCTGCAACTGCTGCAGGAAGCCGACGAAAGCACCACCGGGCCGGCCCACTTCGTCGTCGAGGATCCCGACGGCAACCCGGTCCTCGTCGATCAGCATGTGTGAGCCGGGCTGAGCCCTTCGAGACGCCGCATCCCAACCTCAGGCCATCCGTCATGAGCCTGCCCCGGCTCCCTCCTCGCGCCGAGGCACCCAGTACCTGGACCAGCCATGAAGCCTAAAGACCATTGGGAAACGGTCTACGAAACCAAAGCCGTCACGGAGGTCAGCTGGTTTCAGGAGCATGCGCAGCTGTCGCTGAAGCTTATCCGCGAATCGGGCACCCCAACGTCAGCGTCGATCATCGACGTCGGTGGCGGTGCATCGACGCTCGTCGACGACCTGCTGTCGCTCGGCTACGAGCACGTCACCGTCCTGGACCTGTCGAGGGCAGCGCTGGCCACGGCCAGAGCCAGACTGGGCGAAAGGGCGGCGAGGGTCAACTGGCTCGAGGCCAACGTGTTGGAGGTCGAACTTCCCGAGCAGAACTACGACATCTGGCATGACCGGGCCGTGTTCCACTTCCTCACCACCCTGGAAGAACGGCAGGCCTATGTTCAACAGGTGCTTCGTGCCGTAAAGCCCGGCGGCCTCGTCATCGTCGCTACCTTCGCCGATGACGGCCCTGCCCAATGCAGTGGGCTGCCGGTCATGCGCTATGGCGCCGATGCGCTGCACGCCCAGTTCGGCGAGCCCTTCCAGCTTCTGGGTCACGAACGGGAATCCCATCAGACGCCGGCGGGCAACGAGCAGAAGTTCGTGTACTGCTTCTGCCGCAAGACCGCCGCCCCACCGGCAGCGAACCGGCAGCGAGCAGTCGCCAGGCCTGAGGCCACCCATCCCAACGCGGTGGCCTTCCCCGCCGGCCTGTCCGGCCCGGCCTTGCGCGCCCTGGCGAACGCGGGCATCGCGACCATGGCGCAGCTGGCGGCGCATTCCGAGGCGGCGGTGGCCGCCCTGCACGGCATGGGGCCCAAGGGCATACGCATGTTGAAGGCCGCGCTCGCCGAGCAGGGTATTGGCTTCCGAGGTGGTTGAGCGACGACGGTCCACCGCCGCGGGCGCCCGTGCCTGAGAGCGCAGCCGCCTTCCCATCAAGGAGCAGATTCCCTTGGCCGGCATCGACAAGATCGTCCCCTGCCCCTGCGGCTGGCTCGAGGTCCGCTACGGCCTGTCCTGGCAGATCACACCCACCATCCTGGTCGAGCAGCTGAGCGATCCCGACCAGGAGAAGGCGCAGCGGGCCATGACCGAGACCCTGCAGATGAAGACGATCGACATCAACGCCATCCTGCGGGCCTGCGCCGGATGAGTAGCGCGAAGCGCCTAGCGGTCATGACCGTCGGCATGACCCATAGTGGCAAGACGACCTTCGCCCATCAATTGCAGGCCCGGCTACCAGACTCGGTGGTGGTTGACCAAGACACACATGCCGCGTTTCTCAACACGTATTACGGCGGCATCGTGCCTACCGAAGGGCCGAATCACCTGAAGTTCGCGCTGACCCGGGCCATCGTCGATTACGCCGTCGATCGAACAGCGGCGCACCTGATCTTCTGCAACGCCAATCGTTCGAGCGCGGCGCGAGCCAGGCTGCTGGACCGACTGGCGCGCGCCGGCTTGACGACCGTGTTGGTCGACTTCCGCATCGCCGCCGACTTGCTTCGTCAACGCGTGGCTGCATCTGACCGCAGCACCGACGTGCTGCGATCGTCCACCAGCTTCGCCGAGGTTCTGGCCCGGCAGCAGCAGGCATCCAATGACCCTGATACGGCGGCGCCTTCCGCGGGTGAAGCCGACCACCTGTTTCGTGTCGACCACGTTGACGATGTCCCGACGGTGGTCGAAGCGATCCTTGAAATCGCGAATGCGCACGCCTGAGACGGCGCCAACAACCTTCGCCTTCGCCGCATCCCGCTGGAAGCCCGCTCCTGACAGGCGCAGTTTCTTGCGATAACATCCAGACTCTCGTGGCTGACCCCGGCCACCCGTCCGCTCCCGCAGCCATCCGTCTACTCGGCAGGTGAACCCCATGACCACCCTGATCTCCGATCCGCAGCATCCCTTCGACGTGTCCGTCGCCATCGCCGCCCCGGCAGAGCGCGTGTGGCAGGTCATGAGCGACATCGACCGCTGGGCCGAGTGGACGCCGTCCATCCGCAGCGTCAAGCGCTTGAAGGATGCCCCCTTCGCCGTGGGCAGCCGGGCGCTTGTGCGCCAGCCCATGCTCCCGCCGGCGGTCTGGACCATCACGGCCATCGAGCCCGACCGCGGCTTCAGCTGGACCAGCGCCGGCCCCGGCTTCCGCGTGCTGGGCCACCATCGCGTGGCGCCCTTGGCCGGTGGCGGCAGTATGGCGCGACTGACCATCGAGCACGAAGGCCTCCTGGGAACGCTCTTGGGACGTCTGACCCGGGATATCACCGTACGGTACATGGCATTCGAGGCCGCGGGCCTCAAGGCGCGCAGCGAGGATCCCGGCTACCACACAGGAGCGTGAGATGACGCGCACAGGAGCAAGGGCATGACCGCCCGATCGACCGCCGGCAGCATCGACGACTACATCGCTGGCTTCCCTCCCGCCACCCAGGTGGCGCTGGAAGCCATGCGCGCCCTCATCCGGGAAGGCGCGCCCGAGGCCACCGAGACCATCAGCTACGCGATACCCACCTTCGACCTGAACGGAGGGCACCTGGTGCATTTCGCCGGCTTCGCCAGGCATATCGGCTTCTACCCCGTGCCCACCGGCATCGAAGCCTTCAAGGCCGAACTCGCGGCCTTCAAGACCGGCAAGGGCTCGGTGCAGTTCCCCCTGGACCAGCCGCTGCCCGTGGACCTGATCCGCCGCATCATTACCTTCCGGGTGCAGGAATGCGCAAACCGGAGCTAACCCTGAGGGACCCTCGCCCCCCATCGAAACCGTCAAGGACCGCCCCATGATCCCCGCCACCGAAGCCCTCGCCCGACTGCAGGAAGGCAACCGCCGCTTCGCCGCCGGAACGCCCAGCGGCACCCTGCTCGACAACCAGGCCCGGCGCAGCGCCCTTACCGCCGGTCAGGCGCCCTTCGCCATCATTCTCGGCTGCTCCGATTCGCGGGTGCCGGCGGAGATGGTCTTCGACCAGGGCCTGGGCGACCTCTTCGTCATCCGCGTGGCCGGCAACATCGTCGCCCCCTCGCAGATCGGCAGCGTGGAGTTCGCCGCGGAGCGCTTCGGCACCCCCCTGGTGGTGGTGCTCGGCCATTCCCAATGCGGCGCCGTGCTGGCCACACTCGAAGCCCTGGAGCAGCCCGCCGGATACCAGTCGCGGAACCTGCGCTCCATCGTCGACCGCGTGCGGCCCTCCGTGGAGGCCTTGCTGGCCACCGGGCTGAAGGATGATCACGAAGCCTTGGTGCAGCAGGCCGTGCGGGCCAACGTCCGCGTCGCCGCCGACCACCTGCGCCACGGGTCCGAGATCCTGGAGCAGCTGATCCAGGACGCCGGCTTCCTCGTCGTCGGCGCCGAATACTCCCTGGAGACCGGCATCGTCGACTTCTTCGACGGCGTGCCGGGGGGCGGCTGACCACTTCCCTGCGCTATAATCCCCTCACAACCAACCGGGGAGCCCGGGCCGGTCCGCCCTCATTGGGGGCGCGCCTCGCCGGGCTGAGAGGGCGCGGGGGCCTTGCGGCCGGCGGCGCCGACCCGCCGAACCTGAACCGGGTCATGCCGGCGGAGGGAGCACAGAGCGGGCGGACGACGGATGTCCGGCCCCCCAGGCACGCCACACCCTCCCTTTGGTGTGGCGTTCGTGTTTTCCGGCACCGGCCTGGGGCAAGCCCCGCTACGGATGCCCGGCGCGAACGACCGGTGAGCTGGAGCCATCGCCATGCCGCCATCCCCAAGCGCCCGGCGCGCGGCCGTCTCCGCCGCCCTGCCGCCGGTCATCGCCATCCTGGCCCTGCTGGCCCTCTGGTCCCTCCTGGCCGCCGGACAGCTGCCCATCGTGCTGCCCGGCCCCGTCCGGGTGCTGCAGGCCGCCATGGCCAGCTGGCCCTCCCTGCGTCCGGCCATCGCCGTCACCCTGCTGGAGACCGCCCTTGGGCTGGGTCTGGCCATGGCCCTCGCCGTCCCGCTGGCCATGGCCTTGGCCGGCCTGCCGCTGCTGCGCCGCGCCCTGCAGCCACTTCTGGTGGCCTCGCAGACCGTGCAGGTGCTGGCCGTTGCACCGCTCTTGGTCATGTGGTTCGGATTCGGGTTGACGCCCAAGGTGTTGGTGGTGGCCCTGGCCTGCTTCTTTCCCCTGGCCATAAGCCTGGCCGACGGACTGGCCGGCGTGGACCGCGCCTACCTGGATCTCTTCGCCAGTCTGGGCGCCCGCCCCCCGCAAACCTGGCGCCACTTGCGCCTGCCGGCCGCCCTGCCCTCCTGCTTCTCCGGCCTCAAGATCGCCGTCACCTACGGCATCGTGAGCGCCACCATCGGGGAATGGGTGGGCGGCAGCCAGGGCCTGGGGCTCTACATGCTGCGCTCCAGGAACGCCCTGCGCATCGACCAGGTCTTCGCCGGCATGATGGTGACCACCCTCCTGTCCATGGCTCTCTATGGCGCGGCCGTCGCCGCCGAGCGCCGCGCCCTGCCCTGGCGGCGCGCCGGCTGACGGGTCCCGCCGATCCCCTTTCGCCCACGGAGCTGAACCTTGAAATCACAGACCTCGTCCCGCCGCCCGTTGATGCCGATCGCCGCACTGTGGGTCCTCTTGGGCCTGGCCGCCTGCAGTCAGGCGCCCGCATCCGACACCGCCCCGGGCAGCGCCTCCGCCGCGCCTACCGACGCGGCCGGAGCCGCGTCGGCCACCCCCGCCCCCATCACCGTCATGCTGGACTACCAGCCCAACACCAACCACACCGGGCTCTACGTGGCCCAGGCCCGCGGCTACTTCCAGCAGGCGGGACTGGAGGTCACCATCATCGAGCCCGGCGAGGTCTACCCCGAGCAGGCCCTGACCACTGGGGTCGCCGATTTCGGGACCAGCTTCCAGGAGGCGCTGACCCTGGCGCGCGTCCAAGGCGCGCCGCTGGTCAGCCTGGCGGCCATCATCCAGCACAACAGCTCCGCCTTCGCCGCGCGCGGAGCGCTGGAAACGCGATCGGCGGCTGACTACGCCGGCCGGCGCTACGGCGGCTTCGGCACCCCTTTCGAGATGCCAACCCTCAAGGCGCTGATGGCCTGCGCGGCGGAAGCTGAGGGCCTGGCCGCGCCGCCCGCGCCGGTGGAGGAGATCAACCTGGGCCTGTCCGATCCCCTGGCCTTGCTCGCCACCGAGCAGATCGATCTGGCCTGGATCTTCGAGGGCTGGCAAGGGGTCCAGGCAGCCCGCTCCGGACTGCAGCTGGACCTCATCCGTCTCGCGGATCACCGGGATTGCGTCCCGGACTACTACACGCCCATCCTCATCGGCCGCCAGGCCATGATCGACGAGCAGCCTGAACAGGTCCGCGCCTTCGTCGGCGCGGTGGCCCGGGGCTACGCCGACGCCATCGCTGATCCGGCCGCCGCGGCGGAGATCCTGCTGCGGGCCGTGCCGGAATTGGACGCTGGCCTGGTTCGCCAGAGCCAGGCCTGGCTCTCGCCTCGCTACCAGGACGACGCACCGCGCTGGGGCGAGCAGCGGCCGGAAGTCTGGCAGCGCTATGCCGACTGGCTGCTGGCGCAGGGCGTGCTCGCGGCGCCCCTGGACACCGCCGGAGCCTTCGACAACCGCTTCCTGCCATGACCACCCCACGGCTGCAGCTGGACCGCGTCGCCAAGCGCTACGGGACCCTGGCCGCGGTCGAGGAGCTGTCCCTGGCATTGGCGGTGGGCGAAAGCGTGGCGCTGCTCGGCCCGTCGGGCTGCGGCAAGAGCACCCTCCTGGCGATGGCCGCCGGTCTACTGGCACCGGACACCGGTCGGGTGCTGCTGGATGGCGAAGTGCTGGCCGCGCCGGGAAAGCTCGGCTTCATGCCGCAGCGGGACCTGCTCCTGCCTTGGCGCCGGCTGATCGACAACGTCACCCTGGGGCTGCAGCTGCAGGGCGTCGCGCGCACCGCGGCGCACGAACGTGCCCGGGAGCTGCTACCGCTCTTCGGGCTGGAGAGCTTCGAGGACGCCTGGCCGGCGCAGCTCTCCGGCGGCATGCGCCAACGCGCCGCCCTCCTGCGCACGGTGCTTGCCGGCCACGACACACTGCTACTGGACGAGCCCTTCGGCGCCTTGGACGCCCTGACGCGCCTCGGCCTGCAGGATTGGCTAGCGGCGATGGGCGAGCGCTTCCACTGGACCCTCCTGACGGTCACCCACAGCCCGGAGGAGGCCGTATACCTGGCCGACCGAGTGCTGCTGCTCAGCCCGCGGCCGGCCCGCGCCGCCGCCGTGATCGATATCGCCCTGCCGCGCCCGCGCTTGCCCGCCATGCGAGCAGATCCCGCGTTCGGACGGCAGGTGAGCAGGGTGCTCGAGGCCTTGGGGCTGGCCTGAGGCGGTGGCCACCGGACCGGTGCGGCGAAGGACAGCGGCCGGCTGTGCCGCGCGACGCCGGCCGCGGAGGCGCAAGGGCCGGGGACTGGGGGCTCAGCAGCGGCTCTCGGTCAGCCAGGATGCGCCCCACGCAAAGAGGCCGGACCTCGCACGAGGTCCGGCCTCCGTTTCATGGCTTGATCGCAACTTGAGCGCGCGTCCGCGCTCAGGCTGCACCGCGGCCGGCGGCGATCACCAGCGGGGGATCACCAGGCACTGTCCAGCGCGGACATAGTTGTAGTTCCAGATGCCGTTGGCCTTGGCGACGGCATGCACTGAGACGCCGTGCCGGTAGGCGATGCCCCAAAGGGTATCACCGTACTTCACGCAGTAGGCGCCGGGAGCGCAGTTGCCGTTCATGCCGTGGCCGCCCGGTTGGCCGCCCTGCCAGCCACCGTGTCCGCCCGGCTGACCACCCTGCCAGCCACCGTGTCCGCCCGGCTGACCCCCATGGCCGCCATTCCAGCCGGCGGGGATGTGCAGGCACATGCCGGCACGGATGTAGTTGACGTTCCAGATGCCGTTGTGTTGCGCGATGGCATGGGCCGAGACGCCATAGTAGGCACCGATGCCATAGAGGGTCTCACCGTACTTCACGCAATGAACCGTGCCGCCGTTGGCGCTGGCCGTGGCCGGCGTGCCGCCCGCGAAGAGGCCGATCGCGAAGACCAGGGCCATCGCCACAATCCAAATCCGATGCTTCATGGGGTTCTGTCCTCCTTGGAAGGAAAGGGTTGCTCTGCCCGCGACCGGGCCGCCCGGGCCGCACGCCGCGGTCAAGAAAGCGGTTACAAAAAGGTTAATTCGTGCGAAGAAGATACTCAATTCGGCAGGGACTGTCAATACCTCGGGCACGCAACCGGCAAATCTTTAAGCTTTCTCGTCCGGCAGGATCGCCGCCGCGCAGGCTTCGGCCGCCCGAACGCAGTCGGGAACCCCGACGCCGTGGAATGCCGCCCCCAGGAGCGACAACCCCTTTGGCAAGCCGGCTTCCAGCCGCGCCACCAGCGCCTCGTGGCCCGGCGCGACCTGCGGGTTTCCGCCCGGCCAGCGGCTTACGCGCACCAGTTCCGGCTCGCCGCGCAGGCCCAGCAGCGAGGACCAGGCGGCTTGGGCCCGCGCGACCAGCGCCTCGTCCGGCAACCGCGTCTCCTCTTCGAAGCCTACGCCCCCGAAGAAGGCCCGCAACAGCACTTTGCCCGGCGGAACCCGCCCGTCCAGCTTGGTGGAGGTCCAGCTGCAGGCGCGGATGGGATGCCGTTCGCCGGCGGCCACCACGTAACCGTAGCCGTCCAGGGGCCTGCCGAAGGCCGCGGCGTCGTAGCCCAGGTTGAGCAAGACCGAGGAGGCGTGGGGGATGGCGCGGATGCCGGCGGCGAGTTCGGGCGACCAAGGAGCCAGAAGGGCGGCGCTGGCCGGCGCGGCGCCGGCCAGGATCAGCCGGTCAGCGAGCCATTCCCTGCCATCCGCCAGCCGCAGGCGGTAACCGGGCGCGCCACGTTCGGCCGCCTCCGCGCCGGTGATCGGCGACACCGTCTGGACCTCCTGTCCCAGGTGGATGGGCCCGGGTCCGATGGCCCGGGCGAGGGCGTCGACCAGCTCGCCGCTGCCGCCGCGCAGGCTGAAGAAGATGCTGCCGGCCAAGGGCCCGCCGCCGGGCGCCGCGGCGGCGCGTCGGCGCGCCTCGCGCGCGACGCGCCGCAGTCCGCGGATCACTGAGCCGTGCTGTCGCTCCATGTCCGCCATCTGGGGAAAGGTGGCTCGCAGGCTGAGCTGGTCCGGGTCCCCCATGTAGATGCCGGCCATCATGGGCTCGGCCAGCTTGGCCAGGGCTTCCCGACCCAGCCGACGGCGCACGAAGGCGCCGATGCTCTCGTCACCCTCCACCTTGCCGGCCGGCAGCACCAGATCCAGGGCCATGCGCAGTTTGCCGGGCCAGCTGATGAGGTCGGAGCGGAGGAAGGGCCCCCAGGCCGTGGGCGCGGTGAGCCGCAAGCCGCCAGGCATGCGCTTGAGGCGGCCGCCGGACAGGACATAGACCGTGCGAGCCGCGGCATTGGTGGGGATGAGCCGGTCGGCCAGGCCCAACTCGCGACAAAGCTCCAGCGCCGCCGGCTTGGCCAGGAGAAAGGAATCGGGCCCCCCTTCCGTCACCCAGCCGTCCCGCCGCTCGGTACTGATCTTGCCGCCCAGCCGGTCGCCGGCCTCGTAGAGCCGCAGATCGAGCGCTTGTCCGCCGGAGCGGGCCCGCCGCAGCAGGGCATGTGCAACCGCCAGACCGGAGATGCCGCCGCCGACGACGGCCACGCGCAGCGGCGCGTTGGCGGGAGCCTCGGCGCCGCTCACCGCGGCCGCTCCGTCACCTCGTGAACATGTTCGGTAAGCCGCCGCACCTGGTCCACCGGCGTGGCCGGCAGGATGCCGTGGCCCAGGTTGAAGACATGGCCCGGCCTGCCGGCCGCGGCGGCCAGGATCCCGTCCGCGGCGCCTCGCAGCACCGGCCAAGGGGCTTGCAGCAG
>JBGAUA010000076.1:0-15397 GCA_044228875.1 Anaerolineae bacterium
GCGAGGCCGCCGGACAGGCGCCCCGCGACTTCGCGCCCCTGGTGGGCGCCTGGGCCATCGGCGCCGGCGAGGCGGGCGAGGGGCTGGTCTTCGACGGCAGCGCCGGCGGGCCGACCCCCGCGGCGGACCTGGCCGCCCTGGCGTCCGACCTCTTCGGCAAGGACGGAAGCCTCTTGACCGCCGCGGTCACCGCCGCGCCCCTGTACGCCTTCTGCGCCTACCGCCCGCTGGGCCTCATGGCCGACGGCCGGGTGTCGGTGCGCTTCCGTCCTGACGGCAGCGGCGACCAGGCCGCCGGCATCGTCTTCGGCCTCCGGGCCAACGGGGACTACCTGGTGGCGCGGGCCAACGGGCCAGAAGCCAACCTGGTGCTGATCAGCGTGCAGGGCGGACGGCGCAACCTGGTGGCCAGGCAGACCGGGGTGGCCGTCGCCGCCGACGCCTGGCACGACCTGCGCGTCACCGTGTCCGGCGCCGCGGTGACCGCTCAGGTGGACGAACAGCCGGCGCTCAAGGTGACGCTCCCCGCCGTTCCGGAGGGCCGGGTGGGCCTGTGGAGCGTGAGCGATCGAGCGGTGCGGTTCGACGACTTCGCGGTCGAGGGCGGTCGGTGAGGCAGACCGGCCGGCCGGGGGTGGTGGGGCGGACGAGGCCTGGGAAACCCTCGGGATCCATGGGCCGAAGGGAAGCAAAGGGCCTGGTAGGTCCCGGTCCTTGCCGTCCGGCCGCGACCAGGGCCCCGGCCATCGGCAGCGCGCTGTTCGCCCTGCTCCTTGCCGCATGCACGCCCTTCGGGCCGCAAGCCACCACGCCGCCACCCCGCTTCCAGTCGCTGACGGAAGGCGTCGCCTTGCGGCCGGAGCCCGAGCCCTACCCGGTCACCCGGGTGGTGGACGGGGACACGGTGAAGCTCCGGCGCCAGGGGCAGGAGGCCACGGTGCGGCTGCTGGGCATCAACAGCCCCGAGAGCGTGGACCCGCGGCGGCCGGTGCAATGCTTCGGACGCGAGGCCGGGGCGCGGATGCGGCTGCTGGTGGACGGCCAGCGGCTGTATTTCGCCTTCGACCCGCGGCAGGAGCATGTGGACCGCAACGGGCGCCTGCTGGGCTACCTGTGGCGCGAGGACGGGCTCTTCGTCAACCTGGAGATGGTCCGCGGCGGCTATGCCAACGAGTACACCTACGACGACCCCTACACCTTCCGCGCCCTCTTCCGCCAGACGGCGCGCCAGGCGGAGAGCGCCGGCAACGGCCTGTGGGCGGCCGACACCTGCGCCGGGGACTTCGCGGCGCCGGCGGCCGACTTCGGCGACCACGTGGAGCGCAGCAGCCCGGAGCCGCCGGTGCCCGCCGCGACGCCGGGCGGCTCCGCGGCCTTCCGGCCCGGTCCCCGCCTCGGCGAGATCGCCTTCGATGGCCAGGATCCGCAGGAGCCGGACGAATACGTGGAGATCCTCACCCCCGGTCCGCCGCTGGACCTGGACGGCTGGCTGCTGAGCGACGCCGACGGGCATGTCTTTGACTTTCCGCGCCTGGTCCTGGCCCAGGGCGGGCGCTGCCGCGTCTACACCAACCTCGGCCTTTCCGAGCATTGCGGTCTGTCCTTCGGCAGCCGGGAGGCCATCTGGGGCAACGGCGGCGACATCGCCCAGCTGCTGGATCCCGATGGCCGCGTCGTGGACGAGCGCTGCTGGGGCCGGCGCTGCCCGTCGACCGCGAGCCCGGCCGGGCGATGACCCTGCATCGCGGGCCCGACGGCGACCGCCGGAGCGTCCTGGGCGTCGCCGTCAACGCCGCCCTCCTGTCCCCCAGCGGCGACTACCGGGCGGCGGGGATGCACCGCTATCTCAGCGGACTCCTGGGCGCCCTGGCCCGTCGCGACGACCTGGCCCTCGACGTCTGGGCGCCCGGCGGACGCCCGGCGGACGGCGTCGTGGAGGACGCTGACCGCATCGGCTGGCATGCAGCCCCGCCGGCGGCCGGCCGGCCCCTCGCGCGCATCGCCTGGGAACAGACGGCGCTGGCCGCGTCCCTGGCGCGTACGCCGGGCCGCGTCTTCCACGGTCCGGCGCATGCCATGCCCCTGGCCTGCCCCCGCCCGGCCGTGGTCACGGCCCACGACCTGTCCTTCGTCCGCATGCCGGCGGTCTTCCCACGCGCCCAGGGCATGTACCTGCGGGCGGCCATGCGCCATGCCGCGCGGAGGGCCCGCGCCGTCATCGCCGTTTCGGCCTTCACCAAGACCGAGCTCCTGGCCGTCTACGGGCTGCCGGAATCCCGCGTCCACGTGGTCCACAACGGCGTGGAGGCGGCCTGCCGCCCGCTGCCGCCGGCCGAGGTCGCCGCCTGGCGCGCCGCGGCGGGCCTGCCGGAGCGCGACGTGCTGGCCGTGGGCACCCTGCAGCCCCGCCAGACCCTGCGCCTCCTGCTCGAAGCCTGGCCGCGCCTGGCGGCGCGGCTGCCGGACGCGCCGCCCCTGGTCATCGCCGGCGCGCCGGGCTGGGGGGACACCGATCTGGGTGGACTGGCGGCACGCCTGGGCGTCGCCGACCGGGTGCGCTTTCCGGGCTTCATCCCGCAAGCGCAACTGCCGCTGCTCTACAACGCCGCCGCCGCCCTGGCCCTGCCCTCGCGCTACGAGGGCTTCGGACTGCCGGTGGCCGAGGCGATGGCCTGCGGCTGCCCGGCCGTGGTGGCCACGGGCTCCAGCCTCACCGAGGTGGCCGGCGACGCCGCCCTTCACGCGCCCCCGGACGACGCCGAGGCCTGGGCCGCGGCCCTGACGCGGCTGCTGAGCGATGACGACCTGGCGGCGACACTCCGACGACGCGGCCTGGCGCGGGCGGCGGCGATGACCTGGGAGCGGGCGGCGGCCGCGACGGCCGCGGTGTACCGATCGGTGTCCGCGGCGGATTGACCGCGGGCGACACCGTGGGCATCCCTGGCCCGGCCACCCCACGCACCCGGTCAGCCTGACCATGCCGGATGCCTCGCACGTGAAGGCCATGGTCACCGCCCTGTCCTC
Source organism: Anaerolineae bacterium (assembly GCA_044228875.1). Classification (GTDB taxonomy): domain Bacteria; phylum Chloroflexota; class Anaerolineae; order Epilineales; family Epilineaceae; genus Epilinea. The sequence continues at coordinate 3,025 of JBGAUA010000076.1, forward strand.
TTGCGCCCTCTGGGGCCCCGCGCTATCATCCCCCGCCGCTCGCCGGGACGCGCCCCTATCGGGGCGTTCCGCCGCGATCGGCACCTTGGCCGCGGGACCGGGTGGCCAGAGGGCCCCCGCTCCGGAACATGGGGGCCGGTCCATGCGAGCGGGGAGTCTGTAGCCTTATGCCCCAAAGCGATCATCGCGGCCTGCGGCTGGTCAGCCTGTTGCTGGTGGACATGCTGGTGATCAACCTGGCCTTCCTCGGCGCCCACTGGCTGCGCTACGGCGCCGAGCTGGGCGGCCCTGTGGCCCTGGAGATCCCGTATGCCGCCTACGCCCCTTGGGGCCTGGTGCTGACGGCGCTGCTGATCCCCATCTACCGCCTGGAGGGCCTTTACGCCCGTCGGCGGCGCCAGACCGGCGCCGAGATGGTCTACGCCGTCGCCACCGGCACCATCGTGGGCGTGGCCCTGCTCACCGTGCTGCTGTTCGGCCTGCGCCCCGAAGCCCAGTCGCGCTTGATGCTGCCCTACGCCACGGTGCTCATCGTGGTGGGCATCAGCGTCACACGCTGGCTCAACCTGCTGCTGCGCCGCCATCGCCTGCGCCAAGGCATCGGCGTGGTGGAGACCTTGGTGGTGGGCGCCGGCGAGGCGGGCCGGCGGGTGATGGGCGCCATCATGGCCGACAGCGACATGGGCTACCGCGTCCTGGGCTTTCTGGACGACGACCCGGTCAAGCGCGACCAGCCCCTGGGACGCTTTCCGCCGCTGGGCGACACGGTTGCCCTGGGCCGCATCCTGCAGGGCGGCGTGCCGACGGCCGATGGCCGGACGCGCCGGGTGGACGCGGTGGTCATCGCCCTGCCCTGGCAGGCGCGGGAGCATATCGTGCAGCTGGCCGACGTGGCCGAACGGGCCGGCGCGCAGGTGCACATCGTGCCTGATCTCTTCCAGATGAGCCTCAACCGCGTGGACATGGCCACCCTCGGCGGTCTGCCCTTGATCGCGGTCCGCGCTCCGGTGGTCCGGGGCTGGACGGGCGGCGTCAAGCGGACGCTCGATGTGCTGGTGTCGGGCGCGCTCCTGGTCCTCTTCGCGCCGCTGCTGCTTCTGATCGCCCTCCTGATCCGGCTGGATTCGCCGGGCGGGGTGCTGTACGTGCAGCCGCGGGTGGGCACCGGCGGGCGGCTCTTCCGCTTCTACAAGTTCCGCAGCATGCAGGTGGGCGCCCACGGCCGGCTGGAATCCCTGCGGGCGGTGAACGAGGCCACGGGGCCGCTCTTCAAGATGAAGCGCGACCCCCGCGTCACCCGCGTGGGCCGTTGGCTGCGCCGCTACAGTCTGGACGAGCTGCCGCAGCTGTGGAACGTGCTGCGGGGCGACATGAGCATGGTCGGACCGCGCCCGCCCATCCCCGACGAGGTGGCGCGCTACGCGCCCTGGCATCGCCGCCGCCTGGAGATGGCCCCGGGCCTGACGGGCCTCTGGCAGGTCAGCGGCCGTTCAGATCTGAACTTCGACGAGATGGTGATGCTGGACCTGTTCTACGCCGAGAACTGGTCGCTGGCTCTGGACCTGAAGATCCTCCTGCGCACGGTGCCGACGGTGCTGATGGGCACGGGCGCCTACTGACGCCGACCGACGACGGCAACGGACGCAACCGCCACGCCGACCGACTGCAACGAACCCACGGAACGGAAACCGCCATGCCCCTGTACGACTACGCCTGCCGCGCCTGCGGCAACAGCTTCGAGATCCGCCAGTCCTACCAGGAGGACCCGCTCACGGAATGCCCCCAATGCCATGGCGCGATCCGCCGGGTGATCAACCAGGTGGGGGTGGTGTTCAAGGGCGGAGGCTACTACATCACCGAAGGACGGCCTGCGGCGGGCGGGAGCGGCGGCGAGGGCCCTGCCGCGGCGGAGCCCAAGGCGCCGGACAGCTCGGACACGGCCGCCAAGGACAAGGGCGGCCAGGAAGGGGCGTCGACGGAGGCGCCGGGAAAGGCCGATGGCGCGAAGCGCAAGGACGCTTCGTCCGACGGGGGGGGTGCGCCGGCCGGCGCGACGACGTCGGCGCCGGACGGCGGAAAGGGCGGCGACGGCAAGTCGGCGTCAAGCGGCCCGCCCGCGGGCCCGAGCGCGGCCGGGAAGGCCTCGGACTGATCCGCCGCCCCGCGGAGCACGGTGAACGAGGCGTCAGGGCTGAGGAGCGCCCCCCGATTCCGGCCGTCCCGATGCCGGCCGTCCCGATGCCGGCCGTGAAGCACGCCGCCCCGTCTCATTCCGCCCCGCCCCGCGCCGCCCCGTCTCATTCCGCACCCAAAGCAGGAGCCCCACCGGTAGCCACAGCACCGCCCCGCAGGGCAGCCCGCCGCCCGACGGCAGCGGCGTGGGCCGCGGGCGCGGCGTGTCGCCCGGAGCCGGCGTGACGGCCGGCGCCATCCGGCGGCCGGCGCGCCAAGCCTGGTACAGGCCCAGCTGGTCGTAGCCGTAGATGCCCGTCAGGGCCTCGTCCATGTCCTGCTCGGCCTGCCCCACCGTATCCAGCAGGCGCCGGAAGCGGTCTTCGCCGCCGCTCTGGATGAGAAAGCTCACGAAGTCCCGGCTCTGGGCGTAGGCCAGCTCCACCTGGTCCGGGTTGCCGGGGAAGCTGGTGAGCGAGAGGACGCTCATCACGCGGTCGTCGGCGATGGCGCGGTCCAGGTTGCGCTGCTCGCCGGCGTCCAGCGGGCCCTCCACGTACATCGCGAGGCCCTCGTCCAGCCACAGCGGGGCATCCATGTACGGTTCCTCGAAATGCAGGTTCAGCACGATGTGGCTGAGCTCGTGGGCGATGACCTCCTCCAGCTGCGATCCGCCCGTGCCCGCGTCCAGGATGAGGATGTCCGGCGCCACCCGCGCGCCCAAGGTGGACAGCCGCTCCTCGTAGCCCGCGCCGCGGTCGAACATCGCGTCCCGCAGGTCGAGCTGCGACCGGTAGGCCACGATCTCGATCCGCCGATCCGGGCGCGAGCCGATCAACGGCTCCAAGCGGTCCAGGGCGGCGTTCGACTGGTCCTGGATGTCCTCGGCGAAGCTCCGAGGCGCGTCGTACCACCATACCCGAAGATGCTCGCTCTCCAGCGACTGCCATTCGAAGCGCTCGTCCATGTAGCGCTCCTGCCGCGCGGCGGTCTCCAGGACGCGGCCGTCCGCCAGGATCACCGACCACCACCAGCGGATGACCGAGGCCGGCGGGATGGACCCGCGCACCAGCTCCTCCTCGTGCTGCGCCCGCACCGCCGTGCCGCCCGGCTCGAACTCCGGCACGCGGCGGTTGCGCGGCGAGTCCTCACCGATGGTGTAGCGCAGCAGCACCTGTTCCACCGGCCCGGGCGCGGTCGCCTCCAGGCGGAAGTCAAGCGTCTCGGCGAAGCTGTAATCCAGCCGATCGACAGCCACCCGCAACGCCGGCGCGGTGACCGTGGGCGCCTGGGCCAGGGCGGGCGCCGCCGTCCGCGGACCCAGGCCCAGGCCCAGGCCCAGCGCCAGGGCCGTCAGGCCGAAGCGGCGGAGGAGCCGACGGGTGATCGCGTCGCGATGCATGGGCTAATCATGCCACAGTGCCGAGCTGGCCGCATGAAGGCAATGCTGATATCTTCTCCGTCGGCCGTCCGGCCCCCCGACAACCTTCCGGAAAGGACCCGCCATGCTTCGCCCCCTGCCTTCGACGCTCCTGCTCGCCACCGCCCTGCTCATGGCCGCCTGCACCGGCGCCGAAGAAAGCACGGCTCCCGTTGAACTGCCCGCGGAGGCTCCCGCGGAGGAGGCCGCCGCGCCCACCGAGGCCGCTGCGCCGGTCGCCGACGAAGCCGCCGCCGGCGACGCCGAAGCCGCGGGCATGGGCGGCGCCGACTTCGTCGCCCAGGCCGAGAGCCTGGCCGGGAGCACGGTGACCCTGAGCCGCTGCTCACTCATGACCGCGCCCATCGGCGACGGCTCGCTGGCCTGCCGCGTCGTCGACGCGGACGGCGCGGACGTCAAGACCGCCGACAATCTGCCCGTGGACGTCTTCTTCAAGGAAGCCGATCTCAGCGCCGAGGCCAAGGCCGCGATGGCCGAGCTCTGCCCGGACGGCTTCTGCGACGTTCAGCTGACCGGCACGCTCGAGGTCGCTCCGGCGACCTTCTACCTGTCGATGACCGACGTCGTCCTCGCCCCGGCGGCGGACTGACGGGCCGTCGGACGGCCGCCGGCACGCCGGGGGGCGTCCGACGCGGCGCTAGGGGCAGACCTGGATGCGGCCCGCGATCGCGCGGTAGATGCCCGCCAGGTCCTCGGGGTCCGGCGTGTACAGGAAGTCCGCCGGCCGGCTGGCCACCGCTTGCAGCAGGGGGCGCAGGACATCCTCGCCCTCCCCCAGGCCGATGGCGAAGACCCGCGTGCCGGCGGCCTTGACCGCCGCGGCGGCGCGCAGCACCACGCATTCCTGATCCGGACAGTCCGGCGCGGCGGATCCCGGCCCGAAGGGCACCTGGTTGGGCAGGCCGTCGGTCATCAGCACCAGGGTGGCGGTGTTGCCCTGGAGACGAGGCCCGGCGGCCAGGAGCGCCTGGCCCTGCGCCAGGGCCAGGTCCAGACGCGTGCCTTCCGCCATCCGTCGCCCCAGGGCGTCGATGGCCGCCGCGACGGCCGCCGCGTCGTCGCCCAGGGAGATCTGGATCCAGGCCTGGCCGTTGAAGCCGACAATGCCGATCTGGTCCTGCCGGCCCCAGCCGTCGCGCTCCAGGTCAAGGAGGCGCGCGAAGGACCGCGCCGCCTCCAGCGCCGCCTCGGCCTTGCTGCGGCCGGCGCGCGTGGACCGCGCCATGGAGCTGGAGAGGTCCAGCACCAGCACCAGGTCCGCGTGCTGCTCCTCCGGCTGGCAGGGCCGCGGCGTGGGCGCCGGCCGGCATTCGTTGAAGGTGGCCGCGATCTGGGCGTAGATGCCCGCCAGGGCCGAGCCGTCCGGGGCGTAGTGGTACATCCAGCGCTCGGAGGCGGCGGCGATCATCAGCCAGGGCAGGATGTCCCGCGGCGTCCCGAGGCCCACGGTGTACACCCGCGCGCCGGAGGCCTTGGCCGCCTGGGCCGCCTGCAGCACCGAATCCTCCTGGCGGCGGCTGCCCGGATAGGGCGAGCCATCGCCGAAGGGCACCCGGTTGGGCAGGCCGTCGGTGAGGACGATGATCACCGGTCGGTTGCGCGGCATGCGGCCGGGGCCTTCCAGGGCCTGGCGGCCCATGGCGAAGGCCAGGTCCAGCCGCGTGCCCTCCTGGCTGCGGCCGGCGATGCGGTCCAGGGCGGCCAGGGCCGCGCCACGGTCATGGGTGAGCCCCTGCTCGATCCAGGCCTGGTCGTTGAAGCCGACGATGCCCACCTGGTCGAAGAGGCCCTGGCCGTTGCCCTCCAGCTGCAGCTGGGCGACGAAGGCGCGCGCCGCGGCGATGGCCGCCGCGTTCTTGGGCTGCCCGCCGGCCGCCACGGGGCGCAGCATCGAGGTGGAGCGGTCCAGGACCAGGATCACATCGGTGCGGAAGGCGTCCGGGTTGCAGGGCTTGCTCTTCTCCAGGAAGGGCAGGTAGATGGGCCTGGGACGCGGCGGCGGGCAGAGCATCTCCACATCGCCCAGGCCGTTGGCCTTGCCGAAGGTCTGCCCGGCGCGCATGACGTAGAGCTCCTCGCGCCGCGGGTTCTTCCCCGTGGCCGCGTCGAACCAGAGTGCGCCGCCGGAGCTGTACTGCAGCGGGCTCAGGGCGCTCATCACCACCTGCCGCGCCCCTGGCAGGAAGGCCAGTCCGCCGAATCCGGTCTCGGGATGTCCGTCCCAGGTGGCGCCCACCGCGCGGCTGGCATCCTCGCCGAAGAACTCGGGGTTCTCGTCCATGCGCCAGCCCAGGCCCTGCCGCCGCGCGATCAGGATGTCGCCGCCCTGCTGGCCGTTCCGCTCCCCCGGCGGCAGCGCGCCGCCGGGTTCGAAGAGGGTGCGGTCGCCGTTGCGATCGCGCAGGCCCAGCACCATGTCGCCGACGTCGGTGAAGGCGATGTCGGTCAGCCAGGGCTGGGGCCAGATGAACATGTCGCCGCGGAGGGTCTGTTGGCCGCTGGGCAGCCAGGGCTTCCAGGTGGCCGGCACCTCGTAATGGGGGCCCTGCCAGGCGTAGTCCAGGCCGAAGTCCAGCACCAGGCGCATGCGGCTGCCGTCCGGCAGCGACTCGTAGACATAGGCATGGAGGTCCGCGGCGTCCTGACCGGAGGACGCGTCGCGCAGCACCCCGTGGTAGAGCAGCCCGCGCCGGTAGGCCAGGGCGAAGGGCCGGGCCTCCGCCTCGGCCCAGGGCTGGTCGGCCGCGCCGTGGGCGAAGGCGCCCAGGAGCTGCCGGTCGGACACCCGGTAGCGCAGGATGCGCCGCGTGTTCAGGTTGACGGCGTAGAGTTCCCGGCCGTCCTCGCTGAGGTCCAGATCCCCAAGGCCCACCTTGCCCACGGCATCGCGACCCTCTTGATCGAAGCGCCCGTCGCCCGCCGGGCCGTGCGCGTCCTCGCCGCTGTCCGGCACCCGCGCCCATTCGGCCACCTCGCCCGAGGCCAGGTCCACGCGGTAGATGCCGCCGGGCCCACCCGGCCCGAAGGCGGTGGCCCGCTTGTGGAAGGCGGCGGCGTAGAGCGTCCGGGCGTCGCCGTCGACGCCAAGGCCCCAGGTGGCGCCGATCTGCTCCTGGGTGGCCAGCACCTCGTGCCCGCTGCGCCCGTCGGGCGAAGCGCGAAAGGCCACCATGGCCGCCTGGTCGGGAGCGCCGGTCATGACGTACTGGGGCACCGCCAGGTAGGGGTTGTCCGTGTCGCAGGCCGCGGCGAGCGGCAGAGGCGTGCCGGCGGTGGCAGGCCGCGCCGGCGGCGGCAGGGCGAACAGGACTGCGACGACCGCTGCCGCGAGCGGGCGGAAGCAGCTCGCCCTCCCGTGCGACGGCAAGGCAGTACCGAGCGGCGGCGACATGCGGACCACGCTCCCTCCTTCGGGCCGCCATGCCGCGATGGACCGCGAGCCGGAATGGCGGCTGCTCTGGCGACAGCCGGGGATGCTCGGGGCGGGGGCGGACCTGAAACGGCAGGATACGCCCGACGGTCGTGGCGGTCAATCCGTTCCGGATCCGGCGGCCGACGCCCGCGCGCCTGTGCTCCCGGCCCGCGTTCACCCGCCGCCGGCCGCCGATCGCGCCGCGACGCCGCCCCTGCCCCGCCGCCCCAGGTCGATCTCGTACAGCCGGCGCTCCCCGTCCGCAGCCACCCGCAGCAGGGCGGCCGTCCGCCGCTCGTGGAAGCCGTGGTGCCCGGCCGCGCCGGGGTTGATCCACAGGGTGCCCAGCACCCCCCCCGCCACGGGGAGATGGCTGTGACCCACCAGCAGCACGTCCGGGCGCGTCCGGGCGATAAGGTCGCGGGCGGCCGCGTTGGGCCGGAGCGGCGAGCCGGCGATGTGCAGGGAGGCGATCCTGACGCCCGCCACGGCGATCACCGCCGTCAGCGGCAGGTCCTGCAGCGGCCCCCAGTCGATGTTGCCGCGCACCGCGGTGACGGGCGCGATGCGCGCCAGCTCCCGAAGCACCTCCGGGTCGCCCACGTCGCCGGCATGCACGATGCGGGCCACCCCGGCAAAATGGTCGTGGATCGCCGGATCCAACCAGCCATGGGTGTCGGCGATGAGACCGATGGAAGTGTCGGGGTCGGCATCACGGTCGGCGTCGGGTGAGGGGGTGCTGGTCGTCGCAGTTGCCATGCGGCAATCCTAGCCTGCGGACCTGCGTGCGGCGAGCCCTCCCGGTAGAGGCCGGCCTCTGCCGGCGGCATGAAGCCGCGGCAGGTAGACCCTGCCCCCCTGCGCTCCGGGCGTCCAGGTGGCGCGCGGCCCGGTGGGCGAGGGCTCCGCGACCAAAGCGGTGGCCGTGCGCGTCGGCGTCGCTTCGTTGCCCACGGTCGCGCTCGGCGTCGGTGACGCGGTCGCTGTCGCGGCGGCGGCCGTCGGCGACGCCGTCGGGCCGGGCGGGCGGAGCGCCGGCGCGGGCACGATGGCCATCGCCGCGTCCAGGGCCATGACCACCGCGCCGCCCTGCCAGGCGCCCCGCTGCGCCGCGGGCAGCGCCAGCGCGTTCTGGCCGGCGAACGCCGCCGCCTCTCCCATGGCGTCCAGGCGGAAATAGTCGCCCAGGATGAGCCGACCGTCGGGGTGGCCGGACAGCAGCGCGAAGCCGTCATGGGCCACGACCGCCGCATCGTCATGGGCGGCCGGGGCCAGGCGGCAGCTGTGCAGGGCGGCATCGGGCGGGACCATGCGGCCGACGCCGGTCTGCGCCACCTGGTCGGCCAGGGGATCGGCGAGGGCCAGGAAGGAGGCATCGGCACCGCCGTCGGCGGCAATGTCACCCGCAATGCCGGCGACAGCGGCGTAATGCCCCCCCACCCGAAGCCAGGCGTCGCCCTGCCGTTCCCAGACTCCCAGGGCCAACACCACCGCGGCTCCCTCGTCCGTCCAACGGCGCAGCCAGACCAGGTCGGGGACCGCGCGCGTCTCCACGGCATAGACCTCGCCCAGGCGGCGGGACGCCAGGTAATCCCGCAAGCCGCCCACCAGGCCCTCCCAGTCCGTGCCGCGCCGCGCCGCGCTTCCGTCGCGACCATCTGTGCCCAGGCGCAGGGCGAGGTCCTCCACCAGGGCGGCGAGGTTGGCCGGATCGTGGTCGTCCCTGGCGCGCCCGAAGACCGGATAGAAGGTGACCAGAGGGTGCCCGTCGCTGACGGCCGGCGGCGGGAGGCGCCCCGGCTCGGCGCGGCTGTCGAGCCACCACAGGGCATCGGCCAGGGCCACCGGAGCGGCGAAGGTCCACTGCGCGGGGCGGCCCGGCTCGGCCGCCGGCCGGCTCCAGCCGCGGCGGCATTGGGAGAAGTCCGGCATGCCCGTCGGCGCGTAATCCGCCATCTCGCCAGGCAGCCAGCTCCAGTCCCGGGCAGGACGCGCCGGTGACGCGACGGCGGACGGCGCCGACAAGAGCGCCGCGACGAGCAGGGACAAGGCCCGCCCCGGCCCGATCGGACCGCAGCTGTTCCCGCGCCTTCGCTCCCCGGGCATGACCCTCCCTCGACCGGCCGCGACCTTCGACCGATTGCGCCGCCCTGACGGCGGCGCTATCCTTCGCAAGCCATCAGAACGGCGCGGGTCGGCCCTCGTTACGGCCCCGCCGCCACCAGTCCACCGGGCGCTTCCCGCGCCCCGCCCCATCGCAGGTGCCATGCCCCGCAGCCCACGACGCCACGCCGCCGACCCGGCGGAAACCCCGGACGCGCCCGACGCCGCGGCCCTCGGCCATCCGCCGGACGCGCCGGGTACCGCCATCGCGCCGACCGACGACGACGGCGGCGCTCCCGCCGCCTCGCCCGACGACCTGGCGCTGCTCGATCGCCTCTTCGGGCACGGCCGGGCGGCGACCGAGGCCCCCGTAGGCCCGCATTCGGGCTTCGTGGCCCTGATCGGCCAGCCCAACGTGGGCAAGAGCACGCTCCTCAACGCCCTGGTCGGCGAGAAGGTGGCCATCGTGTCGCCCCGGCCGCAGACGACGCGGCGGCGGATCCTGGGCATCCGCACCGAAGGCCAGATGCAGGCGGTCTTCATCGACACGCCCGGATTGCACCGGCCGGCCCACGAGCTGGGAAAATCCATGGTGCGCGCCGCCCGTGCGGGCATCCGGGACGCCGACGTCGTGGTCTGGGTGGTGGACGCCTCGCGCGCCCCGGACGCGGCGGACGCGGTGACGGCCGGGCGCGTCCAGCGCGGCGCCCGACCGGTGATCGTGGCCCTCAACAAGGCGGACCTGCTGAAGCCGGCGGACATCACCGCCCGCGTGGCGGCCTACAGCGCCTTGGTGGACGGGGCGGACTGGGTGCTGACCATCGCTCGCAGCGGGCACAACGTGGAGATCCTCTGGTCGGCCATCGCCGCGCTGCTGCCGGCCCATGCCCCCCTGTACGACGCGGAGCAGCTCACGGACCAGTCCGACCGCCAGTTCGCGGCCGAGCTCATCCGCGAGGCGGCGCTGATGCACCTGCAGGAAGAGGTGCCGCACGGCCTGTCGGTGCAGATCGAGGATTGGAAGACGCGCGAGGACGGCCTGGTGCAGATCGGCGCCAAACTCTACGTGGAGCGGGCGGGGCACAAGGCCATCGTCATCGGCAAGGGCGGGCAGATGCTGAAGACCATCGGCACCGCGGCCCGCAAGGAGATCGAGCGCGCGCTTGACAGCCGCGTGTTCCTGGAACTCTTCGTCACCGTGAAACCCCATTGGCGCCGCAGCTCGGTCGAGGTGCAGCGCCTGGGCTTCGACTGAACCAGGGGCCTCCGCTGCCCCGGGAAGGCCTTCATCCCATGAACGCACCCATCCTCGTCACCCTGGACGGCTCGGAACTGGCCGAGCAGGCCCTGCCGCACGCCGCCGCCCTGTCGCGGCGCCTCGGAGCGCCCCTGCTGCTGCTGCGCGTTCCGGAGCCGGTCTGGGTCGCCGACGTCAGCGCCGGACTGTGGATCTCCCACCCCGTTGAGGACGCTGAGCACCAGGCCGAAGCGCGGGCCTACCTGACCGCCGTGGCGGCGCGTCCCGAGCTGCAGGGGCTGGACGTCCACGTGGAGCTGGCGGCCTTTCCAGCGATCCAGGGCCTGCTGGACGCCATCGCCGCGAAGCGCCCCCGCCTGGTGGTGATCACGACGCATGGCCGCTCGGGACTGCGGCGCGCGGTCCTGGGCTCGGTGGCGGAGAAGCTGATCCGCGCGTCCCACGCGTCGGTCTACGTGGTTCGCGCAGCCGAAGCGCCGCGGGCGCCGGCCTTCGACCGCCTGTTGGTGGCCCTGGACGGCTCGCCGCTGCCGGAGGCCGCCCTGCGCCAGGCAGAGGCCATCGCCGCCGGCGGCAAGGCCCAGCTGCTGCTGACCCATGTGCCCATGGTGCCGGGCTACGCCTCGGCCCTGCCGGAGGCAGCCGGCCTCCAGCCCAACCTGATGCTCCGCGAGATGGAAGCGGCCACCGTGTACCTGGACGGCCAGGCCAGGCGCCTGTCGGCGGCGGGCATCGCCGCGGAGACGCGCATGGAGGTGATCGCCGAGGGCACGGTGGCCGAGGGCCTGCTGGCGGCGGCGGGCGACTGGCGGGCCGACGTCATCTTCCTGACGCCCCATGGCCGCACGGGCCTGGGCCGCTGGCTCTTCGGCAGCGTCAGCGCGGACCTGCTGCGGCACGCGGACCGACCGGTGTGGCTGGTGCGGGAGGACGAGGCGCGGTAGCGCCGGGGCGGCGCGGCGCGGGCGGGACGGCGCGGGCGGGACGGCGCGGGCGGGACGGCGGGGCGAATCGCTTGACATGGAACAAGCGTTCGCATACAATAGAACACGCGTTCACGAACGCGGTTCGCCCCGCGAACGCTTCCCTCTCCCGCCCCCGCCATCCGGCGACCGCCGGATCACCCGCCCAGGAGACCCGCCATGAACAGCAAGGCCCGCAGCACCCTCGCCCGGCCCGCCGGCGCGCGACGCATCCAGGTGCCGGTCAAGAGCCATGGCCGCAGCCCGCAGGCCGCGGCGCCGGTCGAGATGGCCTTCCATCCCGCCCTCCTGCTTCGGGACGTCCTGGCGGCGGCCGAGCGCTTGAATCCCGCTGCGGCTGCGGCGCCTACCCGCCTGGAGACCCTGCCGGCCCGCGGCGCCCTGCTGCGCGACAGCCTGCTCGGCCCCGGCGACCTGATCATGCTCCAGCCTGATGCGCCGGTGGCCGATGGCGAGCTGGCCGTGGTGCACCTGGACGGCGCCACCGCCCCGGTGCTGCGCCGCGTCCATGCCGACGGCCTCTGGCTCCGCCTGGTGCCCGAGGACCGGCGCTACCCTGTGGAGCTGCGCCCCGCCGAGCGGGTTCGCGTGCTGGGGCGGGTGCTGAGCATCGTGCGCCACGCGCGCCCGGCCGCGCAGGTGTCGATGGCGATCTGATCCGGACAAGCTTGCGACCGGGCCTGGTACGCTGGCGGACGCGCGAAGTGCTGCTGTGCCGAGACCAGTCAGTCGTCGATGCCGGTAATCTTGCCGACGCCGACCGTCCGGCCGCCCTCCACGATACGAAAATTCTGGCCGAGCTCCATGGCCACGGGCTTGCTGAGTTTGGCCGTGACCGTTGAGCTCTGGCCAGGCGCCAGGCTCTCGACTTCTTTGGGGAGCAAGATCGTCGCGGGCACCTCGGCAGTCCAGATCCCGATGTTGGGGCGGTAGCCGCTGAAGAAGGGCACGTGGCGCCCCCCCGATTCGGTCGGTAGCAGCATCAAGGTCGCTGAGATCTTCGT
>JBGAUA010000077.1:0-15287 GCA_044228875.1 Anaerolineae bacterium
GCCGCGGCGCCGGCCGCGCGGCGCTGGCGCGGGGCGGCCGTCGGGGGTTCAGGGTATCGGCGTCACCGTCGGCGGCGGCGGGGTGATGGTGGGCGGCTGCGTGTTCGTCGGCGCCGGCGTCACCGTCGGGAAGTAGGGCGTGGCCAGGACGCGGTAGTTGAGGGCCGGGCCCTCACGGCCGTAGAGGTAGGTCTTGTCGATGCCGGCGCCGGCGTCACCCGCCCCTTCACGCTCACCGCGGAAGCGGGCGCATTCCACGTAGCCCACCGCGCGGTTGGAGAAGTGCAGCTTGACCCGGGTCGTGGTGGTGTAGGGCAGGAACGGCACCCAGACCATCGGCATGTCCACGGTGGCGAACACCCGGAAGCGAATGTTCTCCCAATGCCGCCATTCCTCGTTGTCCTGGTACTTGGCGTTGTAGCGGGTCGGCCGCGAGCAGAGGTCGTCCAGCGAGGCGCCCTGGGTGATGGGCTGGGTGGCCCCCACGGTCGTGGTGTCGTTGAAGTAGGAGAGGACCGGCTCCGTCACCGTGACATGCAGGGTGCGGGTGAGCACGTCGTAGACGTTCTCGCGCTGGAAGTCGTCCGCCACGTTGACCACGTTCATGAGCCGGCTGAAGATGATGCGCTTGGCCTCGATGTCATAGAAGTTGGCCGGGGGAATGCCCTCGATCTTGTTGGGGTCCTGCCCCACGGTCAAGGGGTTGCCGGCCTCCAGGCGGGTCTCCCAGAAGGAGGCCTCCTCGCCCAGGTAGCGCGCGGCCTCGCTGACGCCGCGGTCCAGGGCCCACTTGAAGGTCATGACCCTGAAGAGATGGAAGGTGCCGAAGAGCAGCACCAGGAGAAGCGGCATGGTGACGGCGGTGGTGACGGTGGACGTGCCGCGCTCGTCCTCCTGCCAGCGTCGCAGGCGTGCCAGGAGGCGAAGGGCACGGTGGGTGATATGTTGGCTGTTCATGGCATGGCCTCGCTATCGCCGCGGCCGGCAGATGGGGCACACCGTCGGCGTGCCGTCGCCTGGCACCGGCGTGTTCGTGCAACCCGGGCAAGGCTGGCACATATTCCGCGGCTCGTCGCAGTCGTCCACCGGCTTGGGCCCGCGTGACTGGCGGGTAGGCTCGATGGGCGGACCCTCGTAGTAAGCGCCCGTACGACAGGAGAGCCGCATCTGACCCGCCGGCAGCTCCGTGTCCGGAGCGTCCGGGCTGGGCAGCTTCAGCCAGCCGCCGTAGGGGATGGTGATGACCTTGGTGGCCTTGACGTAGAAGAGCGCCTGGTTGACGATCTGCGGGTCGTCCTGCAGCTCGATGGTGTCCTTGGGCGAGCGCCGCGGATCGTCCGGCCAGATGTCCACCACGTCCTTGCCCGTCTCCAGGCGCAGGTTGGTGAGGGTGCGGCTGGCCAGTTCCTGGTCGATGATCTGCCAGGCGATGCGCTCCCAGCCCACCGGGTATTGGAAGGCCGGGTCGTCGGCGTCGAAATGCGGCCCTTCGACCTGCAGGTACCGGCCCGCCTGATGCGTGGCCTCGCAGAGCGTGTCACGTACGGCCATGACCCCGAAGAGGCTGACCAGGCTCAAGACCAGGAAGACCATGGCCGGCAACACCACCATGAACTGCACCAAGGCGGCGCCGCGCCGGTCCCGCCACCAGCGACGCAGCTGCGTTCGACCGCGCGTAAGCGCGGTGCGGCATGTTGTCATTGACATAGGACCTCCCCGTTGCGCACATCCTCAAGGGTGATGGCGTCGAAGTTGGCCAGGTAACCGCCCTCCTGGGGCGAGCCCACCGGCAGCACCCGGATCGTGTACTTGCTGGTTACCGTGAGCGGATCCTTGCATTCGCGCGAGTCCTTGAGCAGGTCTACCGCGACGCTCAGGTCCACCGTGGAGATGTTGCCCCCCTCCTTGGCCGTGAAGGGGTTGTTGAGCAGTTCCTGGATCACGATCTTCTCGGCGATGTCGGTCCAGAGATCCTCGTTGGGATCCTCCGGCCCGTAGAACGACAGGAAGCGAGCGGCCTGGTAGGTGCCGTGATGCAGGCTGTCGCGGATCTTGACCACCTTCCACACCGAGAAGCCGCCCCAGAAGGCCACGATGATGATGGGCGTCAGGAGCAAGGCCTGCACCGCGGTGGCCCCACTGCGATCGGCCGTGAAGCGCGTCGCCAGGGCGCGCAGGGCCGACCAGGGGCCGGATGGATGGATGGATGGGTTCGGATGAAGCTTCATTGGATTCACCACCTGTTCGCAAGGCGTACAAGGAGGCGGACAATGCCGCCCGGAAGCCCGATCACAGCGGCCACCAGGACGGCACCGCGGGCCATTCCCAGTAGATCCACGTGAAGATCGCGGCCGGGATGGCGAAGGTCCACGCGTAGCGGCGACCGCGGGTCTGGAGCTCGGCCTCGGTGGGCAGGAACTGTCCCGTCAGCAGCCGAGCCCGCCATCCGTCGACAACCTTGCCCAGCGAAGGCCGCTTCTGCAGGGCCTCCACGGCCAGGACCACGACCATGATGATCAGCAGCCCGAAGGCCAGCACCGCCAGGAATTCGACCGCCGGAAACAGGGCGAAGAGGGCCATGAGAAACTTGGCGTCGCCGCCGCCCATGAAGTGCAGCATCCACATCCCGAAGAGGACCGACCAGGCCAGCAGCAGACCGACGACCTGCGGCCAACCCTTGCCGCCCAGATGCAGGGCGCCCTCCAGCAGGCGGTAGAGCCCGACACCCAGGAACACCGGGGCCGTCATGCGGTTGGGAATGCGCCCCCGCATGTGATCGCCATAGGAGATGTGGACCATCCAAAGGGTGAGTGCCGCCTTGACGAGCAGTTCCGTCCAGCGCCAGGACGGGGAGCCGTCCAACGGCGTCGCGGCCAGCACTCCGGCGAGCGACGAAGCCAGATCGGTCATGGCACTGGAGCCCACTCGTCCTTCGGGTCTTCCTGGAGATTCGTCAGCACGTTGCGGGTCGTCTCGATGATCTGGTCCCTGAGCAGCAGCAGGACCGGCGTGGTGGCCACGAGCAGAACCACGGTCACGATGGCCCATTCCACCATCTCGGCGCCGTCTTCGTCCTGCCAGAAGCGCTGGATCGACTTGGTCATAGCAAACCTCCCGATGAACAATCCGGCCGGAACGTGGCTGGATACCGTGTAGCTAGCAAGATGCGTGCCACGGCCCCTGGGCTCGCCGGTAGCCAAGGTTGGCGAGCGGGGCGCCTTGGAAGACGCAAAGGTGGGAAGCAAGAAACGGGCGGGGCTGGACATGCCAGCCCCGCCCGCGGTCGAGCGTGTCAAGCGGCTCGCGCCGCTCCGTCATGCTCAGTCCTAGTTGCACTCGTCCTTGGTCTTGTTGTCGCAGCTCGACTTCACCGCGGAGTCGTGACCACCGGACGAGCTGGCCTGCTTCAGCCAGCAGTAGATCCCGCAGATCACGCCACCGAGGATCTTGCCGACGGCGATGTAGAGCACGACAGCCGCCACCAAGAGGATGATGGTGACCACGGCCCACTCGACAAGCTCGGGACCCGACTCGTCATTCCAGAAACGATTCAGCATGGACATGGTAGAACCTCCGTAAGGTAAGTGCGGATAAGAGGGAACCATAATACCATAGACCACGGGGAGAATGCAAGTTCTTCTCTCCCCACGTTCGCCGGAAAGATCAGCCGCCACCGCCGGCGGTGCCCACGGCGGCCACCTGGCCGAACATGGTCATGATGAGCGGGAAGCCCAGGAGGGCGAGCGACGCGAAGAACACGCCGATGATCATGGGGATGGTGAGCACCACGGGGGCGCGCTCGATCTCCTTCTCGACGTTGATCCGGATCTCCTCCTCGACGTCGTCCAGGGTGAGGTTGACCGCTTCGGAGTAGCTGAGGCCACCCTCATGGGCCATGTCGAGTCGCTCGGCAAGCTCGGTCAGGTGCTCGGACTGGAAGTCCTCGGCCAAGGCCCGGATGACCGCCTCGGGCTCCACCTGCAGCTGGCTGCGCACACGGGTCTGCAGGCGCTGACCGAAGCTGCCGCGCTGGCCGAACTGCTTGGCCGCCTGGGTCAAGGCACCAGCCAGGGTCTCGGCCAGCGACAGCGAAAGCTGCAAGGTCAGGACGAAGTCGCGAATGGTGGGCAGGTCCACCTCAAAGGCCGGCTTCTTGCGCGCCCGGCGCCACCACACCCGCGGGCTGTAACGCAGGATGGTCGCCAGCCTTCGACGGCGCTGGAAGAGCCATACCCGATTCCACAAGGGCGGGACGAAGATCATGAGCATCAGGACGAACACCAACACCATCAGGCCCAACAACGCCAGCAGTCGAAGCGGATCCACTAGAGCACCTTTTCCTTGAGCTTGGATGCCTGGCTGTCGATGTACCAGCTGGTGGCCACGCCCAGCGACGCGAACATGACGAAGACGAACTGGCCGGGGAGCCCTTCGTAGGCGATGCGCAGCAGCGGCACGGCACCCACCACGATGACGATGAGCAGGGAGATGATCTGGATGATCCGCGTCTGCCCGTTGATCACCGTCATGCTGACCTCGGACTGGTCTCGGATCTCCTTGGCCCGCTTGATACGGTGCAGCAGGCCCTCGAGCGCACCCATGATGTCGTCGTGCTTCGAGTCCTCGCCTCGCTCCAGGATGTAGATGAACTGCTCCATGTACGGGTCCTGGATGCGTTCACGGAGCTCGTTGAGCGCCCGCTGGGGAAGCGAGGTCACGTAGAAGGTGGTCACCGCGTGCGCCACGGCCGAACCGGTGGGCGCGGGAATCTTCTTGTTCGCTTCTTCCAGGGCGCTGAAGACCGTCGGCCGGATGCGGAACACGCTCTTGAAGGCGGCGACCAGCTCCGTGACCTGGTCGCCGATGAGCGCCCGCTGCGACTGGGCCTCCTTGCGCGCCTGACGGATGGCCCACCAGACACCGACCACGATCACATACACGGCCACGATGTAGGCATGGGTGTTCACGGTGACGTTGTCGACGGGATCGCCCACGAAGCGCGTGATGTTGCGGCCATAGAGGAAGGCCAGCAGCAGCGCCAAGGCGATCATCATGTAGACCTTCCAGTCGTAGCTGACCTTGGCCGACATCCCCGTCTCCTGGACCTCCCTCGCGCGGCGGCGCCGCACCCGGTACTGCATCCAGTCATAGACGAGGTAGGCCAGCCCCAGGCCTCCGGCCAGAAGCATGAGCAGGACACCCCTGTTCACCTGCAACCTCCTTCAGGAAGAAACGGACCGCGGACGGAGATCGTCACCGACACGATCTCCCGCTCATGACTCGCGCCAGTTCTTGGGCTCGCGCAGCGGTGTCCACGTCTTGCGACGCGCATCCCACTCCTTGATGACATCGTAGTCGTACTCCACGCCCTCGGCCGTGCGCTTGACGCCGTTGATGGCGATCATCTCGCGCATGCGCCTGCGATAGTTCTGGGTGTCCGGGTCGTAGCCCTTGTGGATGTGCACGGCCAGGCCCAGACCGGAGCCGATGATCTCCCGCCGTTCGTCCAGCGGGATACCGCTGCCACGAGAGAGGGTCTCGATGCGGGTCATGGCCAGACGGGCCGAGTGGGCATGGGTCGTCGTGAACGCCGTGATGCCCAGGTTGAGGCCCATGATGAACTCGATGGCCTCTTCCGACACCGTCTCGCCGATGATCATCACGTCGGGACGCATACGGAGGAAGACGACGTTGACGATGTTGCCGACGGCGCCCATTCCTTCATCCACGACCAGGTGGTTGTAGTGGGCCAGCTGCGGCTGCACTTCCTGGAAGGTCTCCACCAGCGAGAGCTGGGCATGCGAGGGCAGGTACTGCGTGAACGCGTTGAGGATGGTGGTCTTGCCCGCACCGGGGCGACCGCTGAAGATGGCGCTCTTGTCCATCGCCCGCGAGACGTCCTTGAGGAACTCCGACGCCTCGGCGTCGATGGCGCCGTAGTTGATGAGGTCCTCGAAGGCCAGCTTCTTGCGTCCGAAGCGCCGGATGTTGATGGCCGTGCCCTCGCGGGACAGCGGCGGGATGGCCGCGGTGAAACGGCTGCCGTCCGGGAGACCCAGCTTGATCTGCGGGTCCTCGGCGCCGATCTCCTTGCCCTCCAGGTCCGCGATGCGCCGGGTCATGCGGTAGAAGTAGGTGTCCGGCGCCAGATCGCCCACGTCATGGATCTGACCCAGCCGCTCCACCTGCACGAAGCCCTTGCGCACGATGATCTCTTCGATGCCCTCCTGCTCCAGGTAGGGCTGCAGGACGCCGAGACCGGTGATGCGGTTGGCCACCTCGCGCGCCACGGCCTGACGGTCCTCCTCAGCGACCTGGAAGCCCAGGTCCTTGAGCGACCGCAGGACGTTGGCGTGAAAGGCAAGATCCTCTTCCTGGTTGACGCTGCGGCGCCAACGCGGCACAGGGATCTCCCGTTGAATCATGTAGTCCTGAACGCGCTTGACCAACTCGTTGTAATCATAGCGAGCGATCGCGCTCATCGGGACCCTCCGAAGCCGGTCCGGGGAGCCTGCGCCGGCGGTGTGGCGTTGATCTGCTTCCACAGGGCGGTGGCGGTGAGGGCGAGGTCCAGCGACAGGCCCGGGGTGGCCGGGGCCTTGGCCGTGGCGGCCGGCGTGGCCGCCCGGGTGAAGTCGACGGTCTGGTTGGCCGCCAGCGTCACCCAGGCCTGCAGTCCCTGGGCGCCCAGGGAATCGATGATGTGCATGGCGTTCTGGGGCAAGGTGGCCACGGTGATCAGGGTCGCCGTGCCCATCTGGCCTTCGATGACCTCTTTGTAGTCACCCGTCTCCACGTCCGGCTGCGGTGTGGCGACATCGACCGCGCGACCGGACTGGCTGACGTTCACCACCCAAAGCCGCGGCTCGATCATGACCGTGAAGTTCTCACGCGTCTTCTCGTCGCGACCGAAGCCGTAGAGGTTCACGATATGGCCGGGGCGGAGCGTGCCGCCGACCAGGCGGTCCACGCCGGCCTGGAAGGAGACGACCTCGAGGCCCAGATCCTCGACGAAGCGGACCTCTTCGATCGGCTTGGCGTTGACACCGTTGATCAGGGTGTTGGGCGCGATCAGGTCGGTGGCCATCTTGCCGATCACCGCTTCCGCGGGATACAGGCCCTTCTCGATGGCCACGGACTGGCGGACCGGCTGGCCGGCCTTGATCATGTCCTGGGTGATGACGGTGTAGGGCTCGATCTGCACCGCCGCGATGGCCGGGGTCATGGACGCCGGCGAGGGGGCCTCTCTGAACAACTCGGCGATGGTCAGGATGGCCCCGACGCCGAGGAGGAAGACGAGCAGGATGATGAGTAGCGTGCGCGAGTTCATGGTCTCTCCCGATCGAGATCGATCTGCCGAGGGCTCTCAGGCCAGTGGGCGGAGCGGCGAAAGGTGCGGGCGTTGCGGCTTAGCGCGTGGTCTTCTGAACACGCCGGCGGCGCCACTTCTCCATGAAGGACAGTTCCTCGAACTGCCCCCAGGTGGCCTCGCCGTAGGTGTGCATGAGAACCTTCTTGCCCAGCTTGCCCGTGAAGCGGTCCGGCTCCTTCTCCACACCGATCTCCAGCGCGCGCTGGATGCCCTGCAGCGCGATGGAGTCGCCGATGCCGCCCTTCTGGTTGAGAAGAATGACGGCCTTCGGACCCAACTCGGCGGCCAGCTTCTCAGCGTTGTCCATCGCGTCGGGGCGCGGGGTGGCCACGACGTACCAGCGGTCGATCTCGTCGCGCACCGCACCGATCAAGGCATGCGGCCAATGCGAGTCGATCACCGTGAGCACGTGCTCGCGCATGATGTCCTTGAGGTACTTGCCCAAGAGCTGGATGGAAAGGTCGCGGCTGTTGTCGTAGTCCATGGGAACCAGGGTGACCCCGTTCCACTTGTGGGCCTCGACGTTGGGCTGGGTGGCCAACTCAAACAGCGCCGGGATCTCCTGATCCACGCGCGCCGCCAGCGCCGACTCCCCATAGCTGAACTCCAGCACGCAGGCCGGCAGCTTGCAGCGGCGGACGAAGTGCGCGGCGGTGTCCATGGCCAGCACGGTCTTGCCGACGCCGCCGGAGTACGAGACGAAGGCGACGGTACGCTTGGTGGGCAGGTCCGTGGCGTCGCCGCTCAGCCGGCGCGCTTCCGCGAGCCAGGAGTCCGGTTCGGACAGGAACTCCTCGCTGGACACGAAAGGCACGTCGCTGTCGGAGAGCACGCCGCGAAGCATGCCCACGCTGTAGGGGTGCTCGACCAGGTCGTCGAAATCGACAACGACCAGGCGCGAGCCCGGCAATGCGTCATAGATCTGGCCGGTGAACAGAGCCCGGTCGATATCGATGCCATCGATGCCCTGCAGGGCATCGAAAACGGCCAGGTCCTTGGTGGCGACGAGGACTTTCACGGGGCGGCACCTCGTAGAGTGGGGTGGTCGGATACCAGTGGATACATGGACAACCCCAAGGAACGAACAGGTCATTCGTCGACATGGAGTTGGGAACAGCCGTCAGCAAGCATTCAAAGATCGTGAGCGACGAGATCGTACAATGATAAGCGCCGAAGCGCCGAGCCCGGCTGTCGATACACTACCCGACCCAACGCTTGCGGCGCCGGACCCTGGAAGGAAGGGAGCCTAGACCTCCAACCCCCACTGCGTTACTATTGTCCACAAAGAGCAGACGAACGCAAGGTTGACAACAATTGCGGGCAGCGGTCAGGCCCGACACCCGCCCCGATCGCCCCTCCGCCCGGTTCGCCTGGAGGATCCGCCACCTCGCTTGCGGGTGGTTGCGACCACCGGGTCGGGTGCGGCCGTCGACCACGGTCCAGGAATGGTAGCTACAGGTCCTACCTTGGTGCTTGACCGTTGCCTGACCGTCGGCTGACCATAGACTGACGAGATGGGGCCCGGCCCGGCCCCCTGTCCCTTATGCCTCTTGCGGGCGGGTGACGGTCGCCGGGAACAGCGCTCTGTCAGGCTTGTCAGTGTCTGGCTCGCGGCCGTCGACCCGACCTTGGGCTCCGAATCCGTCGCGTGCCGACGCGCAGCGCATGCCGTACCGCCGGACCACGGGTGACGTCGATCCGAGCCATCGCTTCCCCTATCAGCAGCCAAGGACGAGCATCCGTGACCGAAGCCCGCGCCCCATCATCCGGCCGCCAACCGGGCCGCCCCAGCGGTGGCCGCCTCTGGCAGCTGGCCACGCACTGGTCGGAGTACCAGGGCTATCTTCTGGAACTGGAGCAGCGGCTGGACCGCGCCACGCTGCCCGGCCTGGGCGCCGTGCGCATGGAGGACACCTATGTTCCACTCCAACTGCACCTGTGGCGCGATCCAGACAGACGCGACGGGATGACACAGCAGCGTGCCGCGGCCGGTGTCGATCTGGAGCAGGCGTTGACAGCGCACCCGCAAGCCCTGGTCATCGGACCGGCCGGCACGGGGAAGAGCGCCCTGCTCAGGCATCTGGGGCTGCTGACCGCCCGGCGGATCCACCTTGCCGGCCGACGCGGGCTGGTCACCGGGCAGCGATCGCCCCTGCCCATCTACCTCAACATCTCCGATCTGGACGTCTCCGTCTCCCTGGAGGCGGCCGCCTCGGCCAGCATGAGCGCCGGCGGCTTCGGTCGGCCCGAATCCTTCCTGAACGCCCACCTGGAAGAGGGCGCTTGCTTGTTGCTCCTGGACGGGCTGGACGATCTCCCTCCCGCCGCTCGCGAAATCGCCGCCGATCGGGTGCGGGCCTTGGTGACTCGCCATCCGGGCAACCCGGTCGTCGTCGCTTCGCGCGACCCCGCCGACCGCATCTGGTTTCCCGAGTTCCAGGCTTTCGAGGTGGGGGGCATCGAGGCCGCCGGCATCGACACCCTGGTGGGGCGTTGGGGCTATGGGCAGCGCGCGACCGCCAGCGGCTTCCTGCAGGTCTTGGAGCGCTTCGCGCTGGTGCGCGACCTGGTCAGTCACCCGGGATGGCTGGCCGCGGCCCTGGCCGGAGTCGCGCAGGCGGAGGCGCCGGTCCGCGCCATCGACATCGTTCGCGGCTTCATCCGCCAGCTCGACATCGGGGCAACCGCCCCCTGGCCGGCCATCGCCCTGCAGATGTACCGGGCCGAAGCCATCGACGGCGCCCTGGACCTGGTGCCCTCCGAGCGCCGCAATTCAGGCCTGCTGCAATGGCTCACCGGGAACCGCTTCCGCTTCGTCCACAAGGCGGTACAGGCCTGCTTCGCCGCCGAGGCGCTGGCGTCGGACACGGAAGAGCTCCTGCGGCTCGCCGCCGATCCGTGGTGGCATCCCGTGATCGCCCTGGCCGCCGGCCAGGGCGGCGACTCGGCGGCGTTGATCCGCGGGCTGCTGGCGGCCGACGAGGTCTCGCTCGCCGCCCGGTCGCTGGCCGAGATGCGCCCGATGCCCGTCGAGCTGGTGGAAGGCATCCAGGTGGCCTTGCTGGCGCGCCTCGGGCATGGGGACCGCGATAGCGATCGGAGCCTGGCCATCAGCCTCGCCAGCCTGCGCGGGGGCGATACGATCCGGCGCAGCGGTGTGGTATCGCCCGTTCTGAACGCCTTGACGGACCCACGTCCTGTCGTCCGCCGCGCGGCGGCCGCGGCGGCCGGTCGCCTGGGTGACGCCAGCGCGATCGCGGGCTTGCTGACCAGCCTGGGCGATGCCGATCCCGAGGTGCGGTCGGCCAGCTCCGATGCGCTGGCCGCCTTTGGCGAACGGACCATCCAACCCCTGCTTCGCCAGCTGGGCCTGCCGGACGAGACGCTTCGCCGCGCGGCGATGTTGGCCCTGGCGCAGCACGGCGGCCGGGCCGTCACCGCCCTCGTGCCCCTGCTGGACGCCAGCTCGGCCTCGGTGCGATTGGAGGCGGTGGAGGCCCTGGCGCTGATCGGTGCGGCCGCGGTGCCAGCCCTGGTCAAGGTGTTGGAGGAGGCGCCGCCCCGGGGCTCCCGCTCGGACAACCAGGTGGCGGGCGCGGCGTCCGCCCTGAAGAAGATCGGCCGACCGGCTGTGCGTTCCCTGGTCCCCCTCTATGGTGACGCCGAAGCCGCCGTCGCCCGCGAGATCGCCGAGATCGTGATCGCCATCGGCGGCGAGGCCATCGCGGTGCTGGAGGAGATCCTGGGCGAGGCGGAGCATCCCCACGCGGTGCCGGCCGCGGCGCTCCTGGGAGCCTTCAGCGATGCCGGCGACCTGGCCGCGCCTTCGCTGGTGCGGGCGCTGGGCGATCCGCGCTTCAACCTACGCTGGGAAGCGAAGCGCAGCCTGCGGCGGCTGGGGCAGTCCGGCTTGATCGCGCTGCTCGAGGCGCTGCAGCACAGCGACGCCGACCTGCGCTGGGAGGCCGCGCAGCTCCTGCTGGCCCTACCGGATCCGCCGGTGGACCCGCTCCTGGCCTCCTTCGAGGTGGATCTGACCGCCGAGGACGCCACCATCCGCCGACGGGCGATCCGCGCGCTGGGCGGATTGAACGCGCCGACGGCCAGGCAGCTTATCGAGGGGACGCTCGGGGATCCGGACGCCCTCATCCGCCGGGCGGCGGTGGCCCAGCTGGGCATCTCCGGAACGGCGGAGTCCGTCCCGGCCCTGCTGGCGCGTTGGCCCCTGGAAGAAGACGAAGAGATCGCGCAGGCCATCCTGCAGGTGGCGGCCGAACTGGACCCGCCGGCCGCCGTGCCCACCCTGATCGAATCCCTCGCGGCAGCCGACAGCCACCAGCACCGCACGGCCACCGACCTGTTGAGCCAGGTGGGTGATTCGGCCGTCATCCCGTTGATCGAAGCCATGTCCGGACGCCCCACCGAAATCGACTTCAACGGCGCGCTCAAGGTGCTGGAGCGCGCCGGTCAGGGTGCGCGCACCGGCGCACGCGCGCCGGCCAACCTCGCGCGGGCCTTTCATCGGATGCTCGTGGAGCCCCTGGATGCGGGCGAGCTGGCCGAACTGGCCGCCGGCCTGGACTGGTGGCGGCCGGCCAACGAGCTGCACCAGACCTTTCGCACCATCAAGCAGTTCCTGGACTACGAGAGCCTGGGCGGCATCGGCGGCGCGGAGACCGCGTTGGACTGGGTCGACGAGATCGACCCCTGGCTGCGGTCGGCCGCGCGACGGGCCATGCGCCAGCTGCGCATGATCTCCCAGGCCGTCCAGTACTACAACCGCGGCGCAACGCGACGCTCCAAGGAGAAGGGCCTGTTGGCCGCCGCCGATCGGCTGAACGGTCTGCGGGCGATGATCGGCGAGGTGGGCGAGCCGCACGGCCGCCTGCTGCGCCAGGTGGCCGAGCATTGGAACAGCCTGATCAACCATGCCATCCGCGAACTGCAGGGCCGCGCGGATCTGGACCTGGACATGCGCACCGACCAGGTGCGCATCCGCGATGTGGACACCGCGGCCGTCCTCGTGTTCGAGCTGTTCAACAAGGGCGAGGGCCTGGCCTCCAACGTCCAGTTGAGCTTGAGCGTTGACGAGGAGAGCCTGCAGCTCGAGAGCCAGTCAACCCATTACCTGCCCCCGATGGGTCAGGGCGATCGCATCTCCAGCGAATTCACGGTCTTGCGACGGGGCGCGGGGATGGCTCCGGTCACCGTCGAGGTGCGCTACGACGATCCGCAGCGCGAGGCCCAGTCGCGGATCTTCCAGCGGGAGGTGCGCTTCTATGTGGAGGAGGCGGAGTACCGCGAGATCGGCACGAGTCCCTACATCGCCGGCCCGCCGGTGAAAAGCCGCGAGATGTTCTACGGGCGCAAGTCGGTCTTCGAGTGGATCCGCGAGAACCTTAGCGGCACCTTCCAGGACAACGTGCTCGTGCTCTACGGCGAGCGGCGCACGGGCAAGACCTCGGTGCTCTACCAGATGCAGCACCATCTGCCCGAGACCTATGCCTTCGTGCTGATCGACCTGCAGACGATCGCATATGGACTCAGTTCCACCGGCGAACTGCTGCACGCCATGGCGCGCAAGATGGTCAACGGGCTGCGCAAGGAGGGTTTCGCGATCGAGCGGGTGGAACGCACCGACTACGACGCGCACCCCATCGAGCAGTTCGAGTCGCTCGGCGAGACGATCGGGGACATGGCCGTGGCCATGGGGCGCCGCGCCGTCATCATCCTGGACGAGTTCGACCTCTTGATCGAAGCGATCGATCGCAACGACGTCAGCCCCTTCGTCTTCGACGTGATCCGCGGGCTGATGCAGCATCAGGACGGGCTGTCGTTCATCTTCGCCGGCGCCCATGCCTTGACGGCGATGATCAAGAACCCCCGCTCGATCCTCTTCAACACCGCGCTCCGGCGCAAGATCAGCTTCCTGGAGCGCGACGAGGCCGAACGGCTGATCCGCGGTCCGGTGAAGGACGTCCTGTGGTACGACGACCTGGCGGTGGAGAAAATCTTGCGCGTGACGGCAGGTCAGCCATACTTCATCCAGTACATCTGCCACGAGATCGTCAACCTGGCGCGGCGTGACCAGAAGAACTTCGTCACCCTACGCGACGTGGACCGAGCCCTCCTGACCACGGTTCAGGAGACCACGGGGATCATCCGCCATTCCTACATGTCCCTGGCACGCGACGAGCAGTTGGCGCTGGCCGCCTTGGCCCGCATCACCGATGACGGCCGCCCCTTCGTCAACGCGGAGGATGTCGTGGAGACGCTGCGCCAGGACAACGTGGCGGTCGGCGTCCACGACCTGACGGAGACAATGCATGAACTGGCCGGCCGGGACTTCGTCGTCGAGCGCGGCGGAGGGGATAGCGCCGGTCGGCAGTACGGTTTCGCGATGGACCTGGTCCGCGTATGGCTGGAGCAGAATGACGAGTACACCCGCCTTCTGGAGGAGCAGCGCGGATGAATACGCCTGATAGCCCGTTTGTGTTGGGTAAGCCCATCAAGGAGCCCGAACATTTCTTCGGCCGCGACAATGAGCTCCGGGCGCTCTTCGAATCCGTGCGCAACATGCAGCCGGTGGCCATGGTCGGCGAGCATCGCTGCGGCAACACGTCGCTCCTCTACCAGATGCAGATCCCATCTGTCCAGCAGCGCTACCTGAGCGAGGTCGATCTCGCCGGCCTGCTCTTTACCTTCGCCAACGCCCAGCTGGCGGCGGAAGGTCCGGAGAGCTTCTTCCGCCGCATTGCCCGCGCGCTGAAGCGCGTGGACGACGACTCCGAGATGGACTTTGACGGGGACGTCGACCAGTTCTGGCTGGAAGACTACCTGGAGAATCTGGCCGATCGTGACAAGCGTCTGGTGCTGCTCCTGGACGAGTTCGAGGTACTGTCAACCTTCCAGACGAGCTTCTGGGAATGGTTTCGCGGCCTGATCACTGAGTACGACATGTCGATCGTGGTGGCCACCCGTGTGGAACTGGGCGAGTTTCGCGACGAATGGGGGACCGGTTCCCCCTTCTTCAACATGTTCCGCAGCATCTACATCTCAGCGTTCAGCCCGTCGGAGGTGGATGCCTTCCTGGTGGCTGCCGGCCAGACCAGCGGCGTGGACTTCTCGCCAGTACGCGCCGCGATCGACGATCTGTCCGGGGGCTTCCCGTACTATCTCCAGGTCGCGGCCTCGCTCTTCTACGACCGCGCCATGGCCGGCGAGCCGCTGACCGGCGACGCGGAGCAGGTGCTCGCCGTCGCCCGCGAGTTCGAGAGCCGGGTCGAGTCCCACTTCGACGACATCTGGACCAAGCTGCCCACGGCCGAGCGCGACGCTCTCTCGTGGCTGGCCGTCGACAGCCAGCCGGAGGGACCGGCATCGGCGGCCTTCCGCGGGGCACTGCCCCTTTTGAAGCGCCGCGGCTACCTCGTGGACGGGCGGATCTTCTCGTCGGTCTTCCGTGACTACGTCCGCCGCCAGATACCGCGCATCGAGCTGATCCC
Source organism: Anaerolineae bacterium (assembly GCA_044228875.1). Lineage (GTDB taxonomy): Bacteria > Chloroflexota > Anaerolineae > Epilineales > Epilineaceae > Epilinea. The sequence continues at coordinate 14,878 of JBGAUA010000077.1, forward strand.
GGAGAGCGGCAGCCTGCGCATCGAGCGACGCCCGGTGGATCTCCCTCCCAAGGAGTACACCCTCCTGCGCTTCTTCAGCGAGCATGCCGGAGAGGTTGTCACCAAGGACGAGATCGCCACTGCTGTCTGGCCCGAATACGAGTTGGATCAGATCGGGGTGACGGATGCGATGATTCAGAAGACCATCAGCCGTCTGCGCAAGGAGGTGGACCTGCCGGAAGGCAGTTCCTTCCAGCACATCGAAAGCATGCGCGGCCAGGGCTACCGCTACCAGAACGCCAGCGTCTACGAGGTCTATCGGCGCGCCACCGAGTAGGGTAGGCGGACATGTCCGGGCCGGGCGCCGCACCCTGAGGCCCTTCGCACGACAGCGTCACACACAAGAAGACCGGCGCAGGGGCGCGGCAAGC
>JBGAUA010000078.1:0-15264 GCA_044228875.1 Anaerolineae bacterium
GCGGGCAGCAACGACAACAGCCAGGCCGACCCCTACGCCGCCTCGATCAGCGTGGGCTCGCCCAACAACCTCACCGCCGACTTCGGCTACTACCGGCAGCCGGCGGCCATCGGCAACTTCGTGTGGCATGACATCGACGCCGACGGCATCCAGGACGCCGGCGAGCCCGGCATCGGCGGGGTCGAGGTGACCCTGACCATTGCCTGGCCGGCCGGTGGCGGAACGACCACGCTCAAAACCATCACCGATTCGTCGGGCGCCTACAGCTTCGGCAACCTGCTCCTGGACGAGGACCAGGACGGTGTGGGCGCCGGCGAGCCGACGTTCACGGTGTCGGTGGCCACCGCGCCCAGCGGCTACTCGGCGACCCTGGCCAATCAGGGCGGCGACGACGCCCTGGACTCCGACCTGGCCACCGGCGTCGCCGCGACGCCGGTCGAGGGCACGACCGACAACAGCTACGACTTCGGCTACGTGAAGCCGGGCAGCATCGGCAACACCGTCTGGTTCGACGAGAACGGCGACGGCATCCAGGACGCCGGCGAGGCGGGCATCCCCAACGTGACGGTGGAGCTGTGGAACAGCGGCCACACCGTGCTGCTGGGGACGCGCGTCACCGACGCCGAGGGCCAGTACCTGTTCACCAATGTGACGGCGGGCACCTACCAGGTGGACGTGCTCAACAGCAGCCTGCCCACGGGCCTGGTGCAGACGCAGATCCCGGCCGGCGGTGGTGACTTCGTGAACCACGCCGACCCCTTCACCACGGTGACCGTGACCTCGGGCGGCGAGAACCTGACCGCGGACTTCGGCTTCAACTGGGCGCCGTCCACCGACACCGACGGCAACACCGGCACTGGCGCCATCGGCGACCACGTGTGGATCGACACCGACGGCGACGGGCGGCAGGATCCGGGCGAGTCCGGGATCTCCGGTGTGAGCGTCCAGCTGGTCACCGCCGGGCCGGACGGGCTCTTTGGCACCGTCGACGACGTGGTGGCGGCCACGACGGCCACCAACGCGGCCGGCAACTACATCTTCGACGGCCTGGCCGCCGGGGCCTACTCGGTGCGCATCCCGACGCCGCCGGCGGGCTACACCCAGACGGGCGACCCGGACCATTTCGGGACGACGGGGACGAACGACAACCAGACGACGACGCCCATCGTGCTCGGCCCGGGCGACGTGTTCCTCAACGCGGACTTCGGCTACCAGCCGAACGCCGGCACCTTCGGGAGCATCGGCGACTTCGTGTGGTTCGACCGCGACGCGGACGGGGTGCAGGACGGCGGAGAGACGGGCATCCCCGGCGTGACGGTGGCGCTGATCAAGGACCTGGACGGCGACGGTGTCTGGGACGCCGGTGAGCCCATCATCAGCACCGACATCACCGACAGCGCGGGCCTGTACCTCTTCGGCGGCCTGCCGGTGACCGATGGCGCGGGCACGGACGATTACCTGGTATGGGTCAACGACACGGACAACGTGCTGGGCGGCTATGACCCGACCTTCGACAAGGACGGTCTGGCCGCGCCGGCGACCGGCGTGATCTCGGGCGCCAACATCGCCGCGGTGTCCAACCTGGCGCCGGCGGGCGTGACCGACGCGGACTTCGGCTACACGGCCGAGAGCCATGTGGCGGGCCGCGGCCTGATCGGCGACACCATCTTCCTGGACCGCGACGCGGACAACACGCCGGACGCGGGCGAGGGCATCGAGGGCGTGCTGGTACAGCTCTACGACAGCACGGGCACCAACCTGCTGGCCTCGACGACCACGGACGAGAACGGCAACTACCTCTTCGGCAACCTGGACGTGTCGGTGGGCGGCATCGGCTACCGCGTGGTGGTGGCGGCGAGCAACTTCAACAGCGGCTCCGTCCTCCAGGGCCTGACGAACACGGTCGATCCGGACGCCGGCACGGCCAACCAGTCCGATCTCACCTTGACCACGGGCTCGCCGACCAACCTGGCCCAGGACTTCGGCTACCGGGCGACGACGAACCCGGGCAGCATCGGCAACCTGGTGTGGACCGACACGGACGCCGACGGCGTGAAGGATGCCGGCGAGACCGGCATCTCCGGGGTGACCGTCGACCTCTACCGCGACCTCAACGGCAACGGACGCCTCGATGTGGGCGAGCCGCGGGTGGGCAGCACCACGACCGCGGCGGACGGCTCCTACCTTTTCAGCAACCTGTCCACGGCGGACAACGCGCTCGGCACGGCCGGTGCGGACTACATCGTCGACGTGAGCGATCGCGACGGCGTGCTGGCCGGCCAATGGCATTCGCTGGGCACCGCGGGCAGCAACGACAACAGCCAGGCCGACCCCTACGCCGCCTCGATCAGCGTGGGCTCGCCCAACAACCTCACCGCTGACTTCGGCTACTACCTTCAGCCCGGCGGTGTCGGCAACTTCGCCTTCAGCGACCTCGACGCCGATGGGCGTCAGGATGCCGGCGAGCCCGGCATTCCCGGCGTCGTGGTGACCCTGGTCATCACCTATCCCGGCGGTGCGACGACGACCCTCAAGACCACGACGGACCTGACCGGCTTCTACAGCTTCGGCAACCTGCTCCAGGATGAAGATTACGCCGGCGACGGCATCGGCGCCGAGCCGACCTTCGCCCTGTCCTTCAGCCCGCCGGCCGGCTTCGCGCCGACCGTTGCCAATGCCGCTGCCGTACCGGACACCGTCGACTCGGACTGGAACGGCAGCACCGCGGTGGGCGCCCAGCCGGTGCGCGGCGGCACGAACACGGCCTTGACCAACACCACCGACGCCTACGCCTCCTACGACGCCGGCTTCGTTCCGGCCGGCTCCATCGGCGACTTCGTCTGGGTGGACACCGACCGCGACGGCATCCAGGACAGCGGCGAGCCGGGTATCCCGAATGTCGAGCTGAACCTGTACCTGGACGACGGCGACGGCATCTACGAGCCCGGTGCCGGAGATGTCCTGGTGTCGACGACGATCACGGACGGCGACGGGGCCTATCGCTTCGATGGCCTGGGCGCCGGCAGCTTCTGGGTGGGCGTGGACACGGCCACCGTGCCTTCGGGCTACGTGGCGCAGTATGACGAGGACGACGGCACGACGGCTCCCGACAACTACACCCTGGTCAGCCTGCCCGCCGGATTCGACCACCTGACGGCGGACTTCGGCTACGGTCCGGCCGATACCGGCAATTCCAGCATCCTCGGCGATCGCGTCTGGTACGATGCCGACGGCGACGGTGAGCAGGACGATGGCGAGGTCGGCATCGGCGGGGTGACCGTACGGGTTACGCCGCCCGCCGGCGTGGACATCGGCGCCGGCCCGGGCAATCCGGTCGACGTGGTCACGGCCTCTGACGGTTCGTGGTTGGTCACGGGACTGCCGGCGGGCGACTACACCGTGGCGGTGCTCTCCGGCACGCTGCCGGCGGGGCTCAACACCACGCCGACCAACGGGGCCATCAGCCGCATTCTCACCGTCCCGGCCAACACGGCCGTGCTCTACGCCGACTTCGGGTTCAACGGCGGGACGCTTGGCTCCATCGCCAACACCCTGTGGCTGGACATCGACCGTGACGGCGTGGGCCCGACCATCAACGGCGAGAACCACGGCGCGACGGGCACGCCGGACAACAACGAGCCGCCCATCGCGGGCGTCTCGGTGTCGCTGATCCAAGACGTCAACAACGACGGCATCTGGGATCCGGACGGCGTGGACAACATCGCCGGCAACGGCGACGATGAACGCATCATCGCCACCGACGTCACCGATGCCAACGGCCAATACAAGTTTGTCGGCGTGCCCATCGTCGATGGCACCGGCACGGATGACTACCTGGTGCTAGTGGGCGACCGCAGCAACCTGCTGGCGGACATGACCGGCACCTACGACCCGGACGGCGCGGGCGGCGGCGGCGGAGCGAACCAGGCCAACAGCGTCCTCGGCCTCAGCCGGGTGCAGAACCTCAGCGGTACGCCGGTCATCGACCAGGACTTCGGCTTTGCGCCGCCCAGCGGCTCCATCGGCAACCTGGTCTGGCATGACCTCAACAACGACGGCCGCTTCGGCGTCCAGGTGATCGACGGCAAGCTGGACATCAACGGCGACGGCGTGATCAGCACGGCGGACGACGGGGTGTATGCCCACGCGAACGTCATCGACGGCCTGCTCGACATCAATCGCAACGGCACGATCGAAGCCGGCGACGGCTACCTGATCGACGGCCGGCCGGTGATCAACGGCCAGATCGACTTCGACGGCAACGGCACGGTCAACGCATCCGACGACGGGCGCTTCAGCGAGCCCAAGATCCAGGGCGTGGTGATGGAGCTGTACCACGACGCCGACGGCAGCGGCACGGTCAACGCCGGCGACATTCTGCTGCGCACGACGACCACTGACGCCGATGGCAGTTACCTCTTCACTGGCCTGCCGACCGACAGCGTCAACTACCTGGTGCGGCCGGCGGCGTCCAACACCGCTCCCGGTGGGGTGCTGGAGAACATGACCAAGACCACGGGCACGGCCGGGCTGGACAACAACAGCCAGGCCAGCCCCTACGCGGTGACCTTGACCAGCGGTGCCCCGACCAACCTGACGGCCGACTATGGCTACCGGGCCAACACGGCCTTCACCTTGAGCGGGACCACCTTCCTGGACAAGAACAACAACGGCGGCGTGGTGCCGACGATCGAGAGCGGAACGGACGACACCTTGTCCTACATTCCGGTGTACCTCTACAAGGACCTCGACGGCGACGGGCTGCTGGAGCCGGGTGATCCGCTCGTGGCCACGACCATCTCCGCGGCCGACGGCTTCTACCGCTTCACCGACCTGCCGCCCGGCGACTATATCGTCAGCACCACGGCCATGCAGGCCTTCCCGAACGGCTTCTTCCAGACCACGCAGCAGGCCACGAACGCCGTTGAGCCGGCCACGATCCTCAACGCCAACGTCATCGATCAGGACTTCGGGTTCTACGACAACGGTGGCTCGCAGACGACGCCGGTGACGCTCTCCTCCTTCCGTGCCGAGCGCACGGGCGACACGGTGCGCTTCACCTGGACGACCGCCACCGAGACGGGCAATATCGGCTTCAACCTCTACCAGCTGACCGACGCGGGCCTGCGACGGGTCAACGCGCGGCTCGTCCCCTCGGAACAGGTGGACAGCCTGACCGCCTCGGCCTACGCTTTCGAGGCCAAGGGCGTCGAGGGCGACCGCTTCGTCATCGAGGACGTGGACCTTCGTGGCCGGACCCGCCAGCACGGCACCTTCAAGGCGGATGTGAGCTATGGCTCGGCTGAGGAGGGCGCGGCCATTGACTGGGCGGCCATCCACGCCGAGGACGAGCGGTTGGCCGAACAGCGAGAGGTCGTTGCCGTGGCGGATACGGCGGCGCGCATCGCCGAGATCGTCGCCGCCGACGACGGCGCCACGACCGACGGTTCCGAAGACGCCTCCGACAACGGTGCTGGCGCCGATGACAGCGGCTCCACCGCCGACGCGGCCATGGGCGCAGCGGAACTGAACGCCGCGGCGCTCAACGCTCCGCCGCTGGCGCGCCTCTCGGTGAAGACCGATGGCATGGTCCGGGTCACCTACGAGCAGCTGCTGGCTGCGGGCATCGACCTGAAGGCGGTGGCCAGCGGCAAGCTGGCGCTGGTCAACCGAGGCCGGCCCGTGCCGGTGCACGTCACCTCCGCCGGCCGCACCTTCGGCGCCGGCTCGAGCATCGAGTTCTACGGTGAGGCGGTCAAGGGCCAGTACACCCGCACGAACGTGTACGACCTGGTGCTCGACGGCGCACTGCGCCAGTCGATCGGGGTGTTCAAGACCGCCAAGACCGTCAACGGCACGCCGGCGGCCTCGTACATCGAGACCTTGACGGTGGACAACAACCGGGCCTACGGCAATACCTCGCCCAGCGACGACCCGTGGTACGACATCCGGATGCTGGTCTTCGGCGGCGCGGGCAGCTGGTCGGTGCCGATGACGGTCGACAACGTCGCGCCGGGCACGGGCACGCTGACCCTCAAGACCTGGGGCGGCACGGACTGGGATGGCGACGACGACCACCACCTGCAGGCTGCCTTCAACGGCACCGCGATCGTTGACGAGCGCTTCGACGGGCTCTCGGTATTCGAGCCGCGGGTCGACCTGCCCACCGGGCTGCTGCGCGAAGGGGCGAACAGCCTCGGCCTGACGCTGCCGGGCGACACCGGGTTCGACTTCGATCTGGTCAACTTCGACCGCTTGGAGCTGCAGTACCCGCGGGCCTTCGTGGCCCGGGGCGGCAGGCTGTCCTTCTCGGCGGCGGCGCCGGTCTTCCGGGTGAGCAAGCTGAGCAGCCCGAATGTGGTGGTCTACCGCTTCGCGGCCGGCGCCGTGCCGGTGCGCTACGACAAGGTGGCCGCCGTTCGGCAGCCGGACGGCAGCTACACGGCCAGCTTCCAAGGCAGCGCTACGATGGCGCGCTACGAGGTGCTCTCGGTGGCACCGGCCGGCCCGGCCGCGGTCGCTCCGGGGCGCATGCCCGGCGACGTGGCCGCGGCGGCGACGGATTACGTGGTGATCGCGCATCCCAACTTCATCGCCGGCATCCAGCCCCTGGTGGACTACCACCGCGGGCGGGGTCTGCGGGTGAAGGTGGTGGACGTGCGCGACGTGTACGACCGCTACAGCTTCGGCATCTTCGATCCGCTGGCCATCAAGGCCTACATCAAGGACGCCAAGGCCAATGGGGTGCGCCTGGCACTGCTGGTCGGCGGCGACACCTACGACTACCTCAATTACGCCAACCCGGGCGCCATGAGCTTCATCCCGACGCTCTACGCCCGCACCGACCCCATCGTCCACTTCGCTCCGGTAGACCCGCAGTTCGCCGATGTGGATGACGATGGCACGCCGGACCTGGCCATCGGCCGCTTCCCGGTGCGGACGACGGCGGAGCTCAGTTCGATGGTGGCCAAGACCCTGGCCTATGCCGGCAAGACCTACGGCAAGACGGCGGTGTTCTCGGCCGACGAGCGGGATCCGCTGGTGGACTTCACCGCCGACAGCGAGGCCTTCATCGGCCTGCTGCCGGGCGGCTGGGACGTGCAGCGGGCCCACCTCGACCAGGTGGGGGTGGCCGAGGCACGCACGCGGCTGCTGGCCCGGCTGAACCAGGGCGTGGCCCTCACCAGCTTCGTCGGGCATTCCAGCGCCACGGCCTGGACCTTCTCCGGATTGTTCCGCACCAGCGATGCCACAAGCCTGACCAATGCCGGCAAGCCGACGGTGGTCACCCAGTGGGGCTGCTGGAACACCTACTTCGTGTCGCCGACCACCAACACGCTCGGCCCGGCCTTCCTGCTGAGCGGGGATCGCGGCGCGGCGGCGGTGCTGGGCGCTTCCACCTTGACCGAGGCCCGCTCGGAGGAGTTGCTCGGCGGCCTGGTCCTGCCGCGCCTGACGGCGCCCGGCGCGACCATCGGCGAGGCGGTACTGGCGGCCAAGCGCGAGCTGGCGGCGACGAACCCCAACCTGGCGGACGTCCTGCTGGGCTGGACGGTGCTGGGTGATCCGGCGCTCCAGGTGGAGCGGTAGGCCGAGGCGTCAGACGAGTGGGGAGGGCACGGTACGACCGCAAGGCCGTGCCCTCCCCCGCTCGCGGCCGCTCCTACCGGGCTACACCATGAGGGTGACCCCAGACGCCGCCGCGACAGCGACCGGCATTCAACGCTTCGTTGTGCCACGCGCGTTCAGCGGATCGTTTTCGTGAGCGGGCTCGCCGCGCTCTGGCAGCGCGACGGCCGGCCGGTCGACGCCGGCCGCTTCGAGCGCGTCGCGGCCGCGCTGAAGCACCGCGCCATCGACGGCAGCGGCCGATGGCTGTCCGTAGACGGATCGGTGGCCTTGTGGCACGGGCAGTTCTGGACAACGCCTGAGGATGTGGGCCAGCGGCAGCCGCTGGCGCAGGGACAGGTCGCCGTGGCCTTCGATGGACGTATCGACAACCGTCCCGAACTCTGTGATGCCTTCGGCCTCGGGCCTGCCGAAAGGTCGTCGATCAGCGATGCCGAACTCGCCTTGCAGGCCTACCTTCGCTGGGGCGGGGACGTCATCAAGCGACTCAAGGGGCCATTCGTCGTGGTCGTCTGGGATGCGGCGAATCGGCGTCTGCTGGGGGCCCGCGACGCCATCGGACGGCGGAGCTTGTTCTACCGCATCGACGGCGCCGCGGTCACCATCGCATCCGAGCCCGGCGCCGTCCTCGGCGGCGACATGTCCGGCGTCCACCTGGATGAGGTCTTCCTGGCCCATTACTTCGCCTTGCGACCCGCGCCGCTGGGCCGGACGATGTATGACGGCGTCCGTGAACTGCCTGCCGGCCATGTCCTGCACGTCTCGGACGACGCGGTGCGCCTCGAGCGGCATCTGCCGACGGAGCTGCCACCGATCCGCTACCGCCGGATCGATGACTACGGGGAGCGCTTCGCAGAGCTCCTGGGACAGGCCGTGGCGCGTCGCCTGCGGGCCGTCGGCGAACCGGCCGTGCTGATGAGCGGCGGTCTGGACTCGACGTCGGTGGCGGCCTTGGCCGCCCGCGATCTGGCGGCGACGGCGCCCGGTCGGCGCCTCAGCGTGATCTCCTATGTGTTCGACGAGCTGACGGATCTGGACGAACGCGAATGGATGGCGCCGATGGTCGCGCGCTACGACCTTGACCAGACCCTGGTGACGGCCGATGACGCCTGGCCGCTCTGCGACTTCGACGCCTGGTCATGGAACGCCAACGGGCCGGACACCGGGCCCTTCCGCCCGCTCAACGAACGCCTGTACGCGGCGGCGCGAGCCAAGGGTCATCGCGTCCTCCTGACCGGGGCGGCCGGCGACAGCTTCTTCGTCAACGGGCGCGCGTCCTGGTTGGTAGACCTGGTCGACGACGGCCGGTCGACCGAGGCCTTGGTCGAGTTGCTCAAGCACGTTCGGCGCCTGGGCATACGTGCCGTGGCGCGGAGCGAGTCGGCGCGGCGGCTCGCAGCGCGGCTGCTGCGGCGCGAGCCGGGCCCGGAGCGATCGCCGCGGTGGCTGACCTCCTTTGCGGCGCGATGCGTGGCGGAAAGTCCGGCTGACGGGCCCGTCCCGAAGACCCGTCGCCGGCCGGCCGATACCTCCGCCACCCTCGTGTCGCTCTGCCAGGGCGACGGCATCGCGACGGGGGATGGCGAGCACCGGGCGGGCGTCGAGCTGCGCGATCCCTTCGCCGATGCCGACCTTGTAGCGTTCATGCTGTCTATCCCGGCCTACGCGTTGTACAATCAAGGGGCGTCAAAGCTCGTCCTGCGCAAGGGCATGGCTCAGGCCCTGCCCCCGGCCTTGTTGGCGCGACGCAGGCGGTCGGACATCTCGCCCCTATATTGGCGCGGCATCGCTCAACGGGCAGAGGTCGCGGGAACGACTGCCCTCCTTGACCGGGCCGGCGCCTTCTGGCGCCGCTATGTTCGACCCGAAGCGCTCCTGGGGGACGACGGCGCGCTCGCACGACAACCACACATCCCGGCCCTCCTGCGCTGGCAATGCCTGAGCTTCGAGTGGTGGATGATTCGAACGACTTTGGTGCCGGAGATTGCCGCTTAGGCGGCCCGGCGAAGGCTTCTATTGGACATGACATCGAGGAAGACGCTCATGGAGACATCGCCACGGTCGAACCCCGGTCTGGTCGGGCAAGGGTCGGAGTTCATCGCCGCCACGGGCCGGCGGCCCTATCGGACACCGCGCCTGACCCTGTTCGGCGATATTCGCGGGATCACCCTGGGCGGTTCGCCGGGGATCTCGGACAGCGGCATGAACAACATGGAAGACATGGTCTTCTTCACCAACGACTTCAACGGGCTGCCATAGCAGCCGTTGGCTCCCCATGGCGCATGGGCCCATGCGGCTTCCAGCACCGTTGATCCGTATCACTGTCGCCGGCCCGCCGACCTCCGTTCCGCTGCATGACGCGATCCGTCTGGCCGGCAGGTCGCTCACCGTCGATCGGCCCCTCCTGGAACTCGCGCCGTTTCGCGCCGTGGCCGCGCCGGCCGTCGTCGCGACCACCGAGGTCGCCGGGCAACATCCGTCCCCCTGGCGACGCAAGGGCTCAGGCAGCCTGGGCAGTGGGGACATCGGGTTCACGGTGGATCTCGAGCCCGACTCCGGCTACACCATCGGCCTCGGCCCCGGACTGCGGCTGCAGGTGGCGGCCGACGGCTCCAGCGTGGCGCTGATCCAGCCCTGCACGCTCCCATTGGAGGATCCGGCGATCGCCCAGAGCCTGCTCGGGCCCGGTCTGCTCCTGGCCCTGGCCCTCAAGGGCACCTTCGCCTTCCACGCCAGCGCGGCTGCCTTCGCCGGGCGCGCGGCCGTCTTCCTGGGCGACAGCGGGGCCGGCAAGTCCACCCTGGCGGCCGCCTTGGACCGGCGAGGCGCCGTCGGCTGGACAAGGCTGGCGGATGACGTGCTGCCGGTGACCCTGGCCGCCACGGGCAGGATCGACGCCCTGCCGGCCTACCCCCAGCTCAAGCTCGCGCCCCGAGAGCAGTACGTCGCGGACGGGCGGCGCCCCGAACGGCTGCCCGTCGCCGCCGTCTACCTCCTGGAGGAGCCCGGGGCGGGCGCAGACCACGACGGGGGCGCCGACGCGGTGACCCTCATGCCCGCCTCGCCGCGCGACGCGCTGCTGGCCTTGACGGCCCATACCATGGCCGTTCGGCTCTTCGCCCCGAGCCTGGCCGCGCGGCACTTCGCGTTCTGCGCCTCGGCCGTCGGCGTCCTGCCGGTCAAGCGCCTGCGCTACCCGCGGCAGATCGCGCTGCTCGACGCCGTGGTCGCGGCGGTGGAGGCGGACCTGGCGGCGCGCCAGGGCGCCGGGGGCGCCCCCAAGGCCCTGCTATAATCCCGGCGTCCGCGCAGCGGCGGCGCCCGGCTTCGGTGCGTCGCCGCCCGCCGGCCCTGGAGGATCGCATGCCCTCACCCTTCCTCGACCAGCGCGTCGTGATACCCCCGACGGTCTTGTTTCGCGAACTGGGCGGCGAAGCCGTGCTGCTCAACTTCGAATCCGAGCGCTACTACGGCCTGGATTCGGTGGGCACCCGCATCTGGGAGGCATTGGCCGCCGGCGCGACCCTCCGCGAGGGCTACGATCGTCTGCTGGCGGAGTACGATGTCGAACCGGCCCTGCTCCTGGCCGATATCCAGAACCTGTTGCGCGACCTGTCGGCGCAGGGGCTCGTCGTCATGGAAGCGGCGTGAAGCGGGAGACGTCGCGCCGATGGCGGACGCTGCGGCGCCTGCCCTGGTCCGAGCGCCGGTCGGCGGCGGCGGCCCTGCTGGCCTTGACGGGCATCCGGCTGGCCCTGGCCTCGCTGGGCTTTCGGCGGGTCCACGGCCTCCTGTCCCGGTGGGTGGCGGCCTCGGCGCCGGGCGCACAGCGTCCACCGGCGCTCCGCGCCGCGCAGGCGGCAGCCACCTTGCGCGCGCTGGACCGCGCCGCCGGCTGCGGCCCGTCGCGGCCCAGCTGCCTGCCCCGTTCCCTGACGCTGTGGTGGCTGCTTCGCCGCCAGGGGATGCCTGCCGAGCTGCGGATCGGCGTGCGTCGGGAGGGAGACCGGCTGGAGGCCCATGCCTGGGTGGAGCAGGACGGCGTCGTCCTCGGCGACCATGCCGACGTCCACGACCGCTTCCATGCCTTCGTCGGGTCCATCCAGACCGGCGGCTGATGCTCCGGCCCGGGCCTGACGGTTCGCCGCCGGCTGCGCTCGATCCGGGCGCCGAGTGCGTGCTCGCCTGCCTGCGCGCCCGCCATGACCCGGCGGCGCTGACGGTTGTGTCGGAGGCCCTGGACGCGGGCCGCGTGACCTGGGCCGACCTGCTGCGCCGGCTGGCCGACGCCCGCCTGGAGGGTCTGGCCTACCCGGTCCTCTGCGATCGACCCTGGGTGCCTATCTCCGTGGTGGCCGAGCTGCGGCAGGCTCACGCGCGGCAGGCGGTGGCCAACTCCGTCCTGCTACGCGCCTTCGCGGCTGCCCTGGGGCGCTTGACGGCGACCGGCATCCCCACCATCGCCCTCAAGGGGGCGGCCCTGGTCGACGCCGTCTACGGCAGCCTGGGCCAGCGTCCGATGAACGACCTGGACCTCCTTGTTCCTGCCGATCGCGCCGCCGCGGCGGCCGAGCTGCTGCTGGCGGACAGCTACGTCTGGGCGGCGCCCACCGACCTGGCCGCGGCCCTGGCCTTCGAGAATGAGCTCATGCTCCGCCGACCCGGGCCCATCGACACCGTGCTCGAGCTGCACTGGCACCTGGTCAACGCGCCCTACTACCAGCGCCGCATCCCCATGGACTGGTTCTGGGACACCGCTCTGCCGCTGCGCGTCGGCGGCGCCGAAACGCGCACCCTGGGCCCTGAGGCCCAGCTGCTCTACCTTTGCGCCCACGCGGTGCTGCACCACGGGCAGCAGGCCGACCTCGAGCTGCGCCTGCTGGCCGACATCGCCGCGATCCTACGGTCGGCGGGCGCGGCCGATCGCGCCATCGACTGGGATCTCGTCCTGCGGCGGGCCCGGGACTGGGACCTGGTCATCGCCCTGCGGCGCGCGCTCTTCCAGGCCGTCGAGCGGCTGGGCGCTCCCGTCCCCGACACCGCACGCGAGGCCCTGGGCCGCCTGCGCCCCTCGGCGTCCGAAGCGCGGGTGGTGGCGGCCATGACGGCGCCGAACCCCTCCGTCGCGGCGCGATTCAGAGCGGACCTGGCGGGCCTGCCGGACGCTCGCACGCGGCTGCGCTTCATCGGGCGCAGCCTCTTCCCGTCCCCGGACTACATGCGCCAGCGCTACGGGCCGGAGGGCGCGCGCCTGCCCTGGTCCTACCTGCGGCGCTGGTGGCTGGGCCTGCGCGGGGCGGCTCGGAGCTTCGGCCGCGGTTGAGGCGGCCGCCGGCGGCGAAAGCGATGACCGGTGCTTGACCAGGCGCCGGGTCGGGCAAGGTCATCTCCCCGCCCAGAACACCTCCTTCGCGCAGGGCAGCGCCCCGGCGATGGCCCGGTAGATGGCCGCCAGCTCTGCCGCATCGGGGGCGACGAAGCAATGGTCGTCGCCCGACGCCAGGGCGCGCAGGGCCGCCAGGTCCACGTCCGCGCCCAGTCCCACGGTGTAGAGGGTGAGGCCCGCGGCCGTGGCCGCGTCCGCCGCCGCCTGGGCCGCGCCCGGATCCTCGTCCGTGCCCTGGCCGTCGGTCAACACCACCATGGCCCGCTGGCTGCCCGGCCGGGCGGCGGACAGCTGCTCGGCGGCGGCGGCGATGGCCGCCCCGATGCGCGTCCCCGTGCCTTGCGCCAGGTTGCCGGCGAGCGCGGCGTCCAAGGCTGCCCGATCGCCGGTCAAGGGCAGCAGCACCGTCACCGCGCTGTTGAAGGAGACCAGGGCCGCCCGGTCGCGGCCCAGGCTGAGCTGGTCCAGGAAGACCCGCGCGGCCGCCACCGCCGCGTCCAGCTTGCTGGCCGCGCCCGCGGTGGGCTGGCTCATGCTGCTGGAGCTGTCGATGACCAGCACCAGGTCGGCGAAGCGCAGGGTGGGGTCGCAGCGCTCGCGCAGCATCAGCGGCAGATAGATGGCCCGGGGCGCCGGCGTCGGGCTGGCCGTGGCCGACGGCCGCGGGGTGTCGCCGACCGCGGGCGTCGCGCTGGGCCGGGCCGTCGCCGATGGCTCCGGCGTGGCGCTAGGGTTCGGCGTCGGGGAGGCGGGGGCGCGCACCTTCACCCGCGGGATGGGGAAGACGATGCGCCCGGCCTTGCCCGCCGCATCTACATAATCGCCGTAGGCCTCGACGTTCGTCGGCCAGTCGCCCGCCGCCTGCGGCTGGATGCGGTAGCGCAGGCCGATGCCGGTCAGGGGGATGTTGGTGAAGGTCCAGCCAAGGGTCTGCCCGCTTACCACCGCCGGCGGGGCCGCCGAGCCGGTGAGCAGCAACATGTTGTCAGGGAGCACATCGGTGATGGCCAGGCTCTGCAGCAGGAAGATGGGTCTGACGGCCTGCGACACCTGCTCGTAGATGCCCGCCAGCTGCCATTCCGCCCGGCCCTTGATGACATGGGCGACGTCGTTGCTGATGTCCCGCGCCCGCTTGTCGTCCGCCTTGCGGCCGATCTCCAGGGCAAAGATCTCCGCCCCGCGGCGTTTGGCGTTGCCGGCCTCCCAGACCGAGCGCTCCCAGCGGCCGTACTCCCCGGCCAGGAGGACGATGATGACCTTGCGCGCCTCCCGCCGGCCGCGCGGACTCCACAGCTCCGCGGCGGCGGCTTCCAGGTTGTCCCGCAAGTAGCCGTCATTGAAGGCCTCCACGCTGAAGCCGGGTGTGCCATTGGGAATGGTCACCGGCTCCAGCTTGCGCAGGAGGCGCCGCAGGTACTGCTGGTCGCCGCTCAGGCGGCCGCCGAGGTCGTCCGGTTGGATGACCAAGCGGTCGGTGCTGGGGTCGGTATGCCCAAGGAAGTCCTCCATGCTGCGGCGCGCGGCCTTGAAGGTGCTGTCCTGGACGGCGGCGTCGATGATCAGGGCGATGTCGAGCAGGTCTCGCCCGGGCGCGCAGGCCCCGCGGGCGGTCAGCTGGATTTCCACCGACTGGCCCAACGCGATCTCTGCCGGCAGGGCCACCTTGTCCGGCAGCACCTGACAGCCCTCAACCACCTGGGGCGCCGTCGTCGGCGTGGCGGCAGCGTCCCAGGCATGGACGGTGACCACGTCGGCGGCCCCGTCGGCCACGTAGACCCTGCCGGCGGCATCGGCGGCGATGTCCACCGGGCGGCTCAGGCGGCCCAGGTTGAGGCGCGTGGCGTCCCAGGCGGCGGTGACGGTACCGGCCGGCGCGACGCCCCCGACGCTCGCTTCCAGCCGCCGCGCCCAGCCGCTGCGGAAGAGCACGACCAGCCGGCCGTCGGGCAGCAGGTCAAAGCGGTCGGCGGCCTCCGGCAGGGGCACCTCGACCTCCAGGCGGCCGAAGCGATCCCAGCCGCGTATCTGGGGCACGGCGGCGTCCAGGGCCCAGCGGCTGCCGTCGGGGCCAACCACCAGGTCGGTCCACGCGGCCTGCGCGGCGTCCCTGGCGCGCATCGCCTCCTGGCCCAGCAGCTCGCCGGCGGGGCCAAGGCGGTACAGGCGCTTGCCGGCGGCCTCCAGGGCCAGCAGCTCGCCGGCCGTGGCGTCCCAGGCCAGGGCCACCACGTCGGGATCCGCACCGGGGG
>JBGAUA010000079.1:0-3995 GCA_044228875.1 Anaerolineae bacterium
GCTCTGGCCATTGTAGGTGGCCTCCACCCGCCAGGCGCCCGGCGGCTCACCGGCCGCCAGCTGGGCCACCCAGCCATGGCTGGATGCCCGGACGAACGCGGTGTCGTCCGTGAAGGTCCAGGAGCGGAAGACTGAGCCGTCCGGGCGCAGGACGCGGAGCTCCGTGGGCTGGCTGCCCTGGAAGTCGCGGTAGTAGGCGTAGAGGTAGACGTTGGCCGGCGTCGTGAAGCGGTCCTTGAAGCGGGTCACGCTGGGCAGGCAGGGGTCCGGCGTGCTGGGCGGCCCTTCGTGGACGGCCAGCAGGTTGATCGCCGGGTCGATGTAGGGGCGCTGGGCGGTCCACAGCGATTCGGCCTGGCTGTGCGGGCCGGCGTAGGGGTCGATCCACTCCTTGGCGAAGGCCTTGACCCTCACCTCGAAGTGCAGGTGCGGCCCGCTGGAGTTGCCGGAGCTGCCCGCCGTGGCCAGGACCTCGCCGCGCGCCACCGTCTGGCCGATGTTCTTGGCGGTCAGCGACCGGTGGCGCAGGTGGCCGTAGATGGTCATCCGGCCGTCGGCATGTTCCAGGGCCACGTAGTTCCAGTCGCCGCCGTCCGCGCCGTTCCCGCAATGGTGGTCGGCGGGGTTGGTGTCGGCCTTGGCCACGATGGTGCCCGCGGCGGCCGCGAGCACCTGCACGTCGCCCGCGTCCAGCTTGTTCCATGGGAAGGGCCAGAGGGCGAGGTCGATGCCCCGGTGGCTGTCGTAGGTGCGGTTGCCGCCGTGGTAGTCCAGCACCTTGCCCGCGGCGAGGTCGTGATCGGCCAGGGCCGACACGTAGTAGCCCGCCTCGCCGGGCACGCCCGGCGCCAGGCGCAAGGGGAAGTCGTAGGTCACCGCTTCGGCCCTGCGCTGGGGGGCCGGCAGGCCGGACCGCCGCAGCCGCGCGACGTTGCGGTCGATCTCGTCCAGCATGGCCCGCTCCGCCGCCGGCGAGAGGTTGTCGCGCGGCATCATGGGGGCCCGACCGTCGGATGGATCAGGCGCCGCGGAGGCCGATGCTGCATAGGGTGGCTCAGACCCTGGACCGGTGGCGGTGGCCACTTTGGCCGGCAGCCAGGCTAGGCTCATGAGTAGGAGGGTGCCGAGCCAGGCGAGTCTGTGCACGAGGCGCTCCTGAGAGGGCGGGAGGGGATTCTCATGCCTGTGGGTGGTCCGATCGCGTTGTCCGGTTGCCTAACGCTTGAAGTCAGGCTTGCCGGAGTCGCCGTCCCTGCGCCCGATGGGCGAACCCAGCTGGATGCCTGCTGACTGACGACTGGTCGGGACGACCTGTAAGGAAGCCGGCTCGGCCCGCTCCTAACCCTCCGTGACCAGCACCCTTAGCCCCGCCGAACAGCAGGCCCGCTTCCAGCGCTGGATGGGCGACCATGCCGCCATTCTGTATCGGGTGGCAGCCGGCTTCGCCTCGGGCGTCGACCGTGATGACCTGATGCAGGAGCTGCTGATCGCCCTGTGGAAGGCCATCCCGGCCTTCCGGGGCGACGCGCAGCCCGCCACCTTCGTCTACCGCGTGTCGCATAACGCCGCCATGGCCTGGAAGCGGTCCGCGCGGCGCCATGATCGTGCGCAGGGCGATCCCGACGCCCTTCAGCGAGTGGCGGCGCCCGCCGCACCCGACGACGCGCAGCGGGAGCTGCTGGAGGCGGTCTACGCCCGTATCCGCGAGCTGCCCGAGCTCGACCGCTCCTTGGTTCTCCTCTCCCTGGACGGCCTGAGCTATCGCGAGATGGCCATGATCCACGGTCTGTCCGAATCCAATGTGGGCGCGCGGCTCAGCCGCAGCAAGGCGCGCCTCGTCCGACAGTTGAAGGAGTTGACCGATGACCCTCGATGAGCTGTGGAATTCACCCGCCAATGCGCCCGGGCCCATCGAGCGTGAGGCCTTCGTGGCCCAGACCCTGCTCAGGGTGGCGCGCGAGCGGCGTCAACGCAAGGGCATGCTGCTGTTCAGCGGCATCCTGCTGCTGCTGTCCACCGCCCCCGCCGTCTACACCCGCATCACCGATCCCGAGGCGCTCCGGTCGAGCGCCAGCCTGTACCTGATGCTGGCCAGCCAGTGGCTGCTGATCCTCTATTGGGCCCGACAGTTGCGACAGGGCGGGCGCATGACCGCGGGCGAGGGCGACACGATCCAGGACTCCCTGGCGCGCCTGCTGTGGGAGGTGGAGGCGGAGCGGCGCTCGCAGCTGGGCGTCGTTGTCCTCTTCGCCGTGTTCGCGCCGCTCCTGGCCCTGGCCATCCGCCAGCTCGTCGCCAGCGACAAGATGACCCCCGACCAGGCCATGTCGGGCGGTCTGGTCTTCCTGGGCATCGCCACGGTTTCGGTGGGCACGATCCTCTGGCGCCTCAAGTACCGGGTGCTGCCGCGCCGCCGGCGGCTGCAGGCATTGTTGGCGCAGTTCGGCGAGGCGGGCGAGGTCGGATGACGTGGACGGCGGTGCTACCCTCGACGGCGCGCGGGACAGCCAGTCACGATGGAGGGACGTCCGGCAGGGAGGCCGACGATGTCGATGGGGTTCAGCGCGCTGCCTACCGCAGCTCCCGGCAGCGCCGGATCAACGCGTCGGTCGAACTGTCATGCCCCAGCTCCGGTTCCGCCGCGCTCTCCAGGTCCGGGAGGATTCGCCCGGCCAACACCTTGCCCAGCTCCACGCCCCATTGGTCGAAGGGGTTGATGTCCCAGATGACGCTCTGGGTGAAGACCTGGTGCTCGTAGAGGGCCACCAGGGCGCCGAGGACCGCCGGCGTCAGGCGCTGGGCGAGGAGGGTGCTCGTCGGGCGGTTGCCCTCGAAGACGCGGTGCGGCAGCAGCCATTCGGGCGTCCCATCGGCGCGGAGCTCCTCGGCCGTCTTGCCGAAGGCCAGGGCCGCCGTCTGCGCGAACACGTTGGCCAAGAGCAGGTCGTGGTGGTGGCCCAAGGGGTTGAGCGTCTGCGCGAAGGCGATGACGTCGCAGGGCACCAGCTGGGTCCCCTGGTGGAGGAGCTGGTAGAAGGAATGCTGCCCGTTCGTGCCCGGCTCGCCCCAGGTGATAGGCCCGGTCTGGTAGTCGACCACCGCGCCGTCCCGGGTGACCCGCTTGCCGTTGGACTCCATCGTCAGCTGCTGCAGGTAGGCCGGGAAGCGCTTCAGGTACTGATCGTAGGGCAGGATCGCCACCGACCGCGCGCCCAGGAAGTTGCTGTTCCACACGCCCAGGAGGCCCATGAGCACCGGCAGGTTGCGCTCGAAGGGCGCCTCGCGGAAATGCTCGTCCATGGCATGGAAGCCGCCGAGCATGGCCCGGAAATGCTCCGCCCCGATGGCCAGCATCGTCGATAAACCGATCGCCGAGCCCATCGAGTAGCGGCCGCCCACCCAGTCCCAGAAGCCGAACATGTTCGCCGGGTCGATGCCGAAGGCCGCCACCGCTTCGGCATTGGTGGAGACGGCCACGAAATGCCTGGCCACCGCCCCTTCGTCGCCCAGGGCGCGCAGGCACCAGTCCCGCGCCGTCCGCGCATTGGCCATGGTCTCCTGCGTGCCGAAGGTCTTGGACGCCACGATGAACAGCGTTTCCGCCGGATCCAGATCCCGGGTCGCCTCCGCGAAGTCCGTTCCGTCGACGTTGGCGACGAAGCGAAACGTCAAGCGGCGATCGCTGTAATGACGGAGCGCTTCGTAGGCCATCACCGGTCCCAGGTCTGAGCCGCCGATGCCGATGTTGACCACGTTCAGGATGCGACGGCCGTCATGTCCCCGCCAGTCGCCATCGCGCACCTGGGCGCTGAAGGCCGCCATCCGATCCAGCTCCGCGTGCACCTCGGGCACGACGTCCTGGCCGTCGACGGTAATCGGCGTTCCGGATTGCGGGATGGCCCCTTCAACGCGCATCGGCAGCAGCCGGCGCTTCACCAGACCCCGCCAGCGCGTTCGCGCTGTCAGTTCCTGGCCCAGGAAGCAGCCCTTATTCC
>JBGAUA010000079.1:4005-15146 GCA_044228875.1 Anaerolineae bacterium
CGCCGGCCCGGGTCCGGGCCCGCCCCCGGCGCGGTTGGTGTTAGCGCCCCGCGGCGACACCGGCCCTCGCCGCGCGGCCTAACCCCCCCCGCCCGCGCCAGTTCCAACAGCAGCCGCAGGGTCTCGTCCGTGACGCGCTGCTTCGAGTAGTCGAGGTACAGGCCGGCGCCCTCGGCCGCGAAGCGCTCGCCGCGCGCGGGATCCGCGGCGAAATGCGCGCGCAGGTGCGCATCGCCGCAGCGGGCATGGTGCGCTTCCAGAGCCTTCCAGGCGGGCAAGGTCCGGAGGCAGGGCCGAGGCGTCATCGCGCCGATGTCGCCGCCATCATGCCTGGTCCGCCCGACCTCGAATCTGGGGCGTCCAAGTCAGCGGCGCCGGGGGACGACCGGTTCGTGGCCGACGCGGGCGAAGTCGATGAAGCCGCGCTCCGGGTTGGTGGAGGTCAGCCGGACCCGTACGCGGTCGCCGACATCCAAGCCCTGCGCTCCGTCTTCGATGCGTCCCTCCACCGGCGGATCGATGATGCGCACCCAGGTGCCCTTGGCCCCTGCGCCGGTGACGACGCCATCGAAGTCCTGACCGATCCGCTCGCTCAGCAGACAGGCGGCGGCGGCCTTGCGCATCAGGCGCTCCACCTTTTCGGCGTCGTCCTCCTTCTGCGTGCAATGGGCCGCCAGCTCTTCCAGTTCATCGCGCGAATAGGGTACCGGGCGGCCCGCAAGGGTCGCCTTGACCAAGCGCTGGGTGATCAGGTCCGGGTAGCGGCGGTTGGGCGCCGTCGAATGCGTGTACTCGCGTACCGCCAGGCCGAAGTGGCCGGACGCGTCGTCGCCGGGGAAGCTGATGACGTACTCGCCGCGCCCCATCAGCTTGATGACCGTCAAGGACAGGTCGGGGAAGCGCAATGGATCCGCGGAACGGCGCCTGAGCAGAAAGGTATTGAGCGCCTTGGCGTCGGCGGTCGCCGGCAAGGTCTCGCCGAAGGTCTCGGCGATGTCGACGATGCGCTGCCAGCGTTCGGGTGACCGCACCATGCGGCGCATCACCGGAAAGCGCCGCGCTTCCAGCAGGCGGGCGATCGTGCCGTTGGAGGCGATCATGAAGTCGGCGATGAGGTCCTTGGCCCGGTTGCGCTCCGCTGCCGCAAGGCCGCTCACCGTGTCGCCCTCGAACTGCGCCTGCACTTCGAGCGTCTCGAACTCCAGCGCGCCCAGTTCGTGGCGCCGGTTCATGAGGCGCACGGCCACCTGATCCTGCAGTCGAAGGTTCTCGGCCAGGCCGTCCACGGCTCGGACGGCCTCCGGCAAGGGCCCCCGACCCTCCAGCCAGGCGCCCAGGCTGGGGTACGCCAGCTTGGCCTGATTGCGCACCACCGCACGGTACACCTCGGAGGCGCCGGCAGCGCCCGCGTCGTCCACCACCGTCTCGACGACGACCGCCAGCCGATCCTCGCCCGGATTCAGCGAGGTCAGGTCGTTGCTGAGCCGCACCGGCAGCATCGGGAACACCTGCGGCGGGGTGTACACCGACGTTGTGTTGACGTGCGCGTGAGCGTCGATCGCCGAGCCTTGCGCGACCATGGCGCTCACGTCGGCCACCGCGACACAGATGCGCGTGCCGCCGTCCGGGAGCGCCGTGGCCAAGGTGAGCTGGTCGAGGTCCAGGGAGTCGTCGTTGTCGATGGAGCACCAGGCGAGATGGCGCAGGTCTTTGATGTCGGCGCCGAAAGGCGGCGCCGGTTCCGCCAGCCGCTGCAGCTCAGCCATCGCCGCGGGTGGGACATCCGGCGCGAGCCCGCGTTCGATCATTGCCGCGCGAGCCACGCGCAGCAGGAGGGCGCGCTGTCCTTGGGGGGAGACGCTCATGAAACCTGTTCTCTTTCAGGGAGTTGCGGCCCAGGGTGTCCGATCCAGAATCACGAACCCGACCGCAGTAGCTTAGGTCCGACTCCGGCCGGGGTCAACCGCCCGGTCAAGGCGCGTTGCCCTCGCTTCAGCCGCTTCGCTCATCGCGACTCGTAGGCCCGGAGTTGTCCCAGCGGGCCTCGAAACCCGCCGCCACGCTGCTGGCATGGAGGGCCACCCGACCACAACGCTTGGCGATGGCTCGTGGCCAGGGTTGTCGGACCTTCGATGGCGGCTTAGACTTAGTCCAGTAACCTTAGTCCGACTTAGGGGATTCTGGAGACGACATGATCACCGTCAACATTCATGAAGCCAAGACCCAGCTCTCCAAGTTGATCGAGCGTGCTGTGAATGGCGAATGGTTTGTGATTGCCAAGGCCGGCAAGCCTCTGGTGAAGGTGACCGCGTTGGATGCTCCTGCCGCGCCTCAGCGGCTGGGCTTTCTGGCCGGCGAGATCGCGGTGCCTGACGACTTCAACACCATGGGTGAAGCAGAGATCGCATCCCTGTTCGGGAGTGGCTCGTGAAGTTCCTGCTGGACACGCAGATCCTGCTGTGGGCCGCCGGTCAACCGGAGCGGCTTTCCGCTGCGGCGCGCAAGCTCTTGGAGAACCCGCACAACGAGCTTCTCTTCAGCGCCGCCAGCCTATGGGAGATCGCCATCAAACGCTCCCTGGGGCGAGAGGACTTTCGGGTCGAGCCGCGCCTGCTCCGCCGCAGCCTGCTCGACAACGGCTATGTCGAACTGCCCATCAGCAGCCAGCACGCGGTGGACATCGACAGCCTTCCGCCGCTTCACAAGGATCCATTCGATCGCCTGCTCCTGGCTCAGGCCATCGGCGAGGGCATCACCCTGCTCACCGCCGATGGGCAGGTGGCTCGCTATCCAGGACCGGTGCGCAAGGTCTAGAGCGGCGTTTATCCGGCTGTAGCGGTCATCAGGCTGTCAGGATCGTGTTATCCGGCGAGCGAGGCGGGCTTCGTGCGGGTGCGCTGCGAGGGTTGCCGGGCCGAGTACTTGCTGGCGCTGAGCTGCAAGACGCGCTTCTTCTGCCCGTCATGCCATGCCAAGCGCCTGGCCTGCTGGACGCAGTGGCTTGGCGAAGAGCTTCTGGCCCCGGTGGCGCACCGGCAGATGGTGTTTGTACTGCCCAAGCGTTTGCGGCCGTACTTCAAGTGGCGACGCAAGCTGCTCGGCGATCTGGCGCGTATCGCGGCGCGCACGGCGACAGACTTCGTACGCGCGACCCTGGACGAGCCGGAGCTGTCAGTAGGCATGGCCCTGTGCATCCAGACCCACGGCTCGCTCCTGAACTGGCAACCGCACATCCACGCCCTGGTCACCGACGGCGGCTTCCGGCCCGACGGCAGCTTCGTGCGGCTGCCGGCGCACGCGACGGACGCGCTGACGGAGGCTTTCCGGCGGCACGACCTGCGCCTCTTCGTCGCGCGCGAGCTGCTCGAGCCGGAGGTGGCGCCAACCGCGCGCGCGGCGAGCGACGCAAGGCAGCCCAGGCGCCTGAGGTTGCGCCAGCCGACGCCGAGACGGACGCTGCGACGAGCCGCGGCCTCGAGCCAGCCCTCGCCGAGGCGGCCAGCGTCGAGCCCGCGAACTTCTCCCGCGCCGACGCGCGCCGCTGGGCCGTGCTGATCCGGCGGATCTACGAGGTCGACCCGCTCGTATGCCCGAAGTGCGGAGGCACGATGCGGATGATCGCGCTGATCCAGGAGCCGAAGGTGATCGACAAGATCCTGAAGCACTTGCGGACCAAGGGCCGCGACGCCCGCGCCGGACCGTGGGCCACGGGGCTGTCACCGCCGGCGGACGACGCCGCCGCAGCGGCGGCGTGACTGAGACCGCCGTATACAGCAAGAGGAAGGAGGCAGACCGCCGCCAGACCGCCGCTCGCGACCGCCGCTCGACAGGCCGTCGGCGTTGGCGCTTGACGGGTGGCACGGCAGAGACGGTCCGCGAGGCGTCTGGGGCTGACCGAGGCGCCGTGGTGCGGCTCGGGACGGCGACCAAGGCGGCGGCGGGGGCCGCAGGGGCACAGCTGAGCGCCCGGGCGGGGGCGGGGGCGGGGCTGCTGGGGGGTGTTTGCGTGGGGCAGGGCGAGGGTATAGGCTCCGGCGGCTGGGATTGAAATTCCTATCCCCCCGGAGGGTGCGCTGCATCCGGGGGATCACCCTCCCCATTTCCCACCGATTCATCGTTCCCGCTATCGTTCGCACCATCACGCATGCTGGCCCTCCCCGGGGCGGCTGCGCTCCACCAGACGGTGCGAGGAGAAGACCTCATGAAGGGTCGGACCGATCGCTCAGAGCTACGTCTGCTGCTGCCCCTGGCCCTGTTTGCCGCCGCCTTGCTCCTGCCCTTCGGCGCCGGCCTCCTCGCGGATGCCGCGCCTCGACCGCCGTCGGTCGCCCCCGGCCAAGCCGATGACGCGGACCGGCCGGCGCAGGGAACGCCCGGGGGCGGGGGGCGGCCGGACTTGCGGTGGGTGACGGAGTGGCCCAGCTGGACCTACGACCACCGCTGCTGGAACGCACAGCGCGTCCTGACCCTGCGGGTGATGAACCGGGGCCAGACGGCTGCCGGCCTCTTCGCGGTGCGGGACGGCGCGGTCACCTGGTTTCTCGACGGCCTGGGCGCCGGGCAGACGGTGACGCTCGCCGACTGGGGCCGCTACCCGGCCTTCCCCCTGGTCATCGATCCCTTCGACCAGGTGCTGGAGGCGAACGAGGGCAATAATCAGTTGGGCCCCCGGCCCGGAGAGACATGGACGCCGACGCCGCGCTTCGCGGAGCGGGCGGCCTCCACGCGGGGGCCCGCTGAGCGCGAGAGCTTTGGCGCTGTGCCGCCGGCCGCGCTCGAGCCGCAGCGTCTGCTCACCCGGCCACCCGACTGCCCCACCCGCACCCCCGTCCCCACGTTGACGCCGGCCGGGGCACCGTCTCTGCCTGATCTCCAGGTGGTCGATGCGTCTTGGGATGAGGTGGCGATTGTGCGCCAGGACGAATTCTGCCGACCGGAGCAGGGCGGTTGGACCTACGCCTTGACGCTTCGCAATGCCGGGCCGGTGGCCGCCCTTGGCTTCACGGTCCGCTCTGTTGACCTACCGGCTGCCGCTTGGCGGGTGGAGCGCCTGGAGCCCGGGCAGGAACTGACCCTACCCGCCCAGCTCCGAAGCCTGCCCGGACCCATCCAGGTCGATGCCGACGATGACATCCAGGAGAGCCGCGAGGACAACAACGCCTGGATCCCCCCCTTCAACGGCACCCCAACCCCAGCCCTCACCCCCGCTCCAACGCTGCCCCTCTGCCTGCCCACCCTGACACCCACCCCCATCCCCACCGACGCCCTGCCGGACCTGCGCATGGAGCGACTGGTCTGGTACCGGGCGGACTGGAACAGGCCGGCCTGCCTGGGGCCGCTGCGGCAGCTGGCCATCACCGTGCACAACGCCGGCCGATCGCCCTCGGGGCCTTTCGAGGTACGGGCGGGGCAGCATGTCTGGTACTACGACAGCCTGGCACCAGACGAGGCCAGGCAGGACCAGGCGGGGCCGGTGAACCGGGTAACCTGGCCGATCATTCTCGACGACTTGGACCAGGTGCCCGAGTCCGACGAAGCGAACAACCTGGTCACGCCGGACCGGACGCTCACCGCCACCCCCACCGGCACGCCGCCGCCCACCTGCAGCCCCACACCCCAGGCCACGACGCCGGTGCCGCCATTCCCCACCCGCCCCAGCCACACGCCTGGAACACCTGCGTCGCCGGCGCCATCGCCTGTGCTGCCACGGGAGAGGCTGCATCTACCGTGGGCGAGGGGGTGAGTGGGTGTTCTCGCCGTGCTCTGAATCAGCTCATCACGCAGTCCCTGCTCTGATGCATGCGCACCACGATCACCCTCGATCCCGACGCCGCATCCCTCTTGGAGCGCGTGCCGGCACAGCGTCGCGCACCGCCGCTCGCGACCGCCGCCGGCGTTGGCGCTTGCGTGGTGGGCACGGCAGAGACGGTCCGCGAGGCGTCTGGGGCTGACCGAGGCGCCGTGGTGCGGCTCGGGACGGCGACCAAGGCGGCGGCGGGGGCCGCAGGGGACAGCTGAGCGCTCGGATTGGGGCGGGTGGCGGGGCTGCTGGGTGGTGATTGCGCGGGTCAGGGCGAGGGTGTAGACTCCGGCGGCTGGGACTGAAATTCCTATCCCCCCAATGATGACTAGTACCGCACCTCCATGAAGATTGGTGGTTGCAGTGTCATGAACTCGTGGCAGACGGAGGATTCGAGACCCGGCACACCCACCGGCTACTCTCAAAATCCATTGTGGTGCGCTACTAGCCGCAAATGCCGGGGATGGCAAGAGCGATAAGACTGGAGCAGCGGCAATGAGTGGCGACCAGCTGCCGGACGCTGAGCGCGCAGTGGTGCCAGAGCGCAAGATCGTCGACTACCTGCTGTCCGCGTTCCATCCGGACGGCCGAGGCAAGGCCCGATTCTTTCGTGGGTTCGGCTTTTCGGCAGCCCAGTGGCAAGTCCTGGCCGACGCACTCCGGCGTCACGCCGTGGAGAACTCCGTGACGATGCAGTCGACGACGGCGTTCGGGA
The DNA here is from genome assembly GCA_044228875.1 of Anaerolineae bacterium. Taxonomy (GTDB): domain Bacteria; phylum Chloroflexota; class Anaerolineae; order Epilineales; family Epilineaceae; genus Epilinea. The sequence goes on from JBGAUA010000079.1 coordinate 10,521, forward strand.
CGCGCTATGTCGTGGAGGGTATACTTCATACACCGGACGGTCGGACGCCGACCGTGTGTGTGGTCTGGTTTGTCGACAACGGCGACGGCGTACCGAGGCTCGTCACCGCGTTTCCTGGCAAGCGGAGGTAGCATGATCAGAGAGTTGGATCGCGTGGTGCTTGCGAAGGACCAGAGAGACTTGGGCCTTGAGGCCGGCGACCTTGGCACCGTCGTGCTGGTACACGAGGGTGGCCGCGGGTTCGAGGTCGAGTTCCTGACCCTGGACGGCGAGACCTATGCGGTGACGACCCTGATGGCGGACGAAGTGCGCCCCATCGATCGCCACGAGATCGCTCATGCCCGGGCAGTGGCCTGAGCGGAGCGGTCGAATCGTCACGCTCGGGGGATAGGAATTTCAATCCCATCCTCCTCTCCCTCCTCCGCTTCGCATGGCCGGCCCGCGGCGGCCTGGCCCCTCGACCGACCGCGGCCTGAGGTCCCTCATGAGCAACGCTTTCCAAGTCCCCGCGGCCTTCACGGTGGCCGCCCCGGTAGCCGAGGCCCTGGCGGCGGGCGGGCCGGTGGTGGCCCTGGAGACGGCGGTCCTGACACATGGCCTGCCCCACCCCTTGGGCCTGGAGACCCTGCGGGCGATGGCCGCGGCGGTGGCGGCCGAGGGGGCCCTGCCGGCGGTGATCGGCATGCTGGGCGGGCAGCTGACGGTGGGCCTGGACGAGGCGGAGCTGGCGGCCCTGGCGGAGGCGGGCGCACCGCGGCGCAAGCTGGGCCGGCGGGACCTGGCCCTGGCGGCTCTGGCAGGTGCCGACGGCGGGACGACGGTCAGCGCCACGCTCTGGGCCGCGGCGCAGGCGGGCATCGCGGTGCTGGCCACGGGAGGCATCGGCGGCGTGCATCGCGGTGCGCCGCAGGACGTCTCCACGGACCTGCCGGCCCTGTCCCAGTCGCCCGTGCTGGTGGTGGCCAGCGGCGCCAAGAGCCTCTTGGACCTGCCGGCCACCCTGGAGGTTCTGGAGACCTACGGCGTGCCGGTGCTGGGTTACGGCACGGACAGCTTCCCGGCCTTCTACGTGGCGTTCACGGAACTGCCGATCACGGCGCGGGTGGATGGCCCGGCCCAGGCGGCGGCCGCCTGGCGCATGGCCCGGACCCTGGGTCTGCCGGGGGGCATGCTGCTGGCGGTGCCGGTGCCGGCGGAGCAGGCCATCGGTGCGGCCGAGGTGGAGGCCTGGGTGGCGGCGGCCACGGCGGAGGCGACGGCGGCCGGCGCCTCGGGCCAGGCGCTGACGCCCTGGGTGCTCTCACGCCTGGCAGCGCTCTCCGGCGGCCGCACGCTCGCGGCCAACCGGGCGCTCCTGGTGAACAACGGGGCGGTGGCGGGGCGGGTGGCGATGGCGTTGGGGGGCACCTGATAGAGCAGGCCTTGTCCCACCATCTTCTCGCGCTCGAAGAGCTGCCGGCCGATGTCGTGATCCCAGCACGCATGGTCCTGAGCCAGGAGAGCACAGAGGTGGTATTGGAGGCCATCCGGCAGCCCCAGGCGCCGACCGAGGCCATGCGCCAGCGCTTCGATGACCGTCGAGATCCGCCCGCTAGCGGTTGACGATGACCGCCGGAGCTTCCGTTCCGGCGACGAGGCGCTCGACCTCTTCTTCCATCGCTACGCGGGGCAAAACCAGTTGCGCTTCCATATCGGTGTCACCTGCTATGGAAATGCGCCGCGCTCCAGCCGCAGGCTCATGGCCTGGCGGGTGAGCTTGCCGCACATGCGCGACCAAGTGGCTATTGCGGCTCAGTACATTCTCGCCTTTGCTTCCGTGAGTCCGGCTAGCTTGGATGCGGAAGCCCTGCCGTCTGGGGAGGCCATGCCGCCCTATCCGCTGCCAGTCCTGCGCCTGGCCCGACTAGCGGTCGACGCGCGGGCAGCCGGCCAAGGCCTCGGCAAGATGATGGTCCGGTACTGTATTGAACTCGCGGAGCGTCTCCGCGACGAGGTCGGCTTCGTGGGTCTGGTGGTCGATGCCAAGCCTCAAGCTGTCGCCTTCTACCGCCGCCACGGCTTCATCGCCATTACCTTGGTCGAAGGGATCGCGGAGCAGCGACCGATCCCCGGCCCGATGTTCCTGTCCTTGGGTTCCGTAACTGGTGTACATCCGCTCGGCTACGAACTTCAGTAGCCCAAATGGGCCGTCTTCGTGGATGGCCACCGGCTGCGGGGCGGCGTGGTCTGCCAGGTCGTACTCCACCAGGACCGTAGCATTGCCATGGGAGCGCATCCCGCTCAGGTAGAGACGGTCGCCGGCCCCGTACACCGACCAGAGCTGGAGGCCCTCTTCAGGGTTCGGCAACTTGCTGAACAGCCGCGGCGGGGCCGGGTCAGCGACATCGAAGACGTGGACGCCGCCGGCGCCGACGTAGACATGGTCGCCCTGCCACGCCATGCTGCGCGGCTGTCCGGCCTCGAAGGCGAGCCGGCATCCTGGACATCGTAGACCTCGATCCGGGCGCCCATGGCGACGAAGAGGCGCCTGTCGTCGACTGGGTTGGTGGCGGCGATGTCAATCAGGCTGCCGCCGACCTGAAACAGGTACTGGAAGTCCGAGATCGGCGAGACGACGACGGACTCCGACGCCCTGCTGATGCGGCACCTGACGGAATGGCGGCGGCGGCCCCGCGGCCGACCTGGCCCATTATCCCGGGGCCGAGTTCTCCAACAAGTGCCCCAAGGGCGTATCCTACCCGCCGGATCCCCGTTGTTAGTGGTATCCTCGGCTTGCCCGAGCATGTTCCCGTTGCCCGAAGTGCAAAGAGACGGGAATGCTCGGGCGTGCCTGGCGGGCTGCCTGGAGGGGCCCTGGAGCGTTGAAGCTCCGCCGGAGCCGGTCCAAGCCAGGTGCTTCACACCGACACCCGAGCAGACCCGACAAACACCACGAGCATCGATGACCTGACAGGATCGGACCTCAGAGCGTGCACGGAACCCATTAGCCTCAGGGCGTGGCCGCCTGCGTTCACCAGCAAGGAGAATACGCCCATGCCGCCCATTGATCGCAGCCTTGCCGACGCGCCGGACCTCGCGTCCCCGGCCTCGCGCTCGACCCAGGTTGGTCTTCTGAGTTGGGCGGTGAGGGCCACCCTGGTTCTGCTGTTCGCCATCGGGCTCGGGTTTCAGACGAAGCACGACGTCGTCTCGGCGATCGGCACGGCGCCGTCGCTTGGCACCGCCGCCAGCTTCGCGGTCTTGGGCGGCAGTACGGTAACCAACACCGGTCCGACCATCGTGTCCGGCGACCTGGGGGTGAGCCCCGGCAGCGCCGTGGTGGGCTTCCCGCCAGGAATCGTCGTGGGTGGCGTCATTCACGCCGCGGATGCGGTCGCCTTGCAGGCGCAGTTGGACAACACCACTGCCTACAACAACCTCGCCGGCCAGGCTTGTGACGTCAACCTGACCGGGCAGGATCTGGGCGGGATGACGCTCACCCCGGGTGTCTACTGCTTCTCAACGTCCGCCTTCCTGTCGGCGGGGATCTTGACCCTGGACGGCCAGGGCGACCCCAATGCCGTGTTCGTGTTCAAGATCGGCAGCACGCTGATCACCGGATCCGGCACGCGCGTTCTCCTGGTCAACGGGGCCCAGGCCTGCAAAGTCTTCTGGCAGGTGGGCAGCTCGGCGACCTTGGGCACGACGACGGCCTTCGCGGGAAACATCCTGGCCCTGGCCAGCGTCACGCTGAACACCGGAGCCACGCTGTTTGGCCGAGCGTTCGCGAGTGTCGGGGCGGTGACGATGGACTCCAACGCCATCACCCGCGCCGACTGCGCCCCCGTCGGGGGAGGGCCGGACATCGATCTGGACCTGACCAAGACGGATTCGCCGGACCCGGTGAGCGTCGGCGATCAGCTGACCTATGGCCTGAGCGTGACCAACATCGGCGGCGTCCCCGCGACGAACGTGACCATCATCGATAACCTGCCGGTGGGCACGATCTTTGTGTCCGCGACGCCCAGCCCCGGAGGAAACTGCACGGTGGTCGGCCAACAGGTCACCTGCGTCTGGGCGGGCAACACGGCGCCCGGCGCCTCGCGCAGCGTGACGATCGTGGTCCGCATTCCCTTGCTGGCCTGCGGGACGGTGCTGATCAACACCGCGGTCGCCAGTGCGGGTCAAGCCATTCCATCCTTTGCAAGCGCCACCACGACGGTGCAGCAGCAGTCGGACGTGTCGATCAGGAAGGTCTGCCACGCGCGGGCCATCGACGGGCGGATCGACGACGACGTGCTCTACGCCGGCCAGCAGTGGATCTGCGAGATCACGATCTTCAACCCCTCCATCATCCCATTGACCGACATCACCATCACCGATACCGTGCGGTCCGGCGTGACCTTCGTGGCCCACACGGCGCAGGCGGACGCCAACACGCGCGGCGCGCCGGCCGTCTGTGGCCCCATTCCCACCGTCGGGCCAGGCGAGATCACGTGCACCGGAATCGACATCGAGCCGCAGAGCTCGGTGACCTTCCAGCTGGCCTTTACCACGAGTCCCAACTTCGTGAGCCTTGCGCCCACAGGCGAGCTGCCCATCACCAACACCGCTTGCATCACGGATGTCGGCGGGGTGATCACCGGT
>JBGAUA010000007.1:0-36949 GCA_044228875.1 Anaerolineae bacterium
ACGCGGGCAGGGGCTTCCGAGTGATCGTCTGGGTGCGCGGACGGCTGCGGGTCCGGGTGGTGGGGTGCACGGGCGGGCCGCGCCGGGCCCTGCTTCCGGCCGGAGCCGCGAGCGCTACGCGTCATACCATCAGCGCCGCCGGTGTCGAACGCGAGACCGTACCGGCGATCGACGGGGTCTTCGCGGTAGATCTCCCTGCCGTCAGCAACCGCAATGGAATGGGCGGCCGGCCCATCATGGCGGGCGTACCCATCCTGCTGGTGGAAGACGACGTGGCCCCCGGCGCTCCCAACACGGCACTCGCGGATCCGTCCAGCGGCGCCTCGACCCGGGAGGGCGGTCCCGATCCGGCCATCTTGGCCCTCGACCGCGAGCCGCCGCTACTGGCGGCGGTCGAGCCATTGCCGGTGACCAGCCTGGCCGGCCCACTGCAGATCTCGATCATCGCAGGCGATGCAGGCAGCGGTTTGTCCGAATGGATCCTCTACGTTGCCCAGGGCGATACGCCGCCGGACGACGCCGAGGCCTGGACCGCGGTCGGCGGCGTCCGGCCCTGGACCGCCGCGCCCGGAGCCGGTCAAGCCGGCGCCCTGGTCGAGGTGCTTGTGGGCCGCCGCTACCACTTCGCGGCCCAGGCCTCCGACCGGGCCGGCAACTGGACCGCGATTCCTCCGTATTCACAAGCGAGCACCCGTATCCGCGACGGGGGCAATCCGACGGCCGGGATCGTCGGATCGCCGGCGCGACCCGCCTCGGGACCGTCCCCTTTGGCATCGCCCGCACTGCGCCGTCCGCGCATCGCCGCCGAATGACCGCGCCAGCCAGGAGATCCATGTGAGCGAGCCGCCACCCAGTCTCTGCACCCGCCAGATGATCGAAGCCCAGGAAGAAGCCTGGCTTGCGCCCTACGCCGAGCGCTCCGCCAACAGTCGCGGCCGGCGCTTTCGGGCGGAAAAGCACCCGTATCGCACCGAGTTCCAGAAGGACCGCGACCGCATCATCCATACCACCGCGTTCCGACGCCTGCAATACAAGACCCAGGTCTTCATCAACTACGAGGGCGACTACTACCGCACCCGCCTCACCCATACCTTCGAGGCCGCCCAGATCGCCCGCACCATCGCGCGGGCCCTGAGGGCCAACCCAGAGTTGGCGGAGGCGATCACCCTGGCCCATGACCTCGGTCACTCGCCCTTCGGCCACAGCGGCGAAGCCACCCTCGATCGGCTGATGCTTGAACGCGGAGGGCTGGACCCGGACGCTCCGTCCAACAAGGGGCGCGGTTTCAACCACACCCTGCAATCTCTGCGCGTCGTCGACGACCTCGAGGAACGCTGGAGCGGATTCAAGGGACTGAACCTCACTTGGGAGACTCTTGAGGGCATCGTCAAGCACGCTACGGAGTATGATGCCGTGCACGTCGATTGGATGAAGCCCTACGAGCCGACCATGGGACCGTCACTCGAGGCCCAGATCGTCAACTTCGCGGATGAATTGACCTACAGCGCCCACGACCTGGACGATGGACTGCGCTCCGGCATGATCCACATGGACATGCCGGAACTGAAGCGTCTGGCCATCTGGCGCGAGGCCACAGCCGGTGTCGACGAGGCCGATCCGGAACTGCGCCGCCATCGCATCATCCGCCGGGTCATCGATCTGCTGATCACCGACCTGGTGACCACCAGCGCATCGAGACTCGACGCCGCAGCGCCGTCGTCGCCCGACGATGTGCGGCGAGCGGGTCAGCCGCTGATGGCCATCTCAGAAGAAATGGTGGCCATGCAGCGCGAACTGAAGGACTTCCTGTACGCCAACCTCTATCGCCATTGGCGGGTGGTGCGGATGTTCCGCAAGGCGGAGCGCGTGCTGGTGGAGCTCTTCGAGGCCTTCGAACAGGACTGGCGCCAGCTGCCGGCCACAACCCAGCTCAAGCTCCGCGGGGCCGAGCCGCCTCCGCGCCCGGGTGGGTCACTGTCACCCAAGGCCTACCGTGTGATCTGCGACTACCTGGCGGGGATGACCGATCGCTATGCGCTGCAGGAACACAAGCGCTTGTACGATCCGCTGGAGCGCGCCTGAGTCGGTGGTACGCAATCACGGGCTGTTGCGGCCGGGATCCGTGACGCCTCGGTCCGGGTCGCGAGCACCTTCAACCGGCCCGCTGACCGAGATCGGCCACCTTCAGCTCTAGTCGGCGGCGCCCTTGCCACTCACCGATTTCCAGGCTGCCCACCAGGTCGACCTCGTCCCCGGCCCGCAATGGCTCGCCGCCGCGGCCGAAGGCGATGGCTTCGATCGGATCCCGACCGTAGCCATTGTCCACGACCATCTTCAGGTGCCGCCCGTCTCCCACCGGGCGAGCCTGCCTCAATCGCGCACGTGGTAGCCAGAAGAGCGGCTTGGGGTTGCCTTCGCCGTAAGGCTCAAGTGCCTGCAAGGCCGTTGCCAGCGACCAGTCGATGTCGGCCGGCGCAAGGCGGGCGACGATCCCGAGGCTGCCGCGGAGGTCCATGCCAGCCAGGGACACCTCGGCCAAGGCACGCAAGCGATCCGTCAACTCAGGCAAGTCCTCTCGACGCAGCGTAAAGCCGGCGGCGCGAGCATGACCTCCGTGCCGGATGAAGAGATGCGCCATTCCGTCCAAGGCGGCGATCATGTCGAACTCTGGAATCGAGCGTGCTGAGCCGCGGGCCAGGTCGTCCTCCAGCCGCACCGCCAGGCTGGGGCGGTAGTGGCGCTCGAGCAGGCGTCCGGCGACCAGGCCCATGACCCCGAGCGGTAGGTCCTCGCTCGCCTCCACGATGACCGTTGGCAAGCCTTCCAGCGCGGCCATCCGTGCGTCTGCCTGCGTCAAGGCTTTCTCCAATGCGGCACGACGCGCCTGGTTGCGCGACTCCAGCTCGCGAGCCGGCGCGGCGGCCGAGGCGAGGTCCCGACTTCCGAGCAGCGCTAGGGCTACATCGGCATCGTCCATCCGTCCCGCCGCGTTCAGACGGGGGCCGAGCCCATAGGCCAGGTCGCGCGCGGTCACCGCACTGGGCGCGACGGCCATGGCGGTGAGAAGCGCGGCAAGTCCCGGGCGGGGCGAACGCCTCAGCTGCGCCAGGCCCCTGGCGACCAACGCGCGGTTCTCGCCGACCAACGGCACGACGTCAGCGACGGTGCCGACTGCCACCAGATCCAACAAGGACGCTTCATCCAAGGCCGGAACGCGCCCCACCTGGCCTTGCACTCGAAGCAGGCCCTGGGCCAGCTTGTACGCCAGGCCTACCCCCGCGAGCCCCGTAAAACCATACCGGCAGTCCGGACGGTGGGGATTGATCACTGCGAGCGCCTGGGGCAGGTCCTCCGGCAGCGCATGGTGGTCGGTGATGATCACATCCAACCCGCGTCGCCGCGCGGCCGCCATTTCCTCCCCGGCCCTGATGCCGCAGTCGACGGTCACAACCACTCGCGCTCCCTGGTCGGCCAGAGCCATCAGCGCTTGCTGGTGCACGCCATAACCCTCGCGTTCACGATGCGGTACGTAGCACAGCACTCTGCCGCCCATGGCCTCCAGGGTCTGGCGAAGGAGGGCTACGGCCGTGACGCCGTCGGCGTCGTAGTCGCCGTAGACCGCGATGGCCTCGCCGTCGCGAAGCGCCGATCGCAAGCGGGTGACCGCCTCAGTCATCCCCGCCAGACGAAAGGGATTGTCATCGGGCCAGGCGCAGGCCAGATGGTTGCGCGCGGCAACCACGGAGTCGACACCCAGGCCGGCCAAGATACGGGGCAGCAGCGGGTGCAGGTCCGTCATCTGGGCGGCCAGGCGATCGGCGGACTCGCTCGGCGCGCCAAGAATCCAGCGTTGCCGAGGCGTCAGGCGCCAGGCAATGGGGTCGCCTGGCATGCGGTCGGGATATCCGGGCACGGAGACGTTCGTGGATCGTCCAGGGGCTGGAAATGACATCGCATTGATTGTATCCCACCGACGCGGACATGCTCAGTTCGAGGACCGGCGCCGCACTCGGTCAGCCGACAGCTCGAGCGCATGCGCCGGTCACGGCAGTTGGCGGCGCATGCGGGAGGCGACGGCTTCCCCACGCCCTGTGCTATAAGATCGATCATGCTCTCGGAACGCGTGTCGGTCATCGCCACCGTCTTCAACGAGATCGCGTCCATCGACCACCTGCTGGCCGGCCTCGCCGCCCAAACCCTCGCCCCCGCTGAGGTGGTCGTGGTGGACGGCGGTTCAACAGACGGCACGCTTGCGCGGTTGCGGGACATTGCCGCTGGCCGAGCTGCCGATCTGCCGTGGCCGGAGGTGATCTCCCTCACGGTGCTCAGCGCCCCGGGGGCCAACATCTCGGCAGGACGGAACCTCGCAATCCGGACAGCCGAAGGACCATGGATCGCAGCCACGGACGCGGGAGTCCGCCTCGAAGCGCGGTGGCTCGAGCGGCTCATGGCCCCCGCGGCCTCGGGCGCGCCCTGGGTGGCCGGCTTCTTCGCCCCCGATCCGCGCGGCGCATTCGAGACGGCGCTCGGCGCGGTCACTCTGCCTGAATTGCGAGACATCGAACCCTCGCGCTTCCTGCCTTCCAGCCGTTCGGTGGCCTTTCTACGGGCTGACGCCTTGGCGGTGGGCGGCTATCCCGAGTGGCTGGACTACTGCGAGGATCTCGTCTTCGATCTGCGGATGATCGCACGGGTCGGCCGCCCGGCTTTCGCCCCAGACGCGGTCGCGCACTTTCGCCCACGACCTACCCTCGCCGACTTCGGCCGGCAGTATTACCGTTATGCGCGTGGCGACGGCAAGGCCAACCTGTGGGGCGCAAGGCACGCCATCCGATATCTCACCTATCTGGTTGCCGGTCCGTTACTGACGACCGCGGCGATGGTCTCTCGCCCGCCCTGGTCACGACTGGCGCTGCTGCTGCTCTTGGCAGGCATTGCAGGCATGGTGCTCCAACCAGCGCGGCGACTGGTCGGCCAATGGGCGTCTCTCAGCCTGCAGGACCGGCTGCGGGCGATGACGCTCCTGCTGATACTTCGCATCTGGGGCGACGCGGCCAAGATGCTGGGCTATCCGGCCGGATGGCTGTGGCGTCTGCGGTCTCAGCCGCCAACCTGGCGCTGATTCCGAACCATCCTGGCGAGCGCCGCACCCACATCGTCGAGCAAGCCATCATCCACCGCGTCCAGTGCCTGCTGGAAGCTTAGCGTTCGATCCGTGCTCCGCAGCCGCGCCAGCGCAGCCGCCAGGCGATCGAGGGGAGCGGCATCGGACCACGCGAATGGTCTGCCGCCTGCGACAGGAGCGGCACCGTCGACGTGGTCCGACTCCCGGCTTGCGCCCGGTAGGCCACGGCGCAACGACGGCCAATCGGCGATCAGCTGCAGTTGCTCAGCGATGCGTGCAAGGTGCCAGTCCCGGCCGTCGGCCTCATCGACAATGTCCAACTGGTGCCGATGGCCTTCGATCGATGCCGGCAACCGGCCGAACAGGCGATCGAGGCGAAGGATGCGCTCGGCGATCCCCGATCGAAGCTGTCGGACCGCCGAGGCGTACAACGCCGGCTCCCAATGGTTCTGCGCAGCGCCGGCCCAGGCGGCGCGGACGGTTTCATACCAGACGGCGATGACGTCCAGGCAAGCGACGAACTCCAGGGTCACAGCCAGCTTGCGGGCCAGCGGCCCGTAGACTGTGGGGTCCAGGGCCTGATCCAACACAGGAGCTGCCTCGGCGTAGAGCCGGCCGGCGGGCACATCCCGCCGCACCCCGCCCCCGGCAGCGATGGCCGTTCCCGGGCCAACGCGTACCGGACTGACCACCTGCGCCTGTCCCCCGATGAACACGGGCGCGGACCGCCCGAGAAGGCCGGCGATGGGATCGCCGAAGATCGATGCCCACTTGTCGCCTTGCAGGCTGAAGTTGTATAGGGCCATACAACTTCCGATCTCACTGTGCGCCGCGGCAGATGGCCCGCCAGACATGATGGCGTCACAGAAGTTGACCAGGCTACCGATCACGGTGTTCGCCAGGAGCACCGTCATCTTGAAGCCCACATGCTGTCCGGCCAGACAACCCTCCTCCAGCAAGGTTCCAGCGCGAACCTCTGCCTGGCCGCGAAGCCGGACACCATCCAGGTAGACCGCCTCCTGGTGGTGGCCACCCCATAATTGCACGGCGCTTCCGCACGCGATGTCCTGAAAACAACCGCCACCAGCCAAGCCCAGCTCCGTGCCCGGTCCCAGGACGGTCTGCCGGCCGCGCACCGTTGTGCCAGGATGGAGGATGACGCCGGCAGCGATGCGCTCAGGAACCAGATCCTCCAGGACCACGGCTTCAGGTGCTGGAAAGACGACGCCGCGCTGCAGCAAGGCCCCGCGCAAGCGGAGGCTATCCCTGACGTCGCTCACGCTCCTGCTCCCGGGTCTGCGTCGATGCCGTCACGCTGGGGAACTGGCGGCCGCCGAAGCGGCGTGACCGCGCAGCGTCGCGCCCAGGTCAAGGGGCGGAGGCCGTTCCGCTGGGCATCGACAGGCTGCCGAGGCCGGTGCTGATGCCTCCCTGCAGCGCCTGATCCTCAACCAGGGAGCTTGCGCCCGAACTGCACTGTCCGCCCGCCGGTCTCGAGACTCCGCCGCCGGGGGCCGCGGACTGAACCGCCGGAGCCGGGTGCCCCGCCCCCGTCGCGGTTGAGGCCGCCGGCGGAGGCGCATCGGGTTCGGACGCCGTGATGTCGCTGCGCAGCCGCAGAGCGACAATGGCGGTCACGACGGTGACCAGAGACATCAAGCTGAGGATGAGGCCAAGGGTCTTGAGGTGGGATTTCATATCCATGGATCGGCAATTATACCGGCCAGCCTTAGCGGTTCATGAGCCGCCCAGTCATCACGCACGGCGGCGAGACAGAAGGACGACGTGTTTGGGTCCTTCGCGTTGCTTCTCGACCCTTCCAAAGACGCGCTCCGCCTCGCGACGTAGGGCAGGCCAAAGGTTGCGAAGGAGGACGGCCTGGAAGCAGCCGCCAGGCTTGAGATGATCCCAGGCGTCCTCGAGGAACACGGTGTAGAGCTCGCGCCCCACCTTGGCCGGAAGGTTACTGGCGATCAGGTCAAATCGGCGCTCACCCACCTGCGCCAGGCCGTTGGACAGCATGGCGCTGGCGTTGGCCAGCCCGTTGGCCGCGGCATTTCTTGCAGCATATTCCACGGCGACGAAGTCGCGGTCCACCAGGAGCGTGTTGCCGCGCGGGGCACGGTAGGCCAGGTAGCAGCCGATCGGACCGTAGCCACAACCCAGATCCAGACAGTCGTCTTCGGGACCCGGCGCGAGCTCCTCGATGAGGAGTCTGGTGCCGGCGTCGATTTCGCGCGGCGAAAAGAGTCCGAGCGTCGTGTAGAAGCGGCAAGGCCATCCCGCCAGTTCGGTCTCGATAAGATGGTCCGCCCGAGGATCCTCGCGTGGTCGGTCCCGCGATGGCGCCCGGCGGACGCCACCGTCGCGGCCGGGTGCCGCCCGCAGCCGGGCCGAAGCCGAACGAAGCGCACCGACTCCCATGCCGCTCGCCGGGCCTTCGCGCGGAGCTGCCATGCGCTGACGACCCTCCGCCCGCTAGAAGAGGCCCTTGATCTCGCCGGTTTCCAGGTCGATGTCCACGTTCTCGGCCGCCGGATGGCTGGGCAGTCCAGGCATCGTCCGCATCTCGCCCAGCAACGGGCTCAGGAAGCCGGCGCCGGCGCTGGCGCGCACCTCGCGGACGAAGACGCTGAAGCCCATGGGCGCGCCGAGCTTCTTCGGGTCATCTGAAAGCGACAGATGGGTCTTGGCCATGCAGATCGGCAGTCCGCCCAGCCCCGCCAGCTCGTAGCGAGCGATCTGCTTGTCGGCTTCGGCGCTGTACTCCACCTCGTCGGCGCCGTAGATCTCCCGGGCGATGGTGTGGATCTTGCTCTTGACCGGTTGGTCCAGTTCGTACAGAACCTTGAATGTCGAGGGCTCCTCGGCCGCCTCCACCACTGCCCGAGCGAGCTCTTCAGCTCCGACGCCGCCATGCGCCCAATGGCGGCTCACTGCCGAACGCACGCCGAGTTGCGCCGCAAAGCGCTGAATGGCCTCGACCTCAGAGGGGTGATCACTGGCGAAATGGTTGACGCAGACCACTGGCGTGACCCCGTGCCGTTGCAGGTTGGCCACCTGCTTTGCCAGGTTGCTGCAGCCGGCCAGGACATCCTCGACGTTTTCCGCAAGCATGGCTTCGGGTAGCGGCTTGCCCGGCGTGACCTTGTGCTTTCCCGAATGCAGCTTCATGGCCCGAACGGTGGTCACAAGAACCGCCGCGTCGGGTCGCAATCCGCTGGCGCGGCACTTGATGTTGAAGAACTTCTCGGCGCCGATATCGGCGCCGAAGCCGGCCTCGGTCACGCAGTACTCCGCCCCTCGGGTACCAACCAGGTCGGCAAGGATGGAGCTGTTGCCGTGAGCGATGTTGGCGAAAGGCCCTGCGTGAACCAAAGCCGGCCCTCCCTCGAGCGTCTGTACAAGGGTCGGCTTGAGGGCGTCCTTCATCAGGACGGTCATGGCTCCCGCCGCCTTCAGGTCCTCGGCGGTGATCGGCTTGCCGTCTCGGCTGTAGCCGAAGACGATCCGTCCCATCCGCTCGCGGAGATCACGCAGAGAGGTGGTCAAAGCCAGGATGGCCATGACCTCGGAGGCTACGGCGATATCGAAGCCGGTCTGTCGAGGCGGGCCGTCTCCCTTAGCACCGAGGCCTACGGTCACGTTGCGCAGCACCCTGTCACTGACGTCCAAGACCCGTTTCCAGGTAATGGCGTAGGGGTCGATGCCCAAGGTGTTTCCGTGGTAGAGGTGGTTGTCGATCATCGCCGCCAGCAGGTTGTTCGCCGCCGTCACCGCGTGGATATCGCCGGTAAGGTGCAGGTTGAAGTCACTCATGGGCACGACCTGGCTGTAGCCGCCTCCGGCCGCACCGCCCTTGATGCCGAAGGTTGGCCCCATCGAGGGCTGCCGGATGGCCAGGACCGCCCGCTTGCCGATTTGGTTGAGCGCTTGGGTGAGGCCGACCGTGGTGGTCGTCTTGCCCTCCCCCAGGGGCGTCGGCGTGATGGCCGTGACCAGGATGTAGCGTCCCAGGGGCCGTTCGGCCTGAAGCCTGTTGATCGCCTCGAGGCGGATCTTCGCGATGAAGTCGCCGTTGCGGTCCAAATCGCCGGCTGCCAGCCCGAGCTTGGCGGCGATGGACTCGATGGGTTCCAGGTGCGCGGCCTGGGCGATGGCGAGGTCGGAGGGAACGCTCATGACGGTGATGCTCCAGAATGGCGGAGGACGTCGGTCGGCCCGCGGATCCGCACGGCCGGACCGTGGCCGGAAGTTGTGGGCCGACATGATAATCGCGCCGCCACTAGGTGCAAGGCGGACCCGACCGAGCAAGGCCGCCGCCGCCTCTCATCACGGCGAATTGACCGCCGGACCGCGACCCAGGTATGATTACGGGCTTGACCCACCGGCAAACAACGTTGCTTGCGTCGGCATGCGCGCGCTGCGCCGCCTCCGACGCCATTCAGGAGTATCCAGCCATGTCGGACGCCATTCTGCTTCACGCTGAGCCCCGCCAGGCACACGGCCGTCATCTCGGGCCCCTGCGGCAATCCGCCATGACGCCGGCCGTTCTCTACGGCCACGGCCATGACCCGGTGTCCCTGCAGGTGAACACCAAGGAGTTCCTGAAGGTGGCCCAGGCCGCCGGCAGTACTCGCACCATCGAGATGCACATCGCCGGCGAGGCAACGCCACGCGGCGTTCGCATCCAGGCTCTGCAGCAACACGTAACGCGTCTCCATCCCCTGCACATCGACTTCATCATCGCTTGACGAAGGCTGCCGGCGATCAGCCTGCGCCGGATGCCGTCAGCCCCGGCGCGAAAGCCGATGGGCGGGCGTGGTATACTGCTGAGGTACCGGCGGTCGAGTCATTTGCTGACCTGCCGCCTCTTTACCTGGAGTACGCCTAGTGTTCAGCCCGCTCAATTCGTTTCTCGGCCTGTTCTCGCGCGACATCGGCATCGACCTGGGTACCGCGAACACCCTGGTGATGGTCCGCGGTGAGGGCATCATCATCAACGAACCCTCGGTTGTCGCCATCGACAAGCGATCACGGCGCGTGCTGGCGATCGGTTCGGAGGCCAAGAAGATGGTCGGGCGAACGCCGGCCAACATCGTGGCCATTCGCCCGCTTCGAGATGGTGTGATCTCAGATTTCGACATCACCGAGAAGATGCTGCATTACTTCATCCACAAGGTCCACGCCCGCTCCATCAATCCCATGCCCAGGCCCAGAGTGGTGATCGGCATCCCCAGCGGCGTGACCGAGGTGGAGAAGCGCGCGGTAGAAGACGCCGCGGTCTCCGCCGGAGCCCGACAGGCTTTCTTGATCGAGGAGCCGATGGCCGCCGCCATCGGCGCGGGTCTACCGGTGACGGCCTCGATGGGCAGCATGATCGTCGACATCGGCGGCGGCACCTCGGAGGTCGCGGTAATCTCCTTGGGCGGCATGGTTGTTGCCCGCAGCCTCCGGGTGGCCGGTGACGAACTGGACGAGTCGATCATCGCCTATGCGCGCAGCCGGTACAACCTGGCCATCGGCGAGCGGATGGCCGAGAACATCAAGTGTGAAATCGGCTCTGCATGGCCGTTGGACGAGGAATTGACCATGACCATGCGTGGTCGAAGCCTGCTCAGCGGTCTACCGCAGTCGGTGGAGGTCTCCTCCATCGAGATTCGCGACGCCATTGCCGGGCCGGTGCAGGCCATCATCGACGTGGTCAAGGACTCGCTGGACGAGACGCCTCCGGAGCTGGTCGCGGACATCATGGAGCACGGTATCATGCTAGCCGGCGGCGGGGCTCTGCTCCGCGGGCTGGCTCGGCGACTTGAAGAAGAGACGCGCGTACCGGTCAAGGTGGCTCGCCAACCCATCGCCTGCGTCGCTCGGGGCGCCGGCCTGGTTCTAGAGGACCTCGACAACCTGTCGAAGGTTCTGGCCAGCAGCCAGCGCGCACCCATGGCCCGCGCCGGCTGAGGGGCCGGCCGCCAATCTCGCGCGCCCGGCCATGATCCGCCGTCGCCAGCGACCCTCATTGATCATGGCCTCGCTGGCCTTCGTCTGGCTGGCCAGCGCGCTTCTGCGTCACGTGCCCGGGGCGGAGCTGGTCGCGGCGCGCGTCGATCGGGCGATGTCCCCAGTCCAGTCGGCCCTGAGCTTCACGTCAGCGCGGCTCAGGGTTCTCACGCAACCCGGGCAGGATGCACGGAGTCTCCGCGAACAGGTGCGGAGCCTGTCGGCGGATCTCGACCGTCTGCAGGTAGAAACCCAGCAGTTGGATGACCTCAAACGCGAGAACCGGGAACTGCGCGAGCAACTCGGTTTCCGTCGCCTCCGCCCTGATCTCGATCTCGAGGGTGCAAGCATCGTCGGCCGCAGCATCGCCTCCGAGCCGGGACCGGTGTTGCGCAGCATCAAGCTGGACATCGGGAGTCGCGACGGCGTAGCCGATCGGATGACCGTTGTCAGCCACCGCGGCCTGGTCGGTCAGGTGTTGCGGATCGACGAGCGCTGGAGCGACGCGATGTTGATCACGCATCCCCGCAGCCGCATCCGTGGTCGCATCGGCCGCTCCCAAGCGACAGGCATCGTCTTCGGCCTGCCCGGAGGGGGTCTGATCATGCGGCACATTCCGCAGGATCCGGAGAGCGGCCCGCCCAACGTCCAGGTTGGCGACATCGTGGAAACCAGCGGGATGAGCCAGCGTTTCCCCGGCCAGATCACGATCGGTCAGGTTGTGAAGGTGCGGCAGAACGATGTGGCCAAGTGGCAGGAAGCCACCATCCGTCCGTCGGTGGACTTCGACGCCCTGGAACTGGTCATGGTCGTCACGGCATGGCGACCGGGTGACGAGGGGTCCGGGGACCCGGGAGCTGATGGGACGCTGGATGCCGATGATCCGCTGCTCGGCGGTACCATGAACAGCATGCCGTGAGACCCCTTCTTCTGGCCCTCATGTTGACGGGCGTGATTCAGTTGCAGTTGTCCGCCATGCCGGCCGCCGCCCTGGACGGCGCCATTCCCAGCCTGCCGCTGCTGGTGGCGGTGAGCGCTTGCTTGCTCTTGGGACCGGAACACGCAGCGTGGTGGGCGCTCTTCATGGGCTGGCTCCTCGACTGGCGCTCTGGCCACCTCGCAGCCTACAGTCTGCCGCTCCTCAGCGTGGTCCTTTTGGCGGGCCTGGGGCGGCGGCGTGTCTTCGTCGGCGGGCTGGTCTTGACCGCCGCGTTGACGGTGCTCGGGACCATCCTGCATCTGGCTGTCCAACTGCTGTTGGCCGGCAGATGGGCGGAAGCTGGACTCTGGTCACCCGATATGGTCGCCGGAATCGTCTTGCGAGCGACCGTGGTGAACCTCTTGTGGCTGCCTGTGGTCTTCGCTCCGCTTCGGCTTCTGGTGCGCTTCCTGGCGCCGCCGGGAATGGGTTGGGATCGCTAGTCATGGCGCCCCCGACGCCGCGGCGGATGCAGCAGATCCTGTCGGAGCGGTTGCGATGGTTGCGCCTCGTACCCATGGCCATCCTGGCGCTTCTCGGCTTGAGGCTCTGGCAATTGCAGATCATCCGCGGCGCCGAGCTCCGCCAGAAAGCGGCCCAGAACCGGTTCGCCCTCCGCGAGCTCGAGGCCGACCGAGGGGTCATCTACGATCGCGTCGGGCGCCGAGTGGTACTGAATCGCCCGCAGTTTGCCCTCCGAATGGTCCCGGCCGCCCTGCCCAGGCAAGCGGACGAGCGCAACCGTGTCCTCAGACGGGTGGCGGAAGTTCTGTCGTCCGCCGACCATGGCGCGGCCACCGACGCGTCGATCGTCGCACGACAGGAGGCGATCTGGCGACTCCTGCTCGATGAGAACGGCGCATTCGTCCCCACCTGGTCGGCCCTGACGGTGGCGCGAAATGTCCCGCGCGAGGCCGCATTCACCCTGATGGAGGACGAGGTCCAGTTGCCCGGCGTACTCATCGGTGAGTCCTCCGTCCGCGAATATCCGGCCGGACCCAGCCTCGCGCACCTGCTCGGTTTCACCGGCAGCATTCCACGCGAGTCCCTGGATCCATACTTGGACAAGGGCTACCAGCGGCAGGACGCCGTCGGGCGCACCGGTATCGAGTATGCCTTTGAGGCGGACCTGCGCGGCACCAAGGGCGAAAAGGTGGTCATGGTGGACGCCATGGGCCAGGAGGTCCAGCAGTTGGAGCAGCGACGGCAACCGGTGCCCGGGCACAGCCTGCATCTCACCCTGGACCTGGAGTTTCAGCAGGCTGTCGAATCCGCGCTCAGCCGCGGCATGAGCAAGGTGGGGGCGCGAAGCGGCGCCGTTGTGGCCATCGACCCGCGGGATGGCGCCGTGCGAGCCCTGGTCTCGCTGCCCACCTTCGACAACAACCTCTTCTCCACCGGTGCCAGCCCTGAGCAGTACGGTGCCCTGATCGACGATCCCGATCGCCCCCTGCTCAACCGCGCGCTGAGCGGGCAGTATCCGCCAGGCTCCGTTTTCAAGGTGATCACAGCGGCCGCAGGGTTGGAAGAAGGCGTGATCGATGATCGACGGCGAATTGTCTGCCCCGGGCTGATCAGCATCGTCAACCAATACGATCCAGGAACGTCGTATCCCTATGTCTGCTGGATTCTCGGCCAAGGTGCCCACGGCGCCCAGGATGTGCGCGGAGCGCTGGCCAATTCTTGCGACGTGTTCTTCTACGAGGTTGCGGGCGGCCAGGCCACGGGCCGTCCGGAGGTGACCGGGCTGGGCAGCGAACGGTTGGCCGCTTATGCCCGGGCCTTCGGATTGGGCGCGCCGACCGGCATCGACCTCCTGGGTGAGGCGGAGGGCCTGGTACCTTCGGCCGCCTGGCTCAAGGACACCTGGGGCGACATCTGGACCACCGGTCAGACCTACATCATGGGCATCGGCCAGAGCTATACGCGGGTCACGCCCCTGCAGATGGCCAATGTGGCAGCGGCGATGGCCAACGGTGGAACCCTGTGGCGCCCGCGGGTCGTGGAGCGGGTGACCGACGCCGACGGCAATGCCATACCCGGCCAGCCGGAAGGAGCCCGTGTCGAGGCCATCCGGCAGCTTCCCGTGGACCCACGCCATGTCGCCGTGATTCGCGAGGGCATGCGGGGTACGGTAACCTACGGTACGGCGCGATCGGCTTGGACCGGGCTTCCGGAGCAAGCCCGCGCGGCCGGCAAGACGGGAACGGCGGAGTTCTGCGATGGCTATCGCGCCTCGGACAACGGCAGCCCGGACGACCTGACCGACGACATCTGGGAGTGCCGGTACACCAAGGACGGACACCTCCTGACCCATGCCTGGTTCATTGCCTTCGCCCCTTATGAGAACCCGGAGATCGCCTTGGCGGTGCTGGTCGACGGATCCGGACTGAGCAAGGTGATCCAAGGCTCGGAGGTGGCGGCGCCCATCGCCGCCGAAGTGCTGCGAGCGTGGTTCCGTCTGCCGGAAGATGGCGCCACGCCCGCCAACGCCGACGCGACGACGACTGGGACTGGCGCGGTCGAGCCCCACACTGATCAGAGCCCAACCGCTGCACCGACGGATCCTCAGGAGACCCAGCCATGAGCAGCATCGACCACCCCGCGGCCCGCGAGCTCCCGACGCCGGATCGGCCCCCCGTGCAGCTGAAAGGCCGCGGGCGCGGGCTGCGGATGAGCGTCGCACCACGCTGCGCCCCGGATGAGGCTGAGGCAAGCTTGCGGTCGCAGCTGGCCGGTCGCGGCAGCGCCTTCTTCGGCGACGCCAAGGTGCTGCTGGAATTCGGTGGGCCCATGGACCTGTCACTCGCTCAACGACTGGCCGGGGTGTTGGCGGAGGCCGGACTGAGCCTCATCGGCGTTGTGACACCTGAGACTCGCGAACCACGGCCGGAACTTGCCGCCGAGCGCCCGGCTCCGGGCGTACCGCCGGAAGGCGCGCGAGTGGTCGCGGGCAACCTGCGCAGCGGTCAACGGATCAGCCACGTGGGCAGCGTTGTGGTGCTCGGCGACGTCAATCCCGGCGCGGAGGTGCTTGCTGGTGAGCATGTCGTGGTATGGGGCCGTCTGCGTGGAGTGGTCGAAGCCGGTCTCGCCCGCGACCCGGATTCAGTGGACGACATCCGGGTCTGCGCCTTGGACCTTTCGCCGACCCAGCTGCGTATCGGCGATGCCATAGCTCGAGCACCGGTTGAACCCGACCGAGTTCCCATTCCGGAGTCGGCGCGCTCGACAGGTGGCTGTATCGTGGTCGACACATGGCGCTGAGAGCACCGGTGTCGGCTGGCCTGCGGTACTGGATCACACGCGGCCGCCAGCGCGGATGGTCCGCGGCCCCGGTTTCCACAGACACGCGCTATGGTGTAAGCTATTGCTCCTTGTCTTGAGGTGAGCGGTACTCCACCCCCAACATGTAGGGGTGAACAACCTTCGATCAGCCCAAGATCCGGGATCAGGCAGAGCGCTGATGGGTTCAAGCCCCCCTGGCGGGGCATCTGGAGAGCGAGGTAGGCATGGCAGGCAAGATCATCACGGTCACTTCCGGCAAGGGAGGCGTCGGCAAGACGACGACGACAGCCAACATCGGCGTCGCCCTGGCGGCCCGCGGGCGCAAGGTCGTCGTCGTGGACGCCGACATCGGCCTGCGCAACCTCGACGTGGTGATGGGCCTTGAGAATCGCGTGGTCTACAACCTCATCCATGTCGTGCGCGGTGTGGCCAGCGCCGAGCGAGCCCTGATCCGTGACAAACGGGTGCCGGGGCTGATGCTGCTCGCCGCAGATCAGCATTCGGACAAGGACGATGTGGACCCGGAGGAGATGAAGGACGTCTGCGAGCAGCTTCGCGCCTTTGCCGACTTCATCCTGGTGGACTCGCCCGCTGGAATCGAGCAGGGCTTCCGAAATGCTTTGGCGCCGGCGGACGAGGTGCTGTTGGTGACCACGCCCGAGGTCTCAGCCGTGCGTGATGCCGACCGGGTCATCGGCTTGGTAGAGGCGTCCGGCAAACCGGCGCCGCGTCTGGTCCTCAACCGTATCAAGCCCGACCTGGTAGCGCGTGGGGACATGATGTCCACCGAGGATGTGCTCGACATCCTGCGGATCAAGATCATCGGCATCGTGCCGGAGGACGGCGACATCGTGGCCGCCACCAACCGCGGTGAGCCGGTGACACTCAACCGTGGCTCGCGCGCGGGACAAGCCTATCACAACATCGCCGCTCGCCTGGACGGCGAGGATCTGCCATTCATGAACCTGGAACCAACGCCGACCAGCTTGCTGGATAGGTTGTCGCACATCTTCCATTTCGGGGGATCGGGAGGAACGGCGTGAGCCTCTTCGACCGCCTACTGGGCCGTGAGAAGACGCCTCGCTCCGGATCGGTCGCTCGGGAACGCCTCAAGCTGGTCCTGGAGTACGACCGCTCCCAGCTGACTGCCGCCGAACTGGAAGCGATCCGCGATGAGTTGATCGAAACCCTTTCGCATCACATCTGCATCGACCGCGAAGACGTGGTGATCACATTGCAGCGTGACGGCCGCCTGGTAGCCGAGATCCCGCTGGATCGACGCGGCCGGCGGCCGAGCGATCGCCCATGACCGCAGGCGCAAGCCAGGCCGCGAGGGCCAGGCGCGTCACCCATCTGCCCTGGCGGCGGCTGGCCGCCGTGGATTGGGTTCTTCTGGTCGCGGTGCTGGCCGCCCTCGGCGCCGGGACGGCCATGATCTACAGCGCCACACTCCGGGGTGACGCGGTTGAGCGCATCTGGGACGACCTGGTGGTCAAGCAGCTGGTCTTCGCGCTGATCAGCCTGCTTGTTCTGGCGATGTTCGCACTGACGGAGTACCGGGTGCTGTTGGCACTGCACATGTGGATCTACGGCGCCATGATGGTGCCGCTGATCCTCCTGCCCACTGTGGGCCAGACCATGCTGGGAGCGCGTCGTTGGTTCACCGCCGGGGGCATCGCCCTTCAGCCCAGCGAGTTGACGAAGATCGCCATGATCATCTTTCTGGCGGCTTACTTCGAACGCCATGACATTCGTCGCGTTCGCACCGTCATCGGGTCGCTGGCCTTCGTGGGTCTGGCCATGTTCCTGGTCCTCATCCAACCGAACCTGTCGACAGCCATCCTGCTGGGCTGCATCTGGCTGGGCATGGCATTCGCCGCGGGCATCCGCCCGCTCCACCTCAGCATCCTGGTCTTCGGCGCAGCCCCGCTGGCGTGGTTGGCCCTGTCGTCGAAGCTCATCAAGGCCTACCAGTTGGATCGGATCCGCTTCTGGCTCAATCCGGAGGCCGATCCTGGATTCCGGGGCTACCAGGCCATCCAGACCGTGATCGCCGTGGGCAACGGAGGCTTGTGGGGCACCGGTTATGCCAGCGGGATGCAGGCGCAGGGCGGCTGGCTGGTCGTGCCGTTCACGGACAACATCTTCGCCATCGTGGCCGAAGAGCTGGGCTTTATCGGCTCCCTGGCCTTTCTGGCTCTGTTGTTCTTCATCGTCCAGCGCATCTTCCGCGCCGCCAGGTCGGCCCAGGACTATCCCGGTGGGCTGATCATCATCGGGGTAGGGACCTATCTGACGGCCCAGATCTTCGTCAACATCGGCGTCGTGCTGCAGATCTTCCCGGTCACCGGCATTTCCCTACCCTTTGTTTCCTATGGCGGTTCCAGCCTCATCGCCGCCATGGCCGCCATCGGTCTGGTCCAGAGCGTGCTCCTGCGACGCCGCCCTCTCGAATTTCGTTGATCCGATCGGCAACCATACAATAGCCGTTGCGGCGGGCGACCTGACAGGTCGGTCCCGCCTTTGTTTTGCCGATTTCGACCAGCTTCGCGGAGGTTATCGCCATGTCCGCTGACAGGCCAGAGCCAGTTCGAGTGCGTATCGCTCCGTCACCGACGGGCTTCATGCATGTCGGCACGGCTCGCACTGCCATCTTCGACTGGCTGGCGGCCCGATCCACCGGAGGGCAGTTTGTGCTGCGGGTGGAAGACACGGACCGGAAGCGCTTCGTCGAAGGCTCCATCGCCGACGTCATCGCGGGCCTGCACTGGCTGGGCATCGGACCGGACGAAGGTCCGGGCGTTGGCGGCGCCTACGGTCCCTACCTGCAGAGCGAACGGCTTGACATCTATCGCCACCACGCCGATCTGCTGCTGTCGGCCGGGCACGCCTACCGCTGCTTCTGCCCGGCACGGCCCGCGGAGGCCCAATCCGAGGAAGCCGGCGGGCGCCGTACCGGCTACGACCGTCGCTGCCGTACCCTGGACCTGGCGGAAGTGGAACGTCGCCTGGCGGCAGCAGAGCCCTCCGTGGTCCGGCTGAAGATGCCGCTGACCGGCAGCTTTGTGCTTCAGGATTTGCTGCGCGGCCCCATCCGCTTCGATGCGGCGGCCTTGGAAGACACGATCCTCATCAAGAGCGACGGCTTTCCCACCTACCATTTCGCAGTGGTGGTCGACGATCGCCTGATGGCCATCAGCCACGTCATGCGGGGCGAAGAGTGGATCCCGTCGAGCCCCATCCAGATCCAGCTCTACCAGGCATTTGGCTGGCCGGAGCCGAGTTGGGTCCACCTGCCGCTGGTGCTCAACCCTCCAGATCCGGAGACCGGGGCCGGGCGAGGCAAGATGTCCAAGCGATTTGGGGATACCAGCCTGATGGAGTACCGGGCCAAGGGCTACCTCCCGGAGGCCATGTTCAACTACCTCGCCCTTCTGGGCTGGTCGTTCAGCGGCGATCAGGACCTGTTCAGCCCGTCTGAGGCGCAGGAGCGCTTCCGTGTGGAGGACATCAAACCTTCGGCGGCGTACTGGAACCAAGACAAGCTGGATTGGATGAATGGCGTCTACATGCGCCGTCTGATACCGGAGGACCTGGCCGCGCGATTGCGACCGTTCTTCCTGGACGCCGGCATTCCAGCGACGGAGACCGAGCTTCGGGACCTGGTGCCGCTGGTCCAGGAGCGTATCGGTCGTCTCGACGAGGCCGTGCCCATGCTGGACTTCTTCTGGGCCGATGCGGTAAACCCGGCGGTCAACGACCTGATCCCGCGCAAGTTGGATGCGGCCGGTACTCGGACGGTTTTGCTGGCAGCACGTGAGGCATTGGAAGGCTTGAAGCCGTGGACCACCACGGCCATCGAGGACCGGCTTCGCGTGTTGGCGGAGGCGCAGGGCCTCAAGCCCGGCCAGGCTTTTCAGCCGCTTCGCGTAGCGGTGACAGGAAAGACGGTGGCACCGCCGCTCTTCGAGACCTTGGCCCACCTTGAGCGCTCAACGGTACTGGAGCGGCTGGATGCGGCGGCGGCCGTTCTGGCGGACGGTTGAGATCATGAGCTTGATAGACCTTCGGTCCGATACCGTGACCCGTCCCACCGCTGCGATGCGCCGGGCCATGGCCGAGGCTGAAGTCGGCGACGACGTTTTCGGCGAGGACCCCACGGTCCGCCGCCTTGAAGCGCTAGGCGCCGACCGGTTGGAGAAGGAGGCTGCCCTGCTGGTCACCAGCGGAACCCAAGGCAACCTTGCGGCGCTCCTTGTCCACTGCGGCCGCGGCGACGAAGTCATCCTGGGCGACGAGAGCCATACCTTCGTCTACGAAGCCGGAGGGTCGTCGGCCGTGGGCGGGATCCATCCGCATCCGATCTCCACCGGACCGGACGGCGCCCTGGCGCTCGACCTGCTTGAAGCAGCCGTGCGCGCCGACAACATCCACTTTCCCCGCAGTCGGCTGATCTGCCTCGAGAACAGCCACAATCGCCGCGGCGGCGCAGTGCTCGACCCCGAATACATGAAGTGCGTCCGCCAGATCGCCGATCGGCACCGGCTGGCCATCCATGTGGATGGCGCCCGCTTGTTCAACGCCGCGGTGGCACAGGGCCTGCCGGCGGCGGCTTTGGTGAAGCATGCGGACACGGTAAGCATCTGCCTGTCAAAGGGTTTGTGCGCACCAGTCGGCAGCCTGCTCTGCGGCAGCTCGGATTTCATCGCCGAAGCCAGGCGGGTACGCAAACTGCTCGGAGGGGGGATGCGTCAGGCCGGAGTGCTCGCGGCGGCGGGCATCGTGGCGTTGAGCACGATGGTGGACCGCTTGGCCGACGACCATCGCCGCGCCCAGTGGCTGGCGCAGGAACTGGCCACCATGCCCGGCGTCCGCATCTGCCCGGAGGACGTAAGGACCAACATCGTCATCTTCGAGGTGCATGGCGCAGACCTGAGCCCGTCGGACCTGACGGCGCGGGCGGCAGAGCAGGGCCTTCTCTTCTTCCCGGTAGGCGGCATGCGCCTGCGGTTGGTCACGCACCATGACGTCGACGACGAACAGATCGAGGCCGCGGCGAGCATCCTGCGGTCGATCCTGGCATCGGCGAAGGTCGACTGCGCCAGGAGTTGACAGCCGGATGACGGATCCATAAGATTGAGTCTTCCGCCCTCCGGGACCAGACACTTGCCTGAGGGGGCGAAGCCGGACAATTGGGGGCGTGGTGTAGCGGTTAACACGCCGGCCTGTCAAGCCGGAGATCGCGGGTTCGAGCCCCGTCGCTCCGGCCTGAAAAGGGGCCCGACCCTGGGTGGTGGGCGCCCTTCTTCGTGCTCCACCCCGGGTTGTCGGCTTCAACCGCGGAGCTCGCGCTGCCGATACCACTCGTAACCTACGGTCAGGAGCACCGCGCCCAGCGCCGACTTAAGGATGTCGCCGATCACACCCTCGAGTCGGAAGAACGGGATGAACTCCAAGAGAAACCCTCCGGCCAGCGCTCCCAAGACCCCGATGACCACGTCGGTGATGTCGAACGTCTTGTCCCGGTGCATCAGGTAACCCGCGAGCCACCCACCGATGCTGCCCGAGATCAACCACCACAGCAGACTGCCCATGACCATTGCTCCTTGTCGGCCTGCCACCAGGCCACCGTGTGGACCGACAGACGGACCTGCCGGCCCTTCTCGGCTACCATATCCGATCGCCGTGTTCTGAGCAAGCCGACGTCGCCCATCAGTGGTCGCCGCCCGCAATTCTGCGCTCGCGGACCGACGACGGAGAGGACTGAACACGCCATCCCGACCTCGCCGGCGGCAGGCGTGTTATCCTGATTCAGCCGCAGCCGCCGCCGGCAAGGACCAGTCATCGAGGAGCCCTGATCATGACATCGTTTCGTCCCGCCAGACGGCTGCTCCCATGGGCGATCGTAACAACGCTCAGCCTCCTCCCGGCCGGCATCTTGTGGCTGCGCCTGGAGCAGGAGCGGGCGACGATCATCGACGCGGCTTCCGCACCCCATCAGGACGGCATCATGGCAGCGCATGTTCCGCATGGCGGCGCCTTCGCCGAGGTGGTTGACGCCCGGCGAATGGCCCGCCTGGCGGCCAGTCGCAGCATCGGCGAAGCTACCGGGGTCGGCGCCGCGGTCATTTGGGCGGCGGACGGCACCGGCCTCACGTCGCGGGATGCCACGGAGAATGGCAAGGCTGAAGCAGGCCGGATCGCGCTCCTGCCCATGCTGTTCCTGACCATCGGACGCGGGGAGATCGCCGTGGCGCCCACTGCTCGCGTCCAATCCACAAGCCAGCCAAGCGGTACGCCCGTCGACCTGCCGACAGTCCCCCCCCCTCAGCAGCCGCAACCTGGTCCGATCCCGAGCCAGCCGGCGGCGCCGGCACTCAGCTACTGGCGCGACGCCATGCCCATCCTGAGTCGCGAATGCGCCGGCTGCCACTACTCCGGCGGCATCGCGCCCTTCCCACTGGAAAGCTACGCCGATGCCAGGTCCAACGCAGAACTTATCCGCTGGGCCCTGGCCGAGAACATCATGCCGCCCCTGCCGGCCGATCCGACCACCGCGAAGCCCTTCGACGACCCGAGGATCATGAGCGCCGCGGACCGCGGTCTGCTCATCCGCTGGATCGACGAGGGAGCGGTGGAGGGCGATCCCGACTCCGCTCCGCCTATCGCACCTCCGGATCGCGAGCCCTTTGGCCCGCCGAACATCAAGGTCGACATCGGTGCGGATTACTCGCCCGCCGTCGGAGTGACCGACGACTACCGCTGCTTCATCATCGATCCGGGCTTCAGGGTGGACACCGAAATCACGATGGTCGACATCGTGCCCCAGAGCGCGCCGATGTTCCACCACGGAATCCTCTACCTCGCCGAGCCGGAAGACCTGGCGGACGTCCGCCGTCTGGACAAGGCCGACGCTGGGCCTGGCTGGACCTGCTATGGCGGACCGGGCTTCAACTCCGATGAGTGGACGGCAGCCGAGGCCGTCGGCGCCATGACGCGACCCTATCCTGCGGGTACCGCCAAGCGCATCAGTGCTGGATCGGTCATGGTCCTCCAGCAACATTACAACACCAACAACGGGCGGCACAGCGATCGGACCCAAGTGCATTTCTGGAAGGCACCCAGGCCCATCAACAAGGTGCCCCGCGACTATCGGCTGGTCAACCCCTTGTTCCGCATACCGGCCGGCGCCAAGGAGGCTCGCGCCACCGGCTATCTGAACATCGTGGGCACGGAGGGTACCGGTGGTCTGCAGCTTTGGCCGACCGCCCGCGCCGGATGGCTGTGGCGCGTCTGGGGCCACATGCACACCCTGGGCGACCGGTTCACCCTGGACCTGATCCGCGAGAACGGCGTTCGCGAACGCTTGCTGGACATCCCCCGCTGGGACTTCAACTGGCAGGGCGCCTACGATCTGGTCGATCCGGTCCGGGTCGAGACCGGCGACCGAGTGGAGATGGGCTGCGTCTGGGACAACTCGGCGGAGAACCAACCCGTGGTGCGCGGAGTGAAGCAGCAACCACGCGACGTTACCTGGGGCGAAGGGACCCTCGACGAGATGTGCCTCGGTGGCGTGACCATCACCGATTGACGGTGGCCAGTTCGGCCAGGATCTCCTCTGCGCTGGGGGCGGCGACCCCCATCCGGCGGACGACATGCCCCGCGGCCGCATTGGCGAGAGCTGCCGCTTCGCCCAGGTCTGCACCTGATACCATGGCCAGGGTCAAGACGGCGATGACCGTGTCACCGGCCCCCGTGACATCAAAGACCTCGCTGGCATTCGTCGGTTGCAGGTGGAACACGTCACCGTCGGCCAAGGCGGCGCTGCTGCCCTGGCTTCCGCGCCCCAGCACCACCGCCGCGGCCCCCAGGCGACGCGTGATCTCGCGAATCGCCGCTTCGACGTCTCTGTCGTCGCGGAGCGGAAGCCCCAGGCTGCGGGCGGCGTCCTGTCCACCGACGCGTACGAGGTCATATCCCTGAAAGCGCTCGAGATCGCCTTGAGCGTCGACGGCAATGAACAGCCCCCGCTGTCGCGCGGTCCTTCGAGCCGCCGCCGCCAGCTCGGCGGTCACCACCCCACTACGATAGTGGGACACGAGGACGGCGTCGGCCTGCTGGCAGCCGTCCTCGATCGCAGCCAGCAATGCGTGCTCCGCATCGAGACCGGCTGCGTCTCGCGACTGGCGATCGATGCGCGCCACCTGTTGCGGGGCGCTGAGGCCTTCGGCCACGATGCGGGTCTTCAGCGTGGTGGGCCTGCTTGGATCCACCACCAGACGCGCCTGGATGCCTGCCTCCTGCAAGAGGGCTTCCAATTCTGCCGCCGCCTCGTCCGCTCCGACCAAAGTGACGAGAAGCGCCTTCGCCCCCAGGCCGCTGACGTTGCGGGCCGGATTGGCCGCGCCGCCCGGAACGAGGAATCGACGGCTGAAACTCAACACCGGTACCGGTGCCTCGCGACTCAGACGCTCC
The DNA here is from genome assembly GCA_044228875.1 of Anaerolineae bacterium. Classification (GTDB taxonomy): domain Bacteria; phylum Chloroflexota; class Anaerolineae; order Epilineales; family Epilineaceae; genus Epilinea. The sequence continues at coordinate 23,868 of JBGAUA010000007.1, forward strand.
GCCCGGCCCACGAGGTACTCATCCAAGGCTACATCGCCAAGTACGACCAAGCGCTTCGAGGCCATGTCCGCCAGGATCGCGCTAGCGCGTTCGATTGTGAGCGGGGCCATTGAAACCATGCGCTTCTGCGAATCCCGAATGCCAGGCCGATCGAGTATCGGCAAGGACGATTATAGGTCGGGCGCGGCCCGCAGCACCTGCTCCACCGAGAGCCAGGCCAGGCAATCGCGCGTCGGGCAGCCGTCTGGTGCGCCCAGGTCGTGACCGGTATAGAAGCAGGGTCGACAGACAAGATCGGCTAGGGTCACCACGTGATGACGACGAGGACCGGCGACGCCGTCGACGGGATCCCACGGTCCCCACGCGCGATCGTTGGAAGGTCCGAAGATGGCGGTAACCGGCGTACCCATCGCCACCGCCAGGTGCATGACACCGCTGTCGTTGGTGATCAGGCGACGGAAGCGAGGCATGAGGGCACCGAGCGTCGGCAGATCGCAAGCGTCGGTCAGGTCCAGGACCGGCGCTCGGCAGACGGCTTTGACCGCGCGAGTGCCATCGGTGTCGCGGCCGATCAGTGCCACCCCATGACCGCGCGCGACCAGAGTTTCGGCGAGTGCGGCGAAGCGTTCGGCCGGCCAGCGGCGGGCCAGGCTGAAAACGCCACCACCCGGATGCAGGGCAACCCAGCCGCCTTGCCGCGGCCAGGATGCCGCCAGCTTCGCGGCCGCCGCCTCGGCCAGAGAACCAGGGTGGAAGCGCAGCCGACGCTGCTCCAGGTCGACACGCTTCGAAGCCCGTCCCTGATACACCGCCAAAGCCATTGCCGCGACCGCTTCAAAACTCTCCACGACATGACAGGTGCCATAGCCCGGGTCGGGCACCGAATGGGTGAGAAAGCTGCCGCGCCAGTTCGCCGGCGGTGCCAATCCGACACAGACCGGCGCACCCAGGCCCGCCACCAGGAGCCGGTGCTTCAGTGCGCCGCGGGCGGTGACCAGGCTATGCAGGTAGACCAACCCGTCATAGGCCTCGCCACGCAGGCGACGTACCAGCGAAATCCTGGCCGCAGCCCCGCGAGGCAGAACAGTCACCGTGTCCAAGAGGCCCGCATGGCGGAAGGCGATGGCCCCCGCCGCACCGCAGAGCGCATCCAACCTGGCCGCCGGCAGGGCTGCACGCAAGAGGGATATCCCTGGAGTCGCCAGCAACGCGTCGCCAAAGTCCGCGAGCTTAACGACCAGAAGCCGCGGCCCATTGGCCGGAGCCCCCATTGTCTCCCGTGCCACCCTAGTGACCATCGGCCACCTCGGTCAGCGCTTCAAACACCTGTCGCGCGCTGGCCTCCCAGGAGAGCAGCGCGGCGCGAGCCAGTCCGCGCTCGCGCAGGAATGCGCTGAGTGCGTCGTCCTCCAGCAGTTGGCGGAGCCCAGCGGCAATGTCCGGTACGCTCAGTGGGTCCACAAGCAAGGCAGCGCCGCCGGCCGCTTCAGGCAAGCTGCTGCTGTTGCTGCAAAGAACCGGCGCGCCACAGGCCATGGCTTCGACCACGGGCAGGCCGAATCCCTCGTAGAGGCTGGGCATCGCAAGCGCCGCGGCGCCACCGTAGAGTGCTGAAAGCAGCGGCGGGGGCACATAGCCCGGCAGGAGCACCCTTTCGCTCACGCCGAGAGCCCGAGCCACGCCAGCCAGGTCCTCGTCGCCCCAGCCCTTCCCGCCCGCCAGCACGAGGCGCAGCTCGGGGTGATCCCCCATCAGCGTGGCATAGGCCGCCAGGAGTCTTGCCAGGTTCTTGCGCGGCTGCAGGGTGCCCACATGAAGCAGGTAGGGCGCGTCGGGCGCAAGCCCCAACAGGCGCCGAACCTGCGCGATCGCATCCGCAGTAGGCGGCGACAGGGCATCGTCCGCCGCCAGCAATACCACGCGCACCCGATCCGGTTGGACGCCATAGAGGCGCACCAGGTCCTCCTTGGTCGCTGTGGAGTCCGCCACCAGGATGGCGGCGCGGCGCGCGTGCCGCCGGGTTGACCAGCGCAGATAGGCTCGGCTGACGACCGGATGGGCTTTCGGGAAGTGTTCGAAGCCGAGGTCGTGAACCGTCACCACGGCCGGAGGACGACAGACCAGGGGCATGACATGGGCCGGAATGAACAACGCCGAAGGCGGCCTCAGTGCGACTTCCGGTCCCAAACGCAGATGGGTCCAAAGTCGGGGCGCCGACAGCACACGCAGATCCGCGCCGGACGGGGGCTGCTCCTGTGGTGGTGTCCGGAAGTAGAGCCGAAATCGGCCGGGCGCCAGCCGAATCAGGTGCCGGGTGATCTCCGTGGCGTAATGCTCAGTGCCCGTGCGACCGGTGCCGAAACTGCGGCTGGCATCGACTCCGATGGGCGCGATGGGCCGGGTCATGACCGGAAGCCTAGGTGGCCGGAGCGCCTTTGTCCAGCGCAGGCGCACCCTGCTGGAACGAAGACCACGGTGACCGATCAACGAACCACTACGGTCAAGGCATCGTATGGAGGCGTTACACGCGAAGATGGCCTCGAAGAGGCGGCGCGCATTACCATTGTCCGCCCCACTGTTTGAAAGGACCGACATGATGACGCTCCGACCCAAGACCGGCTGGACAAGTCTGGTCTTGATCGCCTGTCTAATGCTCACCGTGGCCTGGTCGATCGCCCTGGCCCAGCCCGGCCCCGCGGTGGGCGTACTCTCCTTCGTCGTCATCGGCGGCGTCATTGCCGGCACCGTCATGGGCGCCCTCAACTGGCTTCCCGCCGGCGTGGCCCATCTGGCGAGCATGGCGGTAGGGACCCTGTGGACGGCGGTTCTGGTCGGCGAACGACTGGCGGAGTTCCCGTCGGCCCCAGCGGCCGACCTGGCCCAGCTCGGATTTCTGGAGCGGACGAACCTCGTCAGCCAGTGGTATCTGGCCTATCTGTCCAGCCATCCTTATCCGGCGCGGGCCCTCGAGAACCTACAGCTTGCGCCCTCCGACGCCAATGACTTGATGTACTTCTTCTTTCTGGTCACCATGGCCATGCTGATGTGGCTGCTGGCCTACATCTGCACCTGGTTCGTGGTGCGCTACCTCAGCTGGTGGGGAGCGGTCCTCCCCAGCGGCTTCGCCCTGGTCTTCAATCTGACCAACAGCCCTCGGCACGAGAGCCACGCCTGGTACCTCGGCTTCTTCCTGTTCTGCGCCTTCCTCCTGGCGGCTCAGGTCTTCGCCGCCCTCCAAGTGGACAACTGGCGGGAGCGACACGTTGGGTTCAGCCTGGACCTGCGCTATGAGCTTCTGCGCGACGCCGTCATCCTCGCAGTCGTCTGCTTGGGATTGGGAGCGCTCCTCCCAGCCGACATGGGAATGGACCCGCTACAGGAGACGTTGCGGGATCTGGCCAGAAACCCTCGCCGAGCGATGAGCCAGCAAGTCAGATCGTGGTTTCCGGGACTCGTCGGAGCAGGCCGCGGCGAGGGCAACAGCTTTGGCGACACGATGGATCTCGGGGGCTCCATCAGCTTGACTGGAGCCCCGGTGTTCGAAGTCGAACTGACCGGACTCGATGGACCGCCCGGCTACTTCCGACAGGCGGTTTACGACCGCTACGATGGCCGACGCTGGCAACGAAGCGGCGACGACCGGAGCGACATGCCGGCCGATGACTCCTGGGGGATGCCAGGTCGGCTCACCGTCGCGGTGACGCAGACCATCCACACATTGATGCCCCAGACATTGCAGCTCTACGCGGCACCACAGCCCAGCCGTTTCAATCTGAATACGCGGGCCGAGACGGCAGATGGCGAACCGCTGATCATCGAGAGCAGGCAGTCGCTGCCGCTGGGCAGCACCTATACGGTGGTATCCAACCTGACCGCAGCCGATCCGGCCAGCTTGCGCGGCATCGATTCCGCGGACGCCGATCCATCGGAAATCCTGGAGCGTTACACGCAGTTGCCGGACGCGCTTCCGGAGCGGGTGCGAGCGTTGGCGCGCCAGTGGGTGCTCGAGGAAAGCGCCGTCAGCCGCTACGACATGGCGTCCGCCTTGGAGGCGCGCCTCCGCGAGCACCTCAGTTACAGCGAGGAGATCGACCAGCCGCCTGCCGGCCAGGACCGGGTGGACTGGGTTCTGTTCGACGGACGCAAGGGCTACTGCGATTACTATGCCTCCTCCTTCGTGGTCATGGCCCGTAGTCTCGGCATTCCCGCGCGATTGGCGACCGGTTACGCCTTGGGCGAGCGCCGGGGAGAAGGTCGCTATCTCATGGCCGCCAGCAATGCCCATGCCTGGCCAGAGGTCTACTTCCGGGAATACGGTTGGGTGGAGTTCGAGCCGACGGGTGGCGGAGGCATCGGACCGATCGCTCGTCCGCAGGAGCCGGGGCGCCTGGTCGGCGAGACCCTGACTCCCGAACAGGAGCGTGCCGCTCGTGACGTCGAGCGACCTGCTGAAGACATGGCGTCAGAGGTCCAGGATGAGGCTGTAGGCCAGGGTTCCGCCGACGCGCCGGAGTCAGGCGCCTCTGCTACCGGCGTCGACATCCCGTGGCGCCTTATGGGTGGCCTGGCCGCACTGGTCCTGACCGCCTGGCTGTTGGCCTGGGCGGCCTGGCTGCGCCCCCTCCGAGGACTGTCTCCCGCCGAAGGCGCCTTTGCCCGACTGAGCCGCCTGACGGGCTGGATGGGCATTGGACGCCGCCACTCCGACACCCCCCACGAGTTCGAAGCTCGACTCCAGCGCAGTTTTCCCCAGGCCCGTCCGGAGATTTCCACGATCGTCGAGCGCTTTGCACGCGAGCGGTTCGCTCGACGCGCCGGCGGTGAGGCATCCGCGTTGGCCAGCGCCTGGCAGCGGGTTCGCGCCGCGCTGATACGGCAGATCGGCCCAGTCACCTGGCGGCGCCTGAGGGGCAAGCGCTGAGCGTCGGGCTGCATCGTTGGGCAGAAGCGATCGTGGCAACGGCACCCTGTCGCGATGGCGCGCATCTTGCTTGCTCGGGCGGGTTCCCTATACTCCCGCGATCCCCCTCACCGATGGAGCAACCCATGAAGCAAAGCGCATTGCCACGGCGCGCCGTCCTGGCGCAGACCCTCGCCATGACCGCCGTCTTCCTGCTGCTGGCCACCGGCGCCTGCAAGTCCGACGCGCCGGAGGCCGACACGGACACCGCGTCGCAGTCGCCCATCGATGAAGTGGACGACGCCGTGTCCGATGTCGGAACCGCTGAGCCGTCAAGTGAAGACAGCGCCGCGGTCACGAACGCCGACGCGGTCGCCTTGGTCAACGGCGACCCCATCTCCATGGCCGAGTTCCAGCAACAGGCTTTCGACACCCAGCGCTACCACGTGGACCAGGGCGGCATCGATCCCAACACCGAGGATGGCCAGCAGCAGTTGTTGATCCTGCGCCGCGGCGTCCTCAGAGACATGATCGACCAGAAGCTCATGGAGCAGGCGGCCGAGGAGCTGAACATCACGGTCACCGACGACGAGCTCGAAGCGGACATGAAGAGCCTGATCGCGGAGGTGGGAGGCCAGGCTGCATTCGCCCGCAAGCTGGCCGAGACCCAGACCAGCAAGGAAGCGTGGATCGAGTTGGAGCGAGCCAGCCTGATCGGCCGCAAGGTTCTCGAAGCGATCACGGCGGAGCTCCCCAAGACGGCTGAGTTCGTTCATGCCCGACAGATCTACTGCAAGCTCCAGGCAGATTGCGAGGTGGCGCTCGCGCGGTTGGAGGCCGGCGAAGATTTCGCGGCACTCGCCCGAGAGCTCTCCGAGGACATTTCGACCAAGGACCAAGGCGGCGACCTGGACTGGATCACTCGCGGAAGCCTGCTCAGCCCCGAGTTGGAGGCGCTCGTCTTCGAACTGCAGAGCGGTGAGCGCTCAGGCGTCGCGGCGTCGGAGCTCGGCTTCCACATCGTCGAAGTGTTGGAGCGCGACCCTGCCCGTGCCATGAGCGACGAGCAGCTCATGCCGCTGCGTGAGAGGAAGCTGACGGAATGGCTCGCCGCGCGCCGCAGCGCCTCCGAGATCACGGTCCTGGTCGACGACCTGAAGGACGTAAACGCGGAGCAAGACGGCAGCGACGGCTGATCCTGGACAGCGTCGCACCAGCAAGGAGGATTGAATGGAACTGCGTTGGATGGGAGACCGGACGGTGCGGCTCAGCGGTCAGAGCAGCAAGGTGCTGATGGAGCCCCACGGATCCGGAGGCACCCACAAGGCCGGCGGGCTCGTGACCTACAGCCTCGCGGCGTCGAGCACCACCGGCGGGCAGCCCGATGGCATCTTCGTGATCGCCGGACCCGGCGAGTACGAGGTGGACGGTGTCTTCGTAATCGGTGTGGCCGGCGGTGTCGCCGACGGCAGCAACACCCTCTACAACGTGAACATCGACGGCGTCAACGTCGTCCATCCGGGTATGGCGTCTCAAAAGCTGAACCAGGCGCAAGTGGAGGAACTGGGCGCCGTCGATGTGCTTGTACTCCCCTTGGGAAGTATCGGCCCCGGTGCGGCCAGAGCTGCCGACTGGATCGCTCAGCTGCAGCCATCCATCGTCGTTCCGCTGACGTCCGGAAGCGACCCCGCGGGCCAGCTCCAGCGTTTTCTCGATGCCATCGGAGCCGCGGGCGGAGACGCTCGTGACCTGCTACTGGTGCAGGGCAACAGCCTGCCTGAGGAAACCCAGGTGGTCGTTCTCAGACCGGACGCCTGACGCCTCTTGGCCACGCCGCTCCAGCTCGAGGCCCCCGGCGCGATCCTCTTCGACGCCGGTCAGACCCTGCTGTTTAGCCGCACGAGCACCATGGCGATGACCGGCGCCTTGTTGGAGGGTAGTGGCTACCGGATTGCGGAGCCCGAGCTCCGTCGGGCCATGCGCGCCGCCGACCTCTACATCGAGTCTCGCTGGCACGTGGGACCGTGGTGGCTGCACGAATCGGCGGTGCGCGACCTGTTCACCGCCGGCTACCGCGCCGGCCTCACGGCCCTTTCCCCGTTGAGCGTGCGCCCCGCGGAGATCGATCGGTTGGCCGAGGCCATCTACGACGCCTACGCCGATCCTGAACACTGGGAACTCTACCCCGACGTGCGCCCGGCGCTTGACGAGCTGAAGTTCCTCGGTATGCCCATGGGCATCGTCTCCGACTGGGGCGAAAGCCTCCCCTGGCTCATCCATCACCTGGGAATATCGGAGGTATTCGAAACCGTGGTCGTCTCTTCACGCCTGGGCCTGGGCAAGCCGGATCCCGGATTGTTCGCGATGGCGGTCAGCCGCATGGGCCTCCGCCCGAGCCAGATCTGGTATGTCGGCGACACCTACGGCAAAGATGTCCTCGGCGCGCGTGCCGCGGGCCTTCATCCAATCCTCATCGACCGCGATGGTAGGCATCCTGATCTCGATTGCCCCGTCATCCGCAGCCTGCTTGACCTGCTCCCGCGAACCACGAGCCAACCGGATCGGTCCACCAAGCTATAATCGCCGGACGCGACGCCCATCCATGCAGCACCAGCATCGTCACACGAGCGATGCCATCGAGCTTCGACCAAGGACGAAATCCGTCATGATCAGTTCCACTCGGCCGCGACTCAACCTGCTCGTCATCGCCGGCGCCATGGCCCTGTCCGGATGCACCGACGTCAAGGACGCGCCCGATGCCGCGGACGTCACCGCCCTACCCACCGTCAGCACTCCCATTCCCACGGCGGTGGCGGCGGCGTCCGCGACGGCTGCGGCCGCAGCCGCCCTACCCGGCGACTGGCGGAGCTTCGGCGAGGCCGGCACGCAGCCGGGCCAGATGATGCTGCCCTTCGATGTGGCCGCGGACGGACAGGGGGGCCTCTATGTCAGCGACACCACGGGCGTAAGCCGATACAGCGTCGACGGAACCTTCCAGGCCCGCATCGGCGAAGGGCGTATCAAGCGCGCCGAAGGCGTTGCGGTGGGTCCGGACGGCGAGGTCTTCGTCGCCGGCAATGGCTCGCAGATCGAGGTCTACGGCTCGGACGGGGCCTTTCGGCGCAGCTTGGGAACCGTGGGAAGCTCGGCGGGCGAGCTGATCAAGCCCATCGACCTGGCATTCGACGGCCAGGGTCGGCTGTTCGTCGTCGATGTGGGCAACCGCCGCGTGTCGATCTTCGATCCTTCGGGTCCTCATGTAGGCAACGTAGGCGGCCCCGGCGAACAGAGCGGTCAATTCACCGCTCCACGTAGCATTGCCCTGGACGCTGCCGGCCGACTGTACGTGGGCGCGGGCGACGACTACCTGGTGCAGCGTTTCAGCCCTGACGGCAGTTATCTTGACACCTTCGGGAACGGCAATCTCGACGAGACGCTCTATCGGGTGGGCGGATTGGCGGCGGTCGGATCTGAGCAGATCTTCGTATCGCAGGTCACCCGGCACATGGTACAGGCTTTCGACATCAGCGGTGACGCCCGACCGCGACTGCTATGGGAAATGGGCGGCCGCCCCGGAGACGGAATGCAGGCCTTCAACAGCCCAGGTGGCATCACGATCCACAGCAGTCGCGTGTACGTCGCCGACACGCGCAACAACCGCGTCGTGTCCTTCGCCATCGATCAGCCATGAACTGAGCGCGGCCCACCGCGCAGCACACAGGAAAACCCCCCACCGGATCGGATCCGGTGGGGGGTTTTTCGTGCATTCTGCGGCGCGATGAGGCTTGTCGCGCGTTTCAAGGCCGTTGGCACGAGCCTTGCATGGCGATGGTCATGCTAGAAAGGAATGTCATCCTCCGCCACTTGCGGCGCCGCCGGGCGACGACCACCGCCGGCCGCCGGCGGAGCGGATTCGTTACCCCCTTCCGCGAAGTCCGGCATGGCCGGTGCCCCGCGGTCGCCACCGCTCAGGAACTTCACGGTGTTGGCCCGAAGCTCCCAGCTGTAACGGGTGTGCCCTTCCTGGTCCTCGTACTGACTGGTGCGGATCTCGCCGTCGCAGAGCACGACCCTGCCCTTCTCGAGGTACTGATTGCAGATCTCCGCCTGCTTTCCGAACACACTGACACGAAACCAGGTGGTCTCCTCATTGGCGTTGCCCTCGGCATCCGTCCAACGACGATTGGTCGCGACCGGGAAGTTGGCCACAGGCGTGCCTGTGGCGGTGTAGCGCAATTCGGGATCCCTCCCGAGATTGCCCACGATGATGACCTTCTGATACATGACCTGCTCCTTTCTGAATGGGGATCGTGGGTGGCTGACAACGGGCCTTTGCGCCCGACCAGAACATCCATTCTGGTTCACGATCGATTATACCCCTGTCCCTACAGCTGTCAATCATCCGTGCGCCGCATCGGCGCCACATCGAGGCCTCGAGATCACGACGAATTCAATGCGAATGGGGCGCAAAGGGCTTGCACTGAGAGAAAAAGGGGGTTAGAATGGCCTCGATGGGGAGAGTTGTGGGGATTTGTGGAGTCCACAACGTCGTCATCGCCATTCGGGCCGCCGTCCGGCCCCCCGACGGGACCGTTAGACCATGTTCTTCGGCGAACACGAGCACAGCCTGGACGAGAAGGGGCGCTTGATCCTGCCGGCGCGCTATCGCACCGCCTTCGATCAGGGCTATTTTCTCACCCGCGGTCTGGAGAACTGCCTCTGGATGTTCACCATCCCCGTCTGGCACCAACTCACCGCGCGACTGGAGGAATCCGGCTTGACCAGCCTTCCGGCTCGGCAGCTGGACCGACTCCTGTACTCCGGAACCGAAGGCCCTCTGGACAAACAGGGCCGGCTGCTCGTTCCGCCGACCCTGCGGAGCTTCGCCGGACTGGCGGAAAACGAGCCCGTGATCGTCGTCGGCGTCAAGAATCGGATCGAGCTCTGGAACCTCGACCGCTGGAAGGCGCTGACGGCACAGCTCGGCGAGAACGGCTCGGACTTCGCCACGGCGCTGGGAGACCTGGGGCTGCACCTGTGAGCACCACGGCCTTCACCGACCACCGTCCGGTCATGCTGACCGAGGTCATGGACGTCCTGGCGCCCAAGCCGGGAGGCAGACTCCTGGACGGCACTGTGGGCGGTGGCGGCCATGCCGAGGCCTGGCTTGAGGCCACCACCCCCGACGGTCGCCTGTTGGGCCTGGACCAGGATCCAGCCGCCATAGCGCGCTGCCGCGTCCGGCTTGCGCCGTATGGAGCCAGGGCCACCTTGGTGGTCGCTCGCTTCGACGATCTGGGCCGTCAAGCGGACCTGTCCGGCATGCCGGCCTTTGACGCCGCCCTGTTCGATCTAGGGATGTCTTCCGATCAGTTGGACGATCCGGACCGCGGGCTGGCCTTCAGCAAGGACGGTCCCTTGGACATGCGCCTGTCCCCGCAGGCGGCTCAGAGCGCTGCCGATCTGGTCAACCACCTGCCGGAGGTGGCATTGGCGGACCTCATCTATCGCTTCGGAGAGGAACCGCACAGCCGCCGCATCGCACGCGCCGTCGTCGCCGCGCGCCCTTTGACGCGCACCGGCGAGCTGGCCGATCTGATCGCTCGGGTCGTGCCGGTACGTGGTCGCCGCCAAGGCGCGCGCATTCACCCGGCCACCCGCACCTTCCAGGCGCTGCGCATCGCCGTCAACGACGAGCTCTCGCCCATCACACCGGCCCTTGAGCAGGCCGTGGACCGCTTGACCGAGGGTGGACGCCTGGCGGTGATCAGCTTCCACTCCCTCGAGGACCGCATCGTCAAGCAGACCCTTCGCCGCATGGCCACGGGCTGCAGCTGCCCGCCGGAACTGCGGATCTGCGTCTGCCGACGGCGCCCCCGCATCAAGTTGATCAACGGCAGGCCGATCCAACCGTCCGCCGCAGAAGTGAGCCAGAATGCGCGAGCCCGCAGCGCCCGGCTGCGATCCGCCATCCGAATCGTCGAGCGGGATACCGCTGAGGCGATGACCGATTCCCGTCCCCTGGCACCGCATCGTCGATCCCGAGGAGTCGCCTCATGAGCCGTCAACCCCTGTCCACGCCATCGCCGTCCGCATCCGCGCAGGCGACAACCAGGCTCCGCCTACGCGGGCTGGCTTTGGCACTCGGCCTGACCGGCGCGAGCCTGGTCTGGCTCAGCCTGTCGAGCCGCATGACGGCGGCCGGCCATGAGATCGCCATGCTGGAAACAGCACGCGGTCAGTTGATCGAGCAGCGTATCGCCGCGCTGCTCAGCCACGCCGCGGCCACCGATCCACGGCGCGTCCTGGCTCGAGCGGAAGCCCTGGGCTTCCAGCCCGTCAGCGTGCCAGTGCACTTGACGGTTCTCGACGAGCGCGCATTGCCGGCGGCCGATTCGGGCAGGATGGTTCAGGCCCTGGACATCACGCGACAGGCCGGATCGTCGTCCGACGCAGTGAGCCTTTCTCCCGATCTGGGTGGACTGCTCGTCGAGTACGGCGCGGCGGCGCCGGCCCATGCCGACGAACTGGCGGGGGGAGGCGCCCGGCCGTGAGGGATCCGGGCAAGCCGCATTACCCCAGGTTGGCGGTCACCGGCATCGCCATGGCCACGCTGGCCACCCTCATGGCATTGCGCCTCAGCTTCCTGGCCGTGTCCGAAGAGGCCCGCGCGATGGCCGCTCAGTCCGGTGGTCCGCGTGGCATACCGGCGCAACGCGGCAGCATCTGGGACCGCAACGGCGCACTTCTCGCGGCCGACACCTTCGTGTTCGACGCCGGATTGAACACCGCCGGCCTGGACGCCGAGTCGTTGGCGGCCGTCGCCGCCAGGGTAGGGCCTCGCTTCGGCAAGGATCCGGCGTGGATCGTGACCGAGGCGGACACGGCCGTCCGCGAGCATGGCGTGAACTGGGTCAATCTGGCCATGGGGCTGAGCTTGGAAGAGAGTCGGACGCTACGTGCCGCGCAACTGGCTGGGGACGAGAGCCTGGACAATGTGGAGTTCAGCCGGCAGCTCAGCCGGGTCTACCCGCTGGGGGCAGACGGCCTTCAGGTACTGGGCATGCTGCTTGGAAACGACGACGACGCTCCCGATGCTCCGCCGGTGGTAGGCAGTCATGGCATCGAGGCAGAGTACCGATCGGTGCTGGAAGGCATGCCCGGACAGTCCGGCGAGCTATCCGGCATGGCCGGCGGCTTTCGCCCTGCTCGACCGGGAATGGACCTGCGGCTCACCTTGGATCGCGAGCTGCAGCAGGCCGCCGCCGCAGCGCTCAAGGAGACGCTCGCGCGTCAGGACGCCATCCGCGGCACGGTTCTGGTGATGGAGACCCGCACCGGTGCGATCCTGGCTTCGGTCAGCGCTCCGTCCTTCGACCCCAACCGCCGCGCCGACCTGCGGGCGGAGCTGCTGACCGATCCGGCCTGCTCCGATCATTACGAACCGGGCTCGGTGATGAAGATCATGACCGTGGCCGCGGGCCTGGAATCCGGCGCCATCGCCGCTGACAGCCACTACGAGGACAACGGTGTCGTGGAGTTCGCCGGCATGAGCATCCGGAACTGGGACCTTCTCGCCCACGGTCGGACCTCGATCACCCAGATGCTGGAGGACAGCCTCAACGTAGGGGCGGTGTGGGTGGCCTTGCAGACCGGCGAGGGCCCCTTCTACGCGGAGCTTGACGACTTCGGCTTCGGCCAGCCCACCGGGGTGGACCTGGCTGGAGAGCTGCCGGGCGTGCTGCACCATCCCGGCGAAGCCGGCTGGTATGACGGCTTCCTCGCATCCAACAGCTACGGGCACAGCGTCGACGCAACACCCCTGCAGGTGATCGCGGCCGTCAACGCCGTTGCCAACGACGGCGTTCTGATGCGGCCCTTCGTGGTGGCTGAGCGCATTCCGGCTGAAGGACCCAGCCTGGTAACCCAGCCCGAGCGGCGCCGACAGGTCATCAACCCGACCAACGCATTGAGCCTCCGCCGCATGCTGCAGTCGGTCGTGGACAACCACGCGACGGCCGCCGCCATCCCAGGCTACAGCGTCGGCGGGAAAACCGGGACCACGGAACTGCTCGACGTCGCCGAAGGCCGTTACGACGATCACGAGACCATCGCCAGCTTCTGCGGATTCATTCCTGTGGAGCAGCCGGTGGTGACGATCTGCGCCAAGGTGGACCGCCCT
>JBGAUA010000007.1:36959-54390 GCA_044228875.1 Anaerolineae bacterium
CCGCACGCAGGCCGGAACGCTCGAGAGCGTGGGCGCCGAGCAGGGACTCGGCGACGAGTGGGTCACCGACCTCCAGTTCGACGCGCGCGGAGACCTGTGGGTCGCGGACGCGCAGGGCGTCCTGCGCATCCCGGCCGACCGGCCCGGAACGGCAACGTCGAACGAATGAACCCTCTGATCGCGGCAATCTCTGCCCGCCCCTGGTGGTTACCGGCCTTGGCGCTCGGCGCATTCGCCGCGACCGCCGCCTTGACCGGCCCTCTCACGCGCTGGCTCGCCGCGCGGCAGTTCGGCAAGGTCATCCGGGTGGACGGGCCGCAGCACCAGAGCAAGCAGGGCACACCGACCATGGGCGGCCTGGCGATGTTGGGCGTGCTGCTACTGGTCGGGCTGGTGCCGCTGGCAGGCTCCGACCCAGTGGCGGCCGGCATCCTGCTGCTGGGAATGCTGACCTTCGCCGCTTTTGGCCTGGCAGACGACCTGGCCGGACTGGCCCGTCGCAGCGGCAGGAAGGAACCGGGCATTGGCCTGAAGGCTCGGGACATGTTCGCCTTGCAGTTCCTGGCCGCCCTGCTCCTGACCCTGTCGGTGCTGCGTCTGGCGCGCCCTCAACTGGGCCCGGAGCAGGCGCTCGGCGACCTTCCGCTGGCACTCCTGATGACCGTCGCCATCATGGGCACGGTCAACGGCGTGAACCTGTCGGATGGACTGGACGGCCTGGCGGCAGGGTTGCTGGCCATCGCCTTCGCCGGCATGCTCGCCTTGGGCCTGGGCGGCGCGCCCGCAGCCCTCGCCGGCGCGGCGGTAGGAGTCTGCCTGGGCTTCCTCGTCCACAACCGTCATCCCGCCAAGGTCTTCATGGGCAACGTGGCCTCGATGGGCCTCGGCGCGCTCCTCGCGTTGGTCGCCATCCTGGGAGGGAAGCTGCTGCTGTTGCCCATCGTCGGCGCAGTCTTCGTCACGGAGGTGCTGAGCGACCTCATCCAGGTAGGCTGGTTCAAGTGGACCCGCCGCCGCACCGGTACGGGGCGGCGCTTCTTCCGCATCGCACCCATCCACCACCATTTCGAAGCCATCGGCTGGCCAGAAGCCCAGGTCGTTCGCCGCTTCTGGTTGGCCGGCGCTTCGGCCGCCTTCGTCGCCTGGTTTTTCGGCAGGTGGCTTTGATGGTCTGCAACCAACCGCCGAAGGCCATCGCCCGACGTCTTCGGCCCACCACCCCACCCAACGCCGCTTCGCCCCAAAGGCCAGCATCATGACCACCCTGCTTACCCCATTCAGCCCGCTCGCGCGCCCATCGCCCGTGGCCACGCGAATGATCACGCCCGCCGGTGGTGCGCTCAAGCGGCTCCTGGCCCATAGCCAGGCGCCGGTGATCGGCATCGCCGGCACCGGGCATCCGGAGCTGACCATGGACCTGATGGGCGCCATGTTGCGCGCCAGCGGCATCCGCGCCACGGTCGGCATCGGCCCGGCCCTGGGCCAGCTGGACAGCCTGCGCGCCGAAGACCGGGTACTGGTGGAGGTTAACGGAGGTCTGTTGCGCAATCCGGCGCGAGGCCTGGCGATGTTGGTCCTCGGCGGCTTCGCGGCCGACGAGCTGGCTCCGGACCAGGCGCCGTGGGAGTTGGGCGACGCATTGACGCAGCTGGTGGCCGGGGTCGACGGCTGCGTGGTCGTGAACGCCGACGACGCGCGGGCTTTGGCCCTGGTCGCCCAGGCCGGCGTCGATCCGGTGCGGGCGTCCATCTCCGGGCGCGGCGCCGACGCCTTCCTGCGCGGCGGCGAGCTGGTCATCGTCGATCCACAGCTGGGCGTCGAGCGACGGGTATGCCGCATGGACCAGGTACCCCTCGGCGGACCGACCTATCAGACCAACCTGCTACTGGCCGCCTGCTCCGCCGCCATCGCCGGTGCGGACGTGGAGAGCATCCGCGCAACCCTGGCCGCCTACGAACCGGGTCTGGACCGTCTGCAACGGGTGGCGACGCGTCACAGGGTGCGCTGGTACTCGGACGGTCTGGCGACGCGACCCGGGCAAGCCGCCGGTGCCTTGCGCCAGTTCGAGCGCGATCGGGTGATCCTCATCGCCGGCGGACAGCACGGTGGCCAGCCGCTGGACCGTTGGCGCGACGCCGTGTGGCGGCACGCGGATACGGTGCTGCTCTTCGGTAGCTCCGGCGCGCTCCTGGCGGACACCCTCAAGGGCGGAGGCCCCGTCATCGTTCGCTGCGCCGATCTCGATGACGCCGTGGCCACCGCGCAGAATCTCGCCCAGCCAGGTCAGACCGTGTTGTTCAGCCCAGGCTGCGAACCGGACGACGTGCTCGCTGCCCCGCCGGGGGAGCATTTCCGACGGCTGTTGGTCGCGGCGCACGCGCAGCCTCAAAGGGAGGCGGCATGAACAGCAGCGGCGCCTGGACCGCTCCGGCTGTCAGCGTGGCGGGCAAGGCAAGGTACCAGGCCGAGCTGGAGGCGGCCGCCCAGCCAAGCACGAACTCCGACGTGCGACGCCTGCGGCTGATCGATCGACCGCTGCTGGCAACAGTGACCGCGCTCCTGCTCCTCGGTCTGGTCACGGTCTTCAGCGCCAGCACCCCGCTGGCCATCGACGACTACCAGGATGCTACGGCTTTCCTCAAGCGACAGCTGATCTGGCTCGTGATCGGCGCCATCGCCGGATTGGTCGCCAGCGGCATCGACTACCGGATGTGGCAACGCTGGTCGGTAGTCGGCCTCATGGGCAGTGTCGGGCTCCTGCTCCTCATGCTGCCCTTTGGTCAGGTCAGCAACGGCAGTCAGCGTTGGGCGGTGGAGAGCATGGGCGGCGGATCCATCCAGCCCAGCGAGCTGGCCAAGCTGGCGGTCATCATCTATCTGGCGGACTGGCTCAGCGGCAAGCGCGAGGAGATCCGCGACCTGACGCTGGGGCTGATCCCCTTTTCCCTGATCATCGGTCTGGTCTGTGGCTTGATCGTCCTCGAAAAGCACTTGTCCACGGCGGTGTTGATCGCGGTGGTCGCCAGCTGGATGTTCTTCACCGCGGGTGCGCACCTGGGCCAGATGCTGGCTGTCGGTGGTCTGGCCGGCGCCGTGGCCGCCCTGCTGGTGGCCATCGAGCCTTACCGCATGAGGCGTATCACCGGATTCCTTGATCCCATGGCGGACCGCTACGGTGCCGGCTACCAGATCGATCTCAGCATCCGCTCCTTCGTGAGCGGCAGCATATCCGGCCAGGGCTTGGGTCGGGGAGCCTTGAAGCAGCGCCTGCCCGCGGCCCATACCGATGCCATCTTCGCCGTCATCGGCGAGGAGCTGGGGCTGCTCGGCGCTCTGCTGGTGCTGGCATTGTTCACCTTCCTCGTCTGGCGCGGACTCAAGATCGCGGCGGGGGCGCCGGACCGCTTCAGTTGCCTGCTGGCAACGGGCATCACCTGTTGGATCGCCAGCCAGGCGCTCCTCAACATGGCGGTGGCCACCGGCAGCATCCCGCCAACGGGCATCTCCCTGCCGCTGATTTCCTACGGCGGCTCCAACCTGGTGACCACCATGCTGGGCATCGGGATCCTCATGAGCGTTTCCCGGCGAACCGACCTATCACAGTCAAGATTCTATGCACATCTGGATTTCCGGCGGGGGCAGCGGCGGGCACGTCTATCCCGGGCTTACCGTGAGCGCCGCATCGGGCCTTGAGCCTGTCGCCTTCACATGGCTGGGCCGTCCGGACAGCCTCGAAGAGAGGCTTGTCACGACGTCCGGCATGCGCTTCGCGCCCATCAGCGCCGCGCCCTTCGTCGGGCGTGGCGTTGCCGGACGTCTCATTGCGTTGGCATTCCTGGGTCGCGGCCTGTGGCAGGCCTGGCGCCTGGCGGGCCGTGAACGACCACTCGCCCTGCTTGTCACTGGCGGTTATGTCAGTGTCCCGGTGGCACTGGCCGCCTGGCTGCGCCGTGTTCCCGTGACCATCTACCTGCCGGACATCCAACCAGGGCGGGCGGTAAGCTTCCTCGCGCGTTTCGCGCAACGGATCGCGACCACCTCGACGGCCTCGGAGCGGTGGCTGCCGCCTGGCAAGTCGGTGGCCACGGGCTACCCCACGCGGCCCGAATTGCGTGCCGCCGACCGCGCCACCGCTCGAAGACTCTGGTCGCTCGCCCCCGGCGATCGCCTGTTGCTGGTCTTCGGCGGCAGTCAGGGCTCGCGCCGCATCAATCGGGCCGTGGCCGCGGCCGCGCCGCGACTGCTGGAGGCTTGTCGGATCATCCACGTGAGTGGACCGCTCGACCTGGTGTCGGCGACGGCGGAGCGCGCCGCTCTGCCCGAGACCCTGCGAGAGCGCTACCATGTGCATGGCTACCTGGACAGCCCGGCCATGGCCATGGCCATGGCGGCCGCCGACCTCGTCGTCTGTCGCGCCGGCGCCGCGTCCTTGGGCGAGCTACCGGCCCTCGGCCTGGCCGCGATCCTGGTCCCATTGCCCATCAGCGGAGGCCACCAATTGCCAAACGCGCGAGAGCTTGAATCGGTCGGTGCGGCCGAGATCCTGACCGACGACGACTGCGACGGGCCGGCGCTCACCTCCGCAGTGCTACGCCTGCTGGCCGCACCTGAGCGACTGGTCGCCATGGGCCAGGCCGCTCGGCGCCTGGATCGGCCCGAAGCCGCTGCGGCCATCTGGGCTGTCATGCGGGACTCGCTGCCCGCCGGTCTTGACAGGCCGCAAGGAGAAGCATCGTGAACACCTGGATGCTGAGCATGTTCATGGCCATGAGCCTGGTGGTCCGGCCCGACATCGCTCCGGTGGCCCCCGCGAAGCCGCTGGCCGGCGCCGCCATGCCTGGCGCGCCCACGGCCGCCGCCTTGCCGGTGGCCACGGCGGCGCCGACGGGACTGCCGGCCAGCGGCGGCGTCAGCCTGCCCCTCGAGACGCTCCCCGGCGGCGACGGGGACCTCGGGATGCTGCTGATGATGATGGCCGCGATCTTCGCCTGCATCGGCCTGTTCCGCGGTTCGCGGCGCGAGATACCGGCCTTCTTCGGCACCGTGCTGGCCTACTTCGTCGTCACTCGGGCCTGGCACCTCATCGCCCGCCTCGGCAACCTCGCCTGGCGCATGTTCGATTTCGCGATCCTGCGCCGGGGCGTGATGGCTGCGAACCCCGGCCAGGCGTGGAGCGACGCCTCCAGCACGCCGTCCCTACTGCCGGTGGCCGGCAACAGCCTGCGCCTGGCCCAGATGCTGCTCTTCGCCGTGGTCCTGGTGGCGATCTACGCCGCGACCCGCCGGCATGCCGAGCCCAACGTCATCGAGAGGCTCATCGGCGCAGTGGTGGCGAGCGTCACCGGCTACGTGGTCGGCGTCTTCATGCTCTCCCGCATGCTGCCCACTGCGCGGATCAACCTGATGGAACCGGGCGAAGTGGCCCTGCGATGGATCCAGACGCTGGGCCCGATGGCCGGGCTGGCGCTGGTGGCCGCTGTCATCGTCCTGGGCTGGCGCGCGCTCGGGCCCAAGGGCTTTACGAAGCGGTACGGCTGATGGTCCCCATCGAGACCTACATGCTCACCCTGTGGCTGATCTTCGCCATCGTCGGCATCGCCCGCCGGTTCCCGTTGGAACTGGGCGCGACCATCGGCTTTGTGGCCATGCTCTTCTTCTTCCACCTGGCCGGCGGCCTGCTGCAGACCATCGCCGCGAAAGCCAACGGCATCCTGCAGTTCAGCAGCGAGCTCAACCTGGTGTACTTCGTCACCTACTCGGCCGTCATCGTCGCCGTGGTCACGATGATGTACGCGGGCGAGACCTTCGTCTATGCCGGGACCTGGCCGCCTAGCCCGCTCACCGGAAGGGCCATCGACATGACGATCGCCCTCTTCAACGGATGGCTGGTGGTGGGCACCTGGTGGCATTACATGGACCGCTTCAACTACCCGCAAAGCCTGTTCGGCCAATACCAGGCACCGCTTTCCAACATGGCGGTGCGGCTGATAGCGCTCACGCCTTTCGCCGTCATCCCCGCCGAACACCGCACGTGGGTGCTGGGCATGGCCCTGCTGGGGCTGCTCTTCCTGAAGGTGCGCCGCTGATGCGCCAACCAGGCGCGGTCTGGCCGCCCAGCCCCGAACTGCCCGCCCTTCGCCCTGGCGACCGGGTGCACCTTGTCGGCGTTGGAGGGGCGGGCATGAGCGGTCTGGCCCGAGCGCTGCTGCAGTCAGGGCTCGAGGTCAGCGGCAGCGACCGGCAGGCGAGCCCACTCCTGGACCGCCTGGCCCGGGAAGGCATCGCCGTGACGGTCGGGCAGGAGACCGAGCATCTGCCGGCCGGATGCCGATTGGTGGTCTATACGCCGGCGGCGGCAGACGACCATCCGGAACTTGTGGCCGCCCGTAGCCGCGGCATCCCGGTCACCAAGCGGGCGCCGCTCCTCGGCGCACTGATGGACAGCCGGCAAGGCCTTGCCGTGGCCGGCACCCACGGCAAGACCACCACGTCGGCCATGCTGGCCTGCGTTCTGGAGGCGGCCGGCCTACAACCATCGTGGTTCATCGGGGCGGAGATACCCGAACTGGGCGGCAACGCGCGCCTCGGTCGTGGACCGCAGCTCGTGCTGGAAGCCGACGAATACGACCGGAGCTTCCTTCACGGTCATCCCCAGCTGGCCATCATCACCAACCTGGAACACGACCATCCGGATATCTATCCGACGATGGACGACCTGCGGGCCGCATTCGCCGCGTTCGCCGCCCGAGTGCCGGCCACCGGCGCCATCCTGGTCTGCGCCAACTCCGCCGAGGCCTGGGACGCCTGCCGCGACGCTGCCGCCCCGCGCATGGCCTACCACGTGGCCGACGAAGGACCGCTGCCGGCGGGCTGCCGGCCTCGCTGGACCGCCCACATCCTTGCGGCGGGTCCGGAAGGCATGCGCTTCTCTGTCGACGCCGATGGCGAGAACTGCGGCAGCTGGCAGATCGCCGTGCCCGGCCGGCACAATGTCGCCAACGCCCTCGCGGTGATCGCCACAGCGGATCTTCTGGGCGTGGACCGCGGTCATACGGCCGCAGCATTGGCTGCCTTTCGCGGCGCGGAGCGCCGCTTCCAGGTGCGCCTGCAAGCCGGGGGCATCCACATCGTCGACGACTATGCCCACCATCCCACGGAGATTGCCGCCACGCTGGCCGCAGCCCGCGACCGCTTCCCCGGGCTGCCCTTGATCGCCGTGGTGGAACCGCATACCTACAGCCGGGTGGCGGCGCTGGCAGAGGACTTCCGCAGGGTGCTGTCAGAAGCGGCGCATGCCATCGTCACGCCGATCTATGCAGCTCGCGAAGCCGCCCTGCCGGGTATCGACGCCCCGTGGCTGGTGGCAGGGCTGCCGCTGGCCGAGGCCGCGCCGGACCTGGCCACCGCGGGACGGCGTGCCCTGGCGCTGGCCATGCAGTCGGCGGACGGCGCCGTGTTGCTCTTCATGGGCGCGGGACAGATCCTGCAGGCCAGCCAGACCGCCGCCACCGCCTTGGCCGCGTCGCGTTCCGCGCCTCGCGCCATCGGCGACGGCTCGCCGCTCGAGGCAGCCGGCGGACCGCTGGCCGCCCTCCTTGCCGCGGGTCGGGCGGCCGGCCTGGGCGGCGACGACCTCGGCGCCGCCCCGCTGGCCGACCATGCGTCGCTGCGCGTCGGCGGTCCAGCCGGCATGCTGCTGCGCGTGCGCGCGACGGCGGACCTCATCGGCTGGTGGGTCCTGGGTCACGCGTCGGGCCAGCCGGTGACGGTCCTGGGACGCGGCAGCAACGTGGTAATCCGCGACGGGGGCCTTCCGGGCTTGGTGCTGCTCAACCGCTGCGAGGCCTGGCGGCTGGTTTCCCCGACGCACGCGGACGAGGGCGTCGTCGAGGCCGAGTCCGGCTTGACCCTGGCGGCCCTGGTCGGCACCTTGGCGCGCGAGGGCTGGGCCGGGCTGGAAGCGGGCATCGGCATCCCCGGCAGCGTGGGCGCCGCAGTGGTCACCAACGCCGGGGCGCATGGCTGGGAGCTGGCCGACAGCCTGGTCTCGGTGCGTCTGGCTGATCGAGAGGGACAGGTCCTGGAAGTCCAACCTGACGCCCTGGCGCTCCGCTATCGCGGCAGTGCCCTCAAGGATCAGCACGAGCAACTGGTCCTTTCGGTCAGGCTGCGCCTCACCCGCGACGATCCCAGGGCGATCCTGGCGCGTATCGCCGACTATTCGGCAGCGCGGCGCCGCGATCAACCTCGCCTGCCCAGCATGGGCTCCGTGTTCAAGAACCCGCCCGGCGACCACGCGGGGCGGCTGATCGAAGCCGCGGGCCTCAAGGGGCATCGACAGGGCGACGCCGAGATCTCGGCACGCCACGCCAACTTCATCGTAAACCGCGGCGGTGCCCGCGCAGAGGATGTGCTGTCGCTCCTGACGCTGGCCCGCGACACCGTCGCCGCCACCTGGGGCGTCCGGCTGGAATCGGAGATCGAAGTCATGGGGGTGGACGATGTTTCGACCGCGTCATAGGCGGCGGCAGCAATTGGCCCGCGACTGGCGTGAACGCCGGGGGGCCGACCTCGATCCCGAGAAGCTGCCCGACGGCTGGGTGGAGCCTGTTCCCCGCAGCCGCGGACGGTTGCGACTCGGCGCCAAGGCCCAGGACCTGCTGCGGCTCGCCATCGGCAGCGCACCGAGCCGAGTGGCCGCGGCCGTCGGCGCAGCATTCTTGAGCCTCCTGACGCCTGCGCTCATCCTCGCGCCGCGCTATCGCATCCAGGCTGTCGAAGTCACCGGCAATCAGCTGACCGATCGGGATGCGATCGTCCGTGCCAGCGGCCTCGTGGGCCGCAACGCCTTCCTCGTGGACCCTGCCCGCGCAGCCTACCTCGCCGGGAGCCAGCCGGGAATCGCCGGCGCCGGACTGACGCTGACGCTTCCACGGAGGGCGGTCCTCAACGTGGTGGAACGACCGGTGCTGCTCCGCTGGCAGGATCGCCGCGGCGCCGCCGGGCTCGACGCCAACGGCGGCGTTCACCGCGATGTCGACCTGCCGGCCGAACTGCCGCAGGTGATCGATGAGGGAGATGCGCTTGATCAAGGCATCGACTGCATGCCGGCGCAGACGGTGCGGACGGCCCTGGCCTACACCGAACGCTTCGGGCCGCTCCTGCACCGCCCATCCATCGGCTTCATTGCCCGCGCCCCTGAGGGCTGGGAGGTGTGGCTGGGACAGGATGCAACCCTCCTGGAGCAGCAATCAGCGCTCCTGGCCGAACAACGTCGCGCCCTGTTGGAGACCGGCAGCGCCATTCGCCTGCTGGATCTGCGCTTCCCGAGCCGTCCGTACTACCGCTGAGCAACCCATTTTCCACGAGGCAGAAGCCATGAACCATCTGGTCAGCATCGACATCGGCTCGCACAAGATCTGCACCCTCATCGGCGAGGCGCTTCCCGGCGGCGGTGTCCGCATCCATGGCATGGGCCATGCCCCGGCCGAAGGCATCCGGCGCGGGGAGGTGGTGCATGTGGACGACGCCGCAGGCGCCATCGCCGCCAGCATCGAGCGCGCGGAACGGGTGGCCGGCATTCGGGTCGAGCGCGCGATGGTCGGAATCACCGGCGCGCATCTGGAGAGCTTCAACAACCTGGCCCAGATTCCCCTCGGCCGTCGGCCGCGCCAGGTGACGCACGCGGATGTCGCCCGGCTCCTCGAGCTGGCAGGTTCGCTGCCCTTGGAGCAGGGACGCGAGATCCTGCACGTGCTGCCCAGTCGCTACAGCATTGACGACGGTGGCCCGCTGAGTTCCCCCCTGGGTATGGAGGGTCACCGGCTGGAGGCCGAGGTGCACATCGTCACGGCCTCGGCCAGCGCCTTGGCCAACGTCCGCCGCTGCCTCCAACTGGCCGAGGTGAAACCGACCGGCCTGGTGTTCTCTACCCTGGCCGCCGCCGAATCCTGCCTCACCCGCGATGAGCGAGAATTGGGCGTCTTCCTGGTGGACCTGGGTGCATCGGCCAGCGGACTGGCCTGCTACCGCGGCGGAAGCCTGATCGACAGCGCCGTGATCCCAGTCGGCGGCCGGCACATGACGAACGATCTGGCCGTTCTGCTGCAGACGCCGTTGGAGCAGGCCGAGCGGATCAAGGACACCTACGGCCATGTCCTGCCCGAACTGGACGACGAGGCGGTGGAGATCGAGATCCAGCCCTTCGGCGAGTCGGTGCGGCGGCAGACCACCCGGCACCATATCAGCGAGGTCCTGGCGGCCCGCGCCGACGAGCTCGGACGGTTGGTCTTCGATCACCTCAGCCAAGAGGCCCTTCTGGACCGCTTGCCTGCCGGAGCAGTTCTGACCGGCGGTGCCACCGAACTGGGCGGTCTACCGCGCCGGCTGCACGAACGGTGGCAAACCTCAGTCCGCATCGGCCGACCGCAGGATGTCCTGGGGCTGGGCGAGGCCGCGCGAGGTCCGGCGCACGCGGCGGCGGTCGGCCTCATTCAATGGCAGGCGCGGGGCGTTGTAGACGCGGCCACCATCGCCCCCTCGGTAGAAGGACCGGGGAACAACACCCGCAGCGGTGTGGAAAAAGCCCTGGCCTGGGCGAAAGCGGCCTTCCTCCCCGTTGAGGATCGGCGCGGCGCATGAGGCCCGTCGCGGCAGATTGCCGCGTGTTCAAGGGTGGCTCAGCCCTGGCATGGCTCTTGCTTGTTCCGGATCGCGGTGGTACGATCGCTTGCAGGCGTGCCGTGGCACGAAACCCATACGGAGATGGCATCCGATTGCTATCCGCGGTGGCGCATTCCGGGGTTAATATTATAGTAATCCCTGAGCCCGCCCCATCGCGTTTGTCGTCTGCCTGCAGGCGGCTGGAAGACCGTCGCATCTCAGCCGGCCCGACGGGGGCCACCCCTTGCCCGTTATCGTTCCAAGATCGAGGAAGGTGAACTGCCATGCATTATCCGATCGAGCCCGAGGGCCTGGCCACGATCAAGGTGATCGGCGTCGGCGGCGGCGGTTCCAATGCCGTCAACCGCATGATCTCCGAAGGACTGGGCGGTGTCGATTTCATCGCCGTCAACACGGATGCCCAGGCGCTGCAGTTGAGCCAGGCAAGCCATCGGATCCAGATCGGCGGCAAGCTGACGAAGGGTCTCGGCGCCGGCGGCCGTGCTGAAATGGGCGAGCGCGCCGCCGAGGAGAGCCGCGACGAGCTGGAGGAGGCGCTCGACGGCGCCGACATGGTCTTCGTCACTGCCGGCATGGGCGGCGGCACGGGCACCGGCGCCGCGCCGGTGGTCGCGGAGATCGCCCGACGATCGGGCGCCTTGACGATCGGGGTCGTCACCAAGCCCTTCGTCTTCGAGGGTTCGCCGCGCAGCCAGTCGGCGGATCGCGGCCTGGCGCGCCTCACCGACAACGTGGACACCCTCATCGTCATTCCCAATGACCGTCTGCTCGGCCTGGGCGACAAGCGCATGACCTTTCACGAGGCCTTCCGCAAGGCGGACGAAGTGCTCTTCCAAGGCATTCAGGGCATTTCCGAGCTGATCACCGTGCCCGGCCTGATCAACCTGGACTTCGCCGACGTGCGCACGATCATGGAGAACGGTGGCGCCGCGCTGATGAGCGTCGGACGCGCCAAGGGCGAGACCCGGGCCGTGGACGCGGCGATGTCCGCCATCTCCAGCCCGCTCCTGGACATCACCATCGACGGCGCCACCGGCGTGCTGTTCAACGTCACCGGCGGCATGGACATGACGCTCCAGGAGATCAACGAGGCCGCGGACATCATCCGCCGCACCGTGGACAACGAGGCCAACATCATCTTCGGCGCCGTGCTCGACCCGAACATGACCGACGAGCTGCGGATCACGGTCATCGCCACGGGCTTCAAGGCACAGGCCCGACGGCAGCCTATCGGCCGCGTGGGACAGGCGCCGGCGACGCCGGCGCAGGCCGCGCGCGAGCAGCGGGCGAGCAACATCCTGGAGATGCCTCGCCGACGCCCGCGTGACGACAACGACGATCTCGAGATCCCGGCCTTCCTGCGCAACCGCTAAGGCACGATCCTTCCTTCGCCAGCCCCAGGAGGGCCGGCCGGCTGCGTGGCCGGCCGGCCCTCTTGCTGTGTCTGCGGAGCCAACACCCTCGGATTGGCCCTGGGTCGCCGGGTCGATTAGAATGCCGACCGGCTGGGCGCCTATCGCCGCGTCCCCCCTTCGAAGGAGATTCCAAGCGCATGAAGTGCCCGTTCTGCCAAGGCAGCAGCCATGTCGTCGATACCCGCGAGGTGGCGGTCTCCATACGCCGTCGCCGGGAATGCGACGCCTGCGGGCAGCGCTTCACCACCTATGAGCGGATCGCGGCGACCAACCTGCAGATCATCAAGTCGGACGGCCGGCGGGAGGACTTCAACCGCGACAAGCTGATCGCCAGCATGCGCCTGGCCTGCGCCAAACGGCCCGTGTCCGTGGACACCCTCGAGTCGGTCGCCGCCGAAATCGAAACGAGCCTGTACCGGCTGGGCCGGACCGAAGTTCCCAGCGAGCTCATCGGCGAGCAGGTGATGCGCCATCTCCGACAGCTGGACGACGTGGCCTATGTGCGTTTCGCCAGCGTCTACCGTCGCTTCGCCGACCTGGAAGTGCTGGCCGAGGAGATCGACCAGTTGCGCCTCAGCAAGGAGCTCGCCGAGGAGCGACGCCGACAGATCGCGATGGAGCTCTAGGTCAGGACCATGGCTCCCCCCCCCAGCGGTCTCTCCGTCCACGTCGCCGATTCGGCGGGCCAGGAGGCGAGCCAGCTCCCTGTCGCCGGGACGCAGCAGGCGGCGCCGCTGGTCCTCTTGATCGAGGACAACGCCGACAACGCCCGCCTCGTGCAACGGGTGCTGGCCAACAGCCGCTTCCGCCTCATGCACGCCCGTGACGGCGAGAGCGGCCAGCGCATGGCCATGGACTACCGCCCCGACCTGATCCTCCTCGACCTGGGCCTGCCGGACATCGAAGGGCAGCGGGTGGCCGTGGCCATCCGCCAGGCGCCGGAGCTGCGCGGGGTCAAGCTGGTGGCGGTCACGGCCTGGCCGGAAGAGACGGGCCGGGAGATGGTGCGGGCCTACGGCTGCGACGCCTACATCCCCAAGCCCATCGACATCCGGCGCTTCACCGAGCAGCTCGAGGAAATCCTGCGGTCCTAGGCGGACCGAACGGCATGCCCCACACCTCGCGCGCCGCCGAGGGCCTGCTGATACCGGCCGACCGGCTGTCCCTGGCCGCGCTCTGCGAGGTCTACAACCTGGGCCGCGCCGACTACCTGGTGCCGATGCCGATGAGCCAGGCCCGCCTGGCCGCCTACCTCAAGCATTACGACGTGGACCTGTCCCATTCCCGGGTGGCCCTGCTGGACGGCCAGGCCCAGGGCCTGGCCCTGCTGGGACGCCGCGGCGAACGGGCCTGGATCACCCGCCTGGGCGTGGCCGCCACGGCCCGCCACGGCGGGCTGGGGCGCCGCCTGGTCGCCGCGCTGCTGGACGAGGCCCAGGCCCTGGGCTGCGTCACGGCGACCCTGGAGGTCATCCGCGAGAACCACGCCGCCCGGCAGCTCTTCGAGCAGCTGGGCTTCCGCGCCACGCGCGAGCTCCTGGTGCTGCGCCGTCCGCCGCGGCCGGTGGACCGCCCCGGGCGTCTGAGCGACCTGCGCAGCCTGTCGCGTGCTGCCTGCATGGACCTGCTGGCCCAGCGCGAGGACACTCCGTCATGGCTCATGGAAACCGCCTCGCTGGCCGCCGCAGGACCCTTGACGGGGCTGCGCGCCGCCGCCGGCGACCATGGCGACGCCTGGCTGGTCTACCAGGCCAACGCCTGGGAACTGTCGCGCATGGTCCTGCGCGCCGACGGGCCGGACGCCGTCGAGCAGGCCCAGGAACTCCTGACCCAGCTCCACTGGCGCCACCCGCTGCAGGACGCGGTGCTGGAGAACCTCCCCGCCGACGATCCCCTGCGCCCAGCCTACGAAGCCCTGGGCTACCTGCGCGCCTTCACGCGGGTGGAGATGGTGGTGGGTCTCGCGCGCTAGTCTGTTGGTCGCTGTGCTGCGACGTGTCGCCGACCGCCCGGGGGCAGGAGCAGCCCCGGGCTCTTCCATTGGAATGTCCCTCCGGGACGACACGGCGTAGCGCTACACCGTCACGACGATGGCGCTAGCCTGTTGTTCACCCTGCTGCGGCGCCGCCACCCGCCGGCCACCGATTCAGCCGCAGGCTCAGTCCGTGGTGCTCGTGCCACGGATACGGCGTCCCGGCGGGGTGACGGGTCAGTCGCTTACACAATAGGATGCGTGAGAGGGCGGAATTGGGACACTCGACGCCAAGCTCGAGTGACCCACCTGGCGCCGGCCAGGATCGGCCCCTCGGAACGGGGCGACGGGGCTCTGGGGAGACCGCTTAAATACAGGACCGCGCGGTATACCGTCCGGCGCGCCCGGAATCGGGCCGACTTGCCTAGCTAACCTGGACCTCCGAAGTTACTAACCGCCAGGGGATCTCTTAGCTAACCTCGGGGTCCGAAGTCTCTGACTTCGGAGGTCGCGGTTAGCTAAGAGAACCCCTCGAGATCAGTAACTTCGGACCCCACAGTTAGGTAAGCATCCGGTACGGTCACAGCGCAGGTCTTCCGCGGCGCAGTGGGTGTGTTGGAGACATGACTTTGACGGACGATGTCCCAATTTTGGCTGCTCATGCATCTCATTGAACAAGCGACCGAGCTCGAGATCGGTTGCCTGAACCAGCGATCCGAGTCCTGGATCAGCAGAGACACTGCAATCTCCCCATCACGAGGAGGCCGGCTGTGACGGTATGGCTGACGGAGGGGCCGCCTGGCCATAGTCACGGATTCGGCCCATTACATCGATCGAGGCCAACGCTCGAGCTCGGTGTGTCACCATGACCTGAGACGGCCGCCACCCCAGCCTAAACTGCCGACGGCGAGAGGTGCTATGCCGTCCTGCCTGCCGACGTCCCCTGGCTGCCTGACCCAGCAGATATCCGTCCACCGATTCGGGGCAAGACCAGACTAGCGGTCCGCGCTTCGTAACCTCTCATCGTGTCCGTACAGAACGCTTGCTGAGCTGAGGCAGTAGCAATCGGTACGCCTCTTCTGCAGCAGGAC
Organism: Anaerolineae bacterium; assembly: GCA_044228875.1. Classification (GTDB taxonomy): domain Bacteria; phylum Chloroflexota; class Anaerolineae; order Epilineales; family Epilineaceae; genus Epilinea. Next base: position 52,121 of record JBGAUA010000007.1, read on the forward strand.
TGGAATTTGCTGTCGTGGAGGGAGCTGGTGGTGGATGTGTGGCAGTTGGTGTGGGTGTGATTGGTGAGCCGCAACCGACCTGTTGCCACAGAACGATGCTGCCAGCAGCAGCCGCGAGGATGCCTTGAGAGGCCGAGAGTTCCTGGATGTCGAACTCACTCAGACTACCATTAGCCATGAAGGTGGCATCACCACTCCCAACGACGCTCGGCGTCTTTGGTTGCGACAAGTCCCAGATTGAGAGGTCTCTTGCGAAATTGACGATACTCGATACATACAATAGGTCCCCGTCTCGGGCCGTCGCACTTACTTGCTTATAACGCATGAAGTCGAAGCGCATGCGCGGATCAGTCAGGTCCAACACGTCAATGAACTTAAGGCCCTCTTGGCAGCCGACCACGAGATTACCCTCAGAAATGTCAAGTGATCGCGTGCAATTTGTTAGCGGTAGCACCTTTCTTCCCATCACACGGATATCCTCCGGCCTCGTAGCATTGAGCACGAGAACACTGGTCTCCCCCTGAGCAAAGATAGTGGCCCCGTCACTCACTGTCTTTCCATACTCTTCTGGGAGTGCATAGTGGCCGGAAATGGCGGTGCGAGGACCATCTACATTCAGAATGAACAGACCGTCAGGCGTAACAATCATGGCTCTATTGGCAGCACTACTAACATCGTAGATCGTCTTACCTGGCACTCGTAGCGTCATGGCTACTGTTGGGCTTTCGGGAATCGACACATCGACGATGCTGACCTGCCCTTGAGCGCCAGGAATGACAATTCCGCCTGTTGTCCATTCCATTTTTCCACCCGCTTGCCTTGATACCATTAACTTCCCTACTTGGCGGGGGCTACGAGGATCTGCAACATCCCACACCTGCAGGCGCCCCCCAACTGAATAGGCGTACAGCAGGCCTCTTTCCACATGAACATCAGAGAACGCTCCAAAGGCGTCAATGTGAGTGACTAGCTGTGGCTTGTCTCTCATGGCAAGATCAAACACTGTAATGCCTGTCTCTCCTTCGGTTAGGTAGAGCTTGTTTCGATCTACGCCAATGGCGAACGCGTCTGCTTCATTGCTAATCTTGGCGCGCATGCTTGGTAGACGCGGGTCGCTGAGATCGAAAATGTGTATGCCATCGGTGCCTGCTGGAACATACAGCAGGCCATCTAGACGATATGGATCGCGATATGCCGGGAAGCGCGGGGCGCGCAATGCGACAAGTTCCATGGGTGAAAACACATCGCTGATATCAAACACAACCAGACCGGCCGTAGTAGCGCCCATGTAAGCGATGTCCCCCATTGTTGACATGCCAGACCAAACACGCCTATCAGTTGCTTCAATGTGCTTTACTTTCGCTGGGGTTGCGGGATCCCTGACATCAATAATTTCAATGGCTTGGTTGTTAATCACATAGACCGCCCCAGAGACATAAACAACGTCACGGGTCATCTGCACCTTGTTATCGAGATCGACAGTGCCAAGAACACGCACGTCTTCTGGCGCAGTAGTGTCCAGGATCAATAGAGTCTTGCCGTTTTGTGATATGCCATCTTGAACGAGATAGACTATGTTGTCATGGACGGTTAACCGCTCGCCGCCCCCGCCTCCTATTGTCAGAGGCTTCGGATCAAACACTCCTAGCAGTCGCGGGTTATTCTGTACAGCGAGGTCGACGATACGAAGTCCTCCAGGAGCTACAGCGACAAACACCGTGGCGCCGTACCACTCAAGCCCCTCGATGTGGCCTTTCAGATCTAGGCTCGCCAATTCCCTAAGCGCCTCTGGGTGTGAAATGTCAAACACCCTTAGCATGTTTGTTGTGCCACCTACAAGAACATCGTCGCGTACAACCAGTTCACGCATGATTCCATCGCCAAATATGGCCTGTCTCTCTAGCTGGCACTTGCTAGCATTGAGATACAATTGAGTCGCCAGCAAATCATGCACGGGAATTCGCGGATGTGCCATTGGCTTACTGGCGAGCAGCCACTGACGCGATATCCAGGTCCAGCCGCCAGGGAAAGCTGATTGACTCGTCGAAAAAGCAGTGGACCCAGGAGACACGTATGCCCCAAGTACCATCGACAAGAGCGTCAGGCACGTTGTGAGCAACGGACGAGAAAGAGACACCGTATCACCTCCTCATTAGCAGCTCTGAACATCACGGGCCTGCATCGGTCGAGGAGACCTACACGAGGAATCGGAATCGAAGCAGGCGACCATTGAAGTTGAACCCAGTTGGTGGGCACCTCCTGGAGTGACC
>JBGAUA010000007.1:54400-54660 GCA_044228875.1 Anaerolineae bacterium
CAACGATGAGGCGTCCACCGAGTCGGGTCAACTTCACTTCGGATGCCGAAACGACGCCTTCCAACACTCTGGCCTGCCCCCCTCACAGCAACGGATGCGCCGCCGGGTCCAACTCGTTCATCAGGTCCAGCACGGCGTCGATGACCGATTCGACGTTGGGCTTGGAGAAGTAGTCGCCGTCGGAGCCGTAGGCCGGGCGGTGGGCCTCGGCGCTCAGGGTGCGGGGCGGGGCGTCCAGGTGCTGGTAGGCTCCCTGCACC
>JBGAUA010000080.1:0-15039 GCA_044228875.1 Anaerolineae bacterium
GGTGCTCGTCCGCACGCGTGTGTGGCCCAAATCTGTTCGGCAGCCACTTTACCAACCGACGTCCGCCCCCGTGGCCAGCTTCAAGGCCAGGCGCAGCAACTCCGGGTTGGCCTCCTGATCGGATTTGAGCAGGTGGTCCAGAAACAGCTTGCCCTGGCTGCTGCCCGCGGCGCAACTTCCGTCCAGCTCCCAATGCCGGCCCGGCCGCTCGTAGGGCGAGTTGAGGATGGGCTGCTGGAAGAAGTCGGCGGGCATGGGCGGCGATGATACCGGGCAATGGGGTGCGGGGCAATCGGGTGGGGCGTTACGGACCGGCGTTAGCCGTTCTAGCGCGCAAGGTCAATCTGCCGAGTCACCACGGGACGCTCCTGTAACGCCAGTCCGGTAGTCTCGGCGGATGCCCCATTCGAAGCCGCAGCCTACGCACCTAGCGGCGCCCACGTCCACCTCCGGGCCGGATCCCGACACCACTCCGGATCTCCTCCCGGACCCTGCCCCCTCCCCACACCACGCCACCGGCAGCCGCGCCGCCGACCTCGGCGGCCGCAGGTTGATCGACTTGATGCCGGACGACTGGCTGCGCTTCGTCACCTCTCGACCGGATATCCGCAACCTGGAGCGGCTGGAGGGCAGCTTTCAGTGGGTAGGTCGGGAGACGGATGTGCTGCTGCGGGCGGTAGACCCGCAGGAGGGCGAGTTCCTGGTCGCCATAGAGCTGCAGTTGCATCCCGACCGGCGCATGCCTGTGCGCATGGACGTCTACGCCGCCTTGGGCGAACAGAAGTACGGTTTGCCGGTCTACCCCGTGGTGATTAACATCCTACCAGGAGCAGCCTCGGGCCTGGATCATTACGAGTCAACGGTCCTGGACCTGTCCGCCAGACGCGATTTCCGCGTCATCAACCTTTGGGAGCAGGACGCCCAGGCCGTGATGGACAGCGACATCGTCGGCCTGCTGCCCTTCGTGCCGGTGATGCGCGGCGGCGGCGACCAGGCGTTGTTGGAGCGGGTGCTGGAGCGGCTGCGACGCACGCCGGAGCTGGCGGGCATGGAGGCGCTCCTCGCCGAGATGGCCAGTCATGTGCTCAACCAGAAGCAAGTGCTTGACATCATGAGGTGGGACATGGAAGCGGCGACCGGACTGACCTTCTACGAGGAGATTCTGAGCAAGGGGATCGAGCAGGGGCTGGAGCAGGGGCTAGAGCAAGGGTTGGTGCAAGGGTTGGAACAAGGACTGGAGCTCGGCATCGAACAGGGCCATCGCGAGGCCGCGCTGCAGCATCTCCAGCGGGTCCTCACCCACCGTTTTGCCGTTGAGACCCAGTCCCTGTCGGCGGTCCTGTCGCGCTACGACCTGCCGACACTGGAGCGACTGCTCGACGCGGCCCTGGATGCCACCAGCATCGACACCTTCCGCGCGGAGTTGCCGACGTAGACGGGATTCCTGGACGCGGCATTCAGTCACGCCGCACCTGTGCAGCGGGCGGAGGAAGAACACGACGCCCCTATCCAGAAGCCGCCGCCTTGCGCACGTAGCACGGGCAATCCAGCACGGGCCGCGGCGGGTCTATCGCGCCGATGATGCCGCCATCCGACCGCGCTCGCGCGGCATGACCCATCGCCCAGTGCCCCGCAGCGCACACCACCCTCAGCGACAACCGCACTTGAACACCAGGCCGTTGGTCACCGGGTTATAGGCCAGGTTCGGGTTCTGCAGGTTGAGCGCCGTGCGGTAGGCATTGTTGAGCGGATCGAAGGGCACACCCGGATTGCACAGCTCGCCCCAGCCCGCAACCGCCTCCGGATGGGCGATCGCCGCGGCGATGGCGTCCTGCGGCGCATCCAGGTTTGGGCAGGCGATAGGCTCGGGGCCGGTCTTCAGCGTCGCGCATAGGTTGTCGATCCAGAACTCCTGCCCGCCGACCTGCAGCTGCGTGATCGGTCCGGTAGCCGTCATGCTGCCCGTCTTGCCGCCGACCACCGTAACCGGCGGCGTGAAGCTCAGCGCCACCCCGCCGATGGGGCTCGGCGCGGCTTCGAGCTCGCCCGCATAGGCCGGGGCGGGCTGCCCGTTGATGGCCAGGTTCTCGCGGCCGCCCATGTCCAGGTAGTCGAGCGTGACCTTGGTGACCGGGGCGCCCAGCCCGCTGAAGTCGAATTCCAGGTTGATGTTGTTCACCGCCATGACCTGGCTCATCCCGAAGGTGGCCGGGGCCGGTTCGATGCCGGCCTCGCCGAAGGACCCGCCGCCGCCCATGAAGACGAAGTCGCGCACGCGCACATCGATGCCATGGCTGTTGAAGATCAATGTCCCGGGCGCCTGGCCCGCCGGCGCCCCGTATTGCGTGCCAGCCGCCAGCGGCTGTTCGAAGTCGACGCAGACCGGGCCGCTGGCGGCGGAGGCCGCGGTGGAGGCTTCGGTTGCCGTGTCCGCCACGACGGCCTCGGTCGGGGCATCGGTAGCGGCCGGCACGGCGGTCGGCGCCGCGGGCGCCTCACAGGCGGCTACCAGGCCGGCAGCCAGGATCCAGGGAAGGGCATGGTGCTTCATCGGGTTCTCCCTCATCCATCGAAGGCCGGCGGTTGCGGATGGCCAGCGAACCACCCTGCGGCGCATTCGCGCGACCGATGGTCGTGCGGCCCGGCGCCAGCGGGGACGGCCGACCGGCGTTCGATGGAATGAAGTCACGTCCGTCCCGTAGCCAGCTTAGCGCGATGTTGCCTCCTGTCACCATGAAATCGGAACAAAATCGGTCCGCCATCTTGGTCCGATAGCGCTCCGGGTTGACCCACTTCGGGCGATGGCTCCGTCGGGCCGCTTCGCGTATCATCCGTCCCTAATCCTCAGCCAGATGCACCGCCACCACTCCGGCGATGCGCACCAGATCACGAATCCACGTCGCCAGGGCCTGACATCTGATGCCGGCGACCTCCCCGGGGCCGGGACAACAAGGGGCGATTGATGCCGATGGGCCTGTCCGGAACACGCACTTACCGATGGGGCGGCGCCGCCTTCGCTCTGGGCAACCTGCTGTTCATCGTCAACAAGCTTGACGAGATGAGCCGCCTCTTCCTCGGGCGCTGGATGCCCGATGCCATCTCGGGGCAGAACCCCGCGCTGATCCTGTTCGGGCAGCTGGCCCTCATCTTCGGCTACCTGGCCTTCTACGGGGTCTACGCCCCACGAGTGGGTCGTCTGGGCAGGATAGCGCTGCGCCTGTTCAGCGGTGGCGGGGTCTTGTTGGCGCTAGGGCATACCGTCTTCATCGACCTTTCGCCAACCGTCTTCCCGCCGGCCGTGCTCGTCTATGCCGAATCCTTGTTTCTGCTCGTGATCATCGGCCTCTTGACCCTGCTCGTGGGTCTCATCTGGTTCGGCATCCTGAACCTGCGCCGGCCGGTGCTAAGCGCCTGGCGCTGGCTGCCATTGGTCACCGGCCTGATGGGCCTCATCGGCTTCGTGGGCTTCAGCGGCGAGGAGATCACCTCCACTTTCCTCGTCTTCCGCACCCTGTTCGCCATCGGCCTGGTAGGGCTCGGCGTCACGCTGGCGCGGGAATCGCCAGCACAGCCGGCGCTGGACGCCTGACCGCAGGCAGCGGAAGCGCTCGCGCAGGACGGTGTCCGCGCGTCCGCCCAATCCTTCGGGTTGCCGGCCAGCCCACGCACCAACGCCGGATCAACTCAACCCGCAGCGTCTTCTTTCCAGGCATCCCTGACGATCCGCAAAGCATCGTTCAGTGGGTCGGCATCGCCGCGACCACCCGCACCGGACAGGTCCGGCTCCGGTTCGGATGCGGGCTCAGACTCGGGCGCCGGCGGAAAGGGCTCGTCGAGGCCGTTCTGGCGGCCGTTGAAGTACCAGCGGCTGCCGCTGATCCGGTGCTCCACCGGCTCGCCGTTCGGACAGCAGAGGCGGCCGGCGCGGCCATCCTCGGCGGGCACCATCTCCGCCCCGCACCAGGGGCAGGCGGGCGGTCGTCGCGGCGGTCGCTGTTGAAATCCCATGCGCTCAGTATAGCGGCAACATCCTTGACGCATCCATGAATAGAGAGTGATAGCGGCCTGCCTGTCCTTCCACCCACTGCGTCCTGCCTCAGCCGACCGCGGCAGCCGCGCTCCCGGCGCCGACCTTCTCGCGGATGAAGGCGTCGACCTCTCCCGACACCGCGGCCGCCGGCACGAAGATCTCCCCATTGCCCACCAGCTTCAGGTACCAGCCGTCGGCCTCCCGAACAGCGGCATCGACGAGCGGCCAGGCCAACGTGTAGACGTACAGGTCGCCGGTCTCCTGCCCACCACCAGGTTCGGCATGCGGCGCCTGACCCGCGGATGCCTGCAAGCGCATCGTGATGCCGGTGTCGGTCACCGTGTAGCTTCGCAGCGGATCCCCCAGTCTCTGGTCGACGAGCCCGCGCTGGCCGCGCATGTAGCGATCGACGAACCAGAGCATGATGACGATGCCGGCCACCACTCCGGCCGGGAATGCCGCCAGGGCAACGCGCGGCGTATCCCAGGTGAGCAGGGTCAGGAGCCCGATCAACGCGCCGAACAAGGGCAGCAGCCACACCTGCCGGCCCAAGGCGATGCGGACGAGACGGAACAGGCTGCGGGGGTCATGGCTCTCGGACAGGCGAACGGCGGCGCTGTGGTTCATGGCGTTACCTCCGGAAATCGCGCGACTGCGGGGCGGCATCGCCAGGTCTACGCCGGATCTCAGGCAGCGGTAGCGCCCGCGCAGGACGAGGCAACAGGGTACTGAAGACCGCTGCCAGCAGGACTTCCGCAACGGGCCGTGACTTTTCCGCGGACTTCGCGACTCTAGGGGTGAATCCGACGCACCGATCGCGAACACGCAAGCGCGATCGGAACCCCCCAAGGAGTCTGGACCATGGCCTTCCTGACGATCGCACAGCTAGCCGTACTGACCGCCCTGAGCAGCGGTCCCCAGCACGCCAACATGGACAAGTTGGCAGCGGCGCTCCCCTCCCAGCCCACGGCGGTGGTGGTGGTGCTCAAGGGCGGCGCCGATGATCCACCCGGCGACGATCGCGGGCGCGGTGGACGCGGCGGCCGAGGCGGCGGCGGTGCCGACGATCCGCCCGGCGACGACCGTGGCGGCCGGCGCGGCGGCCGGCTTGGCGCGATCGGTGTCAGCAGGATCGGTGTTGTCGGCAACGTCGGCTTCCGCGGCGGCGCCGATGATCCACCCGGCGACGATCGCGGGCGCGGTGGCCGCGGCGGCCGTGGCGGTGGTGGTGCCGACGATCCGCCCGGCGACGACCGCGGCGGCCGACGCGGCGGCCGATGACCGACGTCGAATGAGCCTGGCCAGGACGGGGTTCGATCGGGTGATTGCCCGGCCGCCCCGCTTCTGGCGTTAATCGCGCGGACGCGCGCTCGCTGCCGCGGCGTCCGACTGACCTCCGCATCACCGCTCCTTCGGCTCCCCAACCGGACGGCTACTGCCTCCCTTGCCGTGGCCGGTGGCCAATCCCGCAACCGATCTCCAGATCTTCGCTGCCCGTTACCTTTTTGGCGTCCCGTCGACCTATGCGCTGTCAATCACCCGACCCAGCAAAGGAAGCCAGCCATGCGTAGCCTGACCACCCTCCTTCTTTCCCTCGCCGTAGCCGTCTGCGGCGTGAGGATCAGCCTCGCCCAGGAAGCCCTGCCCATCGACCAGCGGGCGGCCGACCCCATGACGGACGACATCGTCACCCCCCTCGACAGCAAGCCCGGTCCGCGCAGCGCCGCGGCCCCTCGCGCCTGCTACGTGCGACTCCCCGACCTGCCGCAGGCCGTCTATGGTGGCTTCGGCGCTTATGACCCGAGTACCCGCATGCTGGCCTACGCCGGCGGTGCCGTGCGACGCTTCGACGCCCTCACCGAGACCGTCAACAAGCTCTACACTCTGGCGGTGGACCGGAGCGACGGCGCCTGGCAGCTGCGGCGCTACTCCCGCAACGCCGGCTACCAGCAGCGGCGCGACCGCGGCTGCCGGGACATGGCGGGCGTCATGCTGCCAGGCGGCAGCTGGCTGTCCGTGATGGGCAAGGGCGGTTGCGACAACGGCCGGTTCAGCAAGGCCGCGAGCAGCGGTGGGGGCGACCTGGTCGAACTGCAGATGAGCGGTGGTCTAGCGCGCGGTGGCCCCGCCTGGGTCGTCGGTGGCGGGCTGACGGAGCTGGTAGGGGCCTTGGCGGCTCAGAAGGGTCGGCTTACCAAGCCCTTCGCCACCTATGACAGCAGCCGCGACCGGGTCGTCTTCGGGCAAGGCACCTTCGACGACGACAGCACGGCCATGACCCAGAGCAGTGTCTATACCGCCCAGCGCGTCGGCCACAAGTTCCGGGTGGACGAGATCTTCCCGCGAGGAGCCGCTCCCACCGGGCGACACGGCAGTTGCGGCGCCTACGTGTCCGACGCGGCCCTGGGCCTCGACGGCATCCTGGTCGTCGGCGGGCGTCAGGCCGGCGTGGTGGACCCGGAGATGCTCAGCGAGGTCTGGTACCTTGACTTCGCCACGTCCCCGGTCGGTGAGTGGAAGCAGCTGACCCGTCGTTTCGGCAACCAGGCCAGCTTCGGGCCGCGCTACAACGGCGCTTGCGCCTATGATCCCGTGGGCCGGCGCTTCATCTACTGGATGGGCCGCGCCAGCAAGGACATCCCCGGCGGCGCCGGCCATTCCGCCGGCGTCTGGCAGACCGATCTGTCCGCACTGGCCGGGACCGCGCCGCTCACCTGGGAACAGCTGGCCCCCGATGACTTCGACTTCCTGCCGGGCCGGGAGGGCATTCCGAGCGTCTGGGACCCTCTCGGCCGGCGCTTCTTCGTATTGGGTGGCCGCAAGGGCGACACCGAGTTCGCCGACAGTTACGTGGTCTACCCCGACGTCGTCGACGCCCAATGCGACACCATCGGCGTCGTGGCCACGGGCGGAGATGCCTGAGGGCGACGGTAGCGTCGAAACGCTCCGCGTATGCACCGGCCCTGCCCTGTGCATGCGTCGTCCACGGAACACAGGACCGGATCAGCCAGGCTGGCTTGATCCGGTCCTGCTTCGTTCGCCTGGGTCGACGAAGTCGACCGGAAGGCGTCCGCGCCCTTGCTGGATGGCCTGGGCAGACGACGCCGACCAGGACCGGCAAGCGTCGCTCGGGGGGGGAGAAGCGCTGCTTGTCGATCCTGGTCGGCGCATGCGCTCAGGGGCGCGGTGTGCGCGATGGCTCCGACGTGCGGTCGGGCTCAGGGGCGCGGTGTGCGCGATGGCTCCGGCGTGCGGCTGGGCTCGCGAACGCGGGTGGGTTCGCGGGTGCGGCTGGGCTCCGGGGTACGGCTGGGCTCGCGGGTACGGCTGGGCTCCGGACTGCGCGTGGGCTCCATCGTGCGGGTGGGCTCGGGAGTCCCGGAAGGACAAGGCGTGTCCGTAAGTTCCGGCGTCTCGCTGCCCTCCGGTGTCGCGCTAGGATCTTCCGGCGCCCCGCCTCCGCTGACCACTGTGGCCGTGGCGGTGAGAACCGGACGGCGCGTCGACGCTGGGAGCGCCGTGGCGGTGTGCGCGTTCAGCGGAGTGGGGCTGAGCGCCCCACGGGGCGTCTCGCTGGGAACCCGCGTCTCCGTCGTCGGCAGGGTTCCCGGCCGCAGGGTCTTGGTGGCCGGCGGCGTCACGCCACGATCCGGCGTGGCGGCAACCGTGATTGCCGGCTTCACCGTAGGGCGCGCAACAGGGCGGCGGGTGCTGGTGACCTTGGGTCCGGCCGTCGCCTGACCGATCGAACCGTCCCTGGGCACCACCGGACGGCGAGCCGTCGGGGAGCCTGCGCCGGTCGCCAGACGGGTGCCCCTGGCGGCGACCGTCGCCGATCGCACCGGACCAAATGTCGGCGTCGACACGGCGTCGCCGACACTCAGAACCGGCCGATGCTGCTCGCCGCCGATGGGCAAGCGACGTGTCGCCAGCGGCAGAAGGGTCCATGGGTGCCGGCCTTCCGGACCGGATGTCCCTATGCCTTTCCCGCCTGACCCGCCTTCAGTGGGGGTGTCGGGCGTCGCAGTCGCAAGGCCCGCGACCGCGGCGCTCGGTGTCGGACCGCAAGCATCCGGCACCCAACCGGGACGGACGCGGCCACCACCGATCAACGCACGCCCCCTGCCGCTCATTGCGAGGCAGGCACCGAGGGGCAGTAGCAGCAACAGCGCCATCAGGAAGCCCCGGCGGAATCCTCGCGCCACCGCTTCGCCATGTGCCTTGGCCTGCGCAACCTCGGCCAGAAAGCGTTGTTGCGACCGGCGCGCTGCCGCCTTGTTCGGCGCACCGGCCAGCGCGTCAAGCGCTTGGACCACTTGCAGGACGTCGGCCAGAGCCGCCCTGTCCTCCGGCGGACAGTCGGAGAGGATGTCGACGGTCGCGACGCCGGCCTCCAGTGCTTCCAGGGCGTGGATGACACGCCGTTCGAACTCGGCTTCGGACATCATCCCGCCATCCCCTCGGGGCGAAGGCGACGGGCCAGTTGGGCCACTGCCCGCGCCTGCAATTGCTTGACCGCACCTTCCGACTTGCCCATGCAGTCGGCAACGTCGCGTATCGGCAAACCGGCACCGAAGCGCAGTGTCAGGACATGCTGCTGCTCCGGTGTCAGCTCGCTCATGACCGCCCGCAGGCGCTCCGCGTGGATTCGACCGTCCATGGCATCGTCCAGGTTCACGTCGGCTGCCGGCAAGGAGTCTGCCAGTTCCACCTGTGGTCGGCGGTAGAGGCGCCGCGCGTGGTCCTTGACCACGTGGCCCGCCACGCCGTAGAGCCAGCCGCTCAAGGTCTCCGAGGGTCCGCCACCCTGACTCAAGGCCGTGAGCAGACGGGTGAAGACATCGCTGACCAGATCCTCGGCGGTATCGGCATCGCGCACGCGAAAGCTGATGTAGCGATACAGGGGGGCGAAGTAGCGCTCATGGATCGTCGAGAGCGCCGCTGGGTCGAGGCATCTGGCACGTTCAAGCAGGGCGTCCTCAGTCATGAAGACGGTCCTGGCAGGTCGCGACGGGCAGGGGATACGTCAAGGTCCTAACAACTCCAGGGCTCTGGACGGATGCTCGCGACGGCCGTGGAGAGGGAACGGCACGTCCGCCGCGCCACGTTGAGGGCCGCCACAGCCCATAGGTCGTCGCGCCCGTGGAAAAGGTCACGGGTGGCCGGAAGACTCGGGCGGGTATGCCATTGCCCTGAACACCGATCAGGCCTTCACGCGCATCGCCGGCGATGTCCAACCGCGATCGCAAGGACGACGCGACGTAGCCGCAGGAGGCGTCGCCACCACCGACGCTGCCTCAGGTCGTCGTCACGCCGCTCAGCATGTCCTCACTGTACCGCAGGGCCTTGTCGACGTCGTAAAGGAACTGAACAAGGTCCGGGGGCACATCTACTTTGTGCTTGGTGCCGACCGCAACCGGCTTCGTGGGATCAAGCCCTGCCATGGGCAGCCAGTAGGTGCCCCGGTCTTCCCGCGCTTCGCTACGGGGCCCTACATGATCGTCGAAGTCGAAGTGAAAGTAAGCGACCCGGACGGTCTGCCCATCACGCTGGAACTCGGTCATGGCGACCTTTCGGCCAGGATCGATGGTGAAGCGGTAGCCGGTCTCTTCGGCAATCTCGCGGACGGCCGTCTCCTGCAGGTACTCTCCGTACTCCACCAAGCCCTTGGGAAGAACGGCGGTCTTCAAGTCGACGGAGTCGGTCAGCAGCACCTCTCTGCCGGTATTGCCATCACGGAAGATGAGGCCGCCGGCCCGCTCCACGACACGGATGCCGCGCTGCATCTCGGAAGCCACTTCCGCAAGGCAGCGCACCATGTCTACCGCCGTTTCCGGCAGCTTACCCACCGGTCCCTTCCAGTTCATGTACTTCTGCAAGGCATCGGCGACGATGAAGTTCCCCAAGCCGCGATAGCTCTCGAACTGCGACTCACCGAAATTCTGATCCGCGGTGGAATCGTTCGGAAACTCAGGGTGCGCCTTGGCGTAACTCACCACGTCGGCTGGCTCCCGAATTCCCTTTTCCGGACGGATGTAGACCAGCAGGCCGTTCTCCTCGTTCGGATCGGCTTCTGAATAGTAGATGGTGCCACGATAGATGGGGAGTGGGGTTTCCAGTCCACCGATGGCGATCCTGACGTTGAAGTCCGCGCGCACACGTCGGATGGCATTGGCAAGGGACCCGAACTCGCGGTCCTTGTCCCGTCCGCCGTCGATCACGAGGATGTGTCGGCAGCGTCGGCGAACCATCTCATAGAGGCCGAGGTTGTCGAAATGGCCGCCATCCGTGAGGTAGAGGTGCCCATGCCCTCGCGAGAGGAAGGGATAGGCCTCATAGACCCTGGCCATGAAGTTGAACCGCACCCGGGACATCCGTTGATTGCCATCGGCATTGGGCCAAGGCAGCCAGAAACCCAGGCGGAGGTTCATCAGGGTCAGCGGCAGTGAGAGGAGGGCTGATCCAAAGGAGCCCATCTGGGGGCTGACCGCGGCGCCTGAAACGGCCAGGGCTGCCGCCATTGAGGTGAAGTGGGTTCGATGGACGTAGGGGCTTCGCGCAGGGTCTGCCTTGTCATCAGCAGCTGTAGCAGCCAGGGAGTGTGTGTTGTCGAATTCACCTCCTGGCGCCACCACCTGGTCAGCCGCACGCTGGGTAAAACCGCAATGCAGCGGCGTGAACACGAAGGAGTAGCCTCGCCGCTCCGCCTGGGTCGAACCGCGGCCGTTTGGATCGTTGGCGGTGGTGTTGATGACCGGGTACAGACCGGGCGCGATCTCGCCCGGCTGCAGATTCAGGCCAAGAGGACCCTGCAACCTGCCGCCGGTCATCGGGACATTGGGGCCGCCGTGGACAAAGGCGCGGCCGATCCGACGGCGGAAGATGTAATGCAGGGAGATGCGATTCGGGTCAATCCAGGCGAACATCAGGCTGACGAAGACCGCGAGCAGGAGGCAGAGGAGCAGGCCCGCGCTGGGCCATTCGGCCCAAGCCATGAGCCAGGATTGACGCGACATCCAGGGGTTCTGCTCGATCAACGCCTTGGCGGCGACACGCATGGGGCCTTCGATGACGAACAGCAGCCTCGCTGCAAGGACCAGCAGGAAGACGTGCAACAACGCAGCTGCGACCGAGATCCACCACCCGGTGGCACGCACGGTCCGCTTGATGAGCGACGAAGACTGCAGGGCCAGACTCAGCATTCCGAGCAGTCCAGTGGCGCCTAGAGGAGCTGCGAGCCGGAAGGGATGATGCAGCACTAGATCCTTGTTGCTCAATATGGCGGTCCCGATGCCCAGGACGACCAGGTATTTCAGGGATTGCACCTGGATCTGGCTCGCAACGTTGAACAGACTGGTGCTGAGGGTCGACTGCGCGGTTTGGACCCGGTGTGCCGGAGACAGGACGCAGTAGAGGCTGCTGATGGCAAAGAAGGCGCCCATGATCACCAAGGCCACCAACTGCAGGGACAGCGGAATCAGCATGAGCGCCGAGAGGGCCGCCAAGATCAGGGGAAGCAGCGCAAGCCAGTTGATGAAGAGGCTAAACAGAAAGACGCCGACGAGCTCCCAAGTATCGTTGGCATCCATGGCCAGATAGCGGGAGACGTCGCGAAGTGCCGCGGTGCTCTCTGTCTCAGCCATGATGTGGCCGGCACGCGGCCATACGCTCGGGTTCTCGGAGACCGGTTCGCTGCGGCGGCTGCTGAGCCAACTGCCGGCGAAGCCGCCTCCCGACACCGTGCTCAAGAAGCTGAACCCGTCGATCACGTCCAACTTGGCCAGTTGCTGCATCGCTCCCAGGCAGAAAGAAGAGCTGCGAATTCCGCCGCCGGACAGGCAGAGTGCGGAGCGCTGGGCCCGATTCAGGCGCAGGCTCAGCGCGTCCTTTGCTTCGCCGGATCCTGCTGCCGGCGGCTCGTCCATGCCAGGAACCAGGGCCAGTTCCTCCAAGAGCATGGTCGTCTCCGATACCTGAGTCCGCTTGCCGCGCATGGGAGCCTCCTGACGGCATGATCGGCACCGCGTCGATGGCCCGGTCATCAGCGCTTGCTGTGGCGGGATCCTGCGCGGGTTTCGGCGATGGGCTGTCTTCAGCCCCGCCATCCCCAGCCTAGTCTTGTCAGCGGCGCTTGGCGCGATTAACCGGAGCAGAATCGGACGCCGCGTCAAGCACAGCCGCGCTCCCGGCGCCGACCTTCTCGCGGATGAAGGCGTCGACCTCTCCCGACACCGCGGCCGCCGGCACGAAGATCTCCCCATTGCCCACCAGCTTCAGGTACCAGCCGTCGGCCTCCCGAACAGTGGCATCGACGAGCGGCCAGGCCAACGTGTAGACGTACAGGTCGCCGGTCTCCTGCCCACCACCAGGTTCGGCATGCGGCGCCTGACCCGCGGATGCCTGCAAGCGCATCGTGGTGCCGGTGTCGGTCACCGTGTAGCTTCGCAGCGGATCCCCCAGTCTCTGGTCGACGAGCCCGCGCTGGCCGCGCATGTAGCGATCGACGAACCAGAGCATGATGACGATGCCGGCCACCATTCCGGCCGCGAATGCCGCCAGGGCCACGCGCGGCGTATCCCAGGTGAGCAGGGTCAGCGGTAGCGCTCGCGCAGGAGGAGGTACCCGTCGCTGCGCCGATCCGGCCGCCACCGGTATTCCTCCGGTTCTTCTTGTGGCTTGCCTGCTTCCCGATACGTTGTCTTCATTCGGGACGCCAGGCGGGAGTCAAGGCACCGGCCATCGTCGGCACGCGATCGCAGGTCTTCGTCGGCACGGTGCCCAAGGTCACCATCCCCTCCTGCGCCTGAAGCCCATCCCCAGCCTGCTCATGCTCGACACGGCCGAGCAGGGGCAGCGGCAAGGCGGTGGCCTCATGAGCCTCGACGGTGCCCATCCCAGCACCGTCGGCTATGGCATCGTCGCCGAGCTGTTCCTCGCCGCGATGAAGAAGGCCGGCATCTCCGGCGCCGACCCACTCAAGCTGGACTGGCCTGGCACCATCAAGCAGGACAGCCTGCTCAAGGGCGCTCCCGCCGTGTGGGACGATGTCCGTCAGTCCGCCCACACCCACGGGCTGCTGTGGGAGGCGGTGTTCCGGATGCTGGCCGGCAGATCTGGCGCACAGGTCAGCGATCGTTCCTGCCGCAACGCCCACGATGGCCGCGTTCCCCTTTGCGGTTCATTGGCATGCCTCAAGCCGTCTGGTACACTGGTTGCCCATGTCCACGACGGTGCGTCTCCACCCTCACGCCGCGGGCCGCTTGATCGAACGCGGCGTCGTCGAAGCAGAAGTGATCGCTACCGTGACCGACGGCGAGCGCTTTCAGGCCAAGTTCGAGCGCATTGGATTCCGGCGCAACTTCGCCTTTGACGACGTCTGGCGCGGACGACATTACGCGACCAAACAGGTGGAGGCTTATGCCGTCGAGGACGATGACAGTTGGCTCGTCATTACCGTCATCGCCCGATTCTTCTAGAGCTGACTCTGCGAGGCCAACCATGGAATTCACCTACGATCCGCGCTACAACATCGCCTACCTGCGGCTACGGACCGACCCGGTCGGTGACGTCGAGTCGATCCGCATCAGCGACGAAGTCGTCGTGGACATGGCCCCCGACGGCACTGTGTATGGTATCGAGCTCCTGAATGCCAACGCGCAGCTATCCCAGCCGAACAGTTCTGAGCTGGTGGTGATCAATGAGGCCACTGGCGTCCGTTCCGCGTTGCCCCTCACCGGTATTGCCGCCTGACGCCTGCAACCGCCGGCGTTGAATCAAGTTGAAAGCGGCGACCGGACTGAATCTGCTACGAAGAGATCCTTAGCAAGGGGATCGAGCAGGGGCTTGACGATGCCGGCCGCCACCGGTATTCCTCCGGTTCTTCGTGTGGCTTGCCTGCTTTCCCGATACGCTGTCTTCATTCGGGACCGCCGGGCGTGAGCCCATGCACCGGCCATCACCGGCATCGGCGCTCCGATGGTCCCTCGCTAGCGTCGCGGCGTTTGGCGACGCCCAGTGAACACAGGAGGTCGATCCATGCCCAAGCCCAAGCTCGCCGTCCTGGGAGACAGCCTCTCCCAGGGCTTCCAGAGCGGCGCCATCTGGCGCACCGACCTGTCCTATCCCTGCATGATCGCCAAGGCGCTGGGAATGGCGCCGGGAACCGACTTCCGCTTCCCGGTCATCCCCGGTAGAGGCCGCCCGCCCGACGATCCGGACGGGCCCCAGGTGCTCGGCCTGCCCTTCAACATCGAGGAGGCCCTGCGTTTCGTGCAGCGCGCCACCGGCGAAGACGTGTCCACCCTCGAATGGCTGGTCCAGTTTCCCTTCCGCCTGGCCCAGCAGTTCGACGCGACCGAGGAATACTACGAGCGCGGGGAAGGTGACCGGCCGCAGCCGGTGTCCGAGACCTACCACAACCTGGCTGTCTGGGGCTTTACGGTCCACGACGCCATCGCCCTGACCCCCGAGGCCTGCGACGCCATCATCGCCCAGGAGGAGGGCCGAAGGGCCGACGACCCCTTCAGCAGTCCCTCCGCGTCGCAATACCGCACTGGAAAGATGGTCCTCAACCCCGGCAACCGGCGGGAGCTGCGACGTTCCACCATGGTCGATCGCCTGCGACAGCTGGTGGAAGCGGAGGGCGAACCGGAGATCCTCATCATCTGGCTGGGAGCCAACGACTGCCTTGGCACCGTCCTGGATCTGCAGGTGAGGGACATGGCCGACAGCAGCAGCATCGTGCCCGCCGACCCCGTCAGCCGCTACAAGCGCTGGAACCTCACGAGCGTCAACCAGTTCAAGAGCGATTACGGGCGATTGGTGGCCGAGGTGCAGGCCATCGTCGGCACGCGATCGCAGGTCTTCGTCGGCACGGTGCCCAAGGTCACCATCCCCCCCGTCGTGCGCGGCCTGGGCAGCTTCGACGGCCAGCACTTCGGCGCCTACGGCCGCTTCTTCCTCACCGAGAGCACCTTCGAGCCCGCGCTGCACAAAACCCACAACCCCGC
>JBGAUA010000081.1:0-15027 GCA_044228875.1 Anaerolineae bacterium
TCCATGCCTGCGCCTTGGCCGAAGCCGGCGACGTGCTGCTCCTCTGTGGCAAGGGCCACGAGCAGAGCATGTGTTTCGGCGACGAGGAATACGCCTGGGACGACCGCCTGGCCCTGCGCGCCGCCTTGCGCGGTGAGCGCTATGGACTGCTGCCGACAACGCAGCTGCCCGCAGCCGACACGCCAAGGCCCTGACCGGATGCTCGTCGGTCGCCTCACACCATCGTCGGCGCCGGTCCTTTCGCGGCGGCGCCCCATCTGGAGGTCTCCCACATGTCCATCACCTGCCTCGGGGCCTACCCGTTCCGACCGTCTCTTGCCACCCTGTTGCTGATCCTCGGCTCGACGCTCTTCGCGCCCCCGACGGTCGGGGCCGCCAAGCCGCCGCTACAGGTGGCGGCCGGTCTGCGGGAGGCCATGGCCACCGGGGGCCGGCAACAGGTGATCATCAGCGTGGCCGAAGCCGACGAGCGGTTGAGTGATGCCGCCGTGCTGCTTCGACAGCGGCGCCTCCTCGCGGCGCTCGGCGCGGACTTTGCCCTCGCGCAGCGCTTCGAGGCCATCGGCGCTGTGGTAGGGACCATCAGCGCCGCAGGTCTGGACCGCCTGGCGGCAAGCGGCATCCCAGGGCTTTCCGTGGCGGCCGACCCGGCCATCCACGCCTACCTCGACGAGAGCGTGCCCTTCACCGGTGCCGATCGGTTGAAGCGCCAGAGCGTTACCGGCAAGGGTATCCGGGTCGTGGTGATGGACACGGGCGTCGATGTGGACCACATCGACCTCAAGGACGCCATCGTCGACCAGATCTGCACCCTCGTGCCCAAGGACCGCTGCGGGCCGGCGGGCAAGGTCGCCGATGACAAGGACGGCCATGGCACGCATGTCGCCGGTACCATCGCCGGCCGGGGCAAGAAGGCCGGCTTCGGGATGGCCCCCGGTGCCGAGATCGTGGCCCTCAAGTTCCTGGAGACGCGCAATACCGGCGCCGGCTCCGACATGCTGGAGGCCTTGGACCTCCTGCTCAAGCGCGACGACATCCACATCATCAACATGAGTCTGGGGACCAACCTGCTCTACGAAGGCAGCTGCAACCAGGCCGACGCCTACACCAAGGCCTTGACACAGGCCTTCGGGAAGCTGCGGGCCAAGGGGGTCGTGAGCGTGGCCGCCTCCGGCAATGACGGCTCGCCGACCAAGATGGGGGCACCGGCCTGCATCGACGACGTGGTGTCGGTGGGCGCGGTGGAGATCGGCGCCGACGCCAAGCTGGCCTCCTTCACCAACCGCAGCGTCACCCTGGACCTGCTGGCCCCCGGCGTCGACATCGACGCGCCCGTCCCGGGCAACGGTATCGGGAGCAAGCAGGGTACCAGCATGGCGGCGCCGCATGTCGCCGGGGCGCTGGCCCTCTTGATGCAGGCGGTGCCCTGGGCCAGGCAGGACGCCCTGGAGGCGGTGCTCAAGGAGAACGGCCAGCGGCCAACGACCAACGTAGGGGGCAACTCGGTCAGTTCCATCAAGGTCGACAAGGCCCTGACGGCGCTGAAGGCATTGACGCCCACGGCGACGCAGTCGTCGCCGCCGACCGCCACCGTCACGCCCGTACCGCCATCCGCCACCCCGACCGCCTCGCCCACCGAGGCGCCGCTGCCCACCGCTTCCTTCACCCCGACCTCAGGGCCGGACACCGCCACCCCCCAGCCCAGCCGCGAGCCCAGCGCCACCGCCACGCCTCGGCCGCCGACGGCGGAGCCGTCGGGCGCCATCTACCTGCCGCTGCTGCGACGCGGCAGCTGATGCCGGACGTCAGTCAGGGCTGCGGCTCCGGCCGCGGCCCTGACTGTGGCTCGCGAGGTGCGGCCGATCGGCATGACAGGTCCGGCGCTCGGGTGGGGCTGCCCGTCGATGCTCGGCGCGATCGCCGCCCGGACGTCGCTACTGGCCGGCGGCGGCCATCGGCGCTTCGCCGACCATCCGGGTGAACACCACGAGCCGCTCGGCATAGGTCGCGTTGCCGTAGTCCCAAGCACCCTTGCAGGTGATCAGGTTGAGGTCCGCGGTCTGGCTGGGCCCGAAGATGCTGTCGATGATCTGACCCTGCGCGTCATGGTTGTATACCTGGTTGCCTTCGACCTGGAACTGCAGGCGCAGTCCGCTGGAGTAGGTGACGAACACATCGTCGCCGGGCAGCAGCTGGTTCAAGGCCCAGAACACCGCCGGACCCCCGGTGTTGGAATCCAGGTGGCCGGCGATCACGGCATTGCCGGCCTCGCCGGGCCTGAAGCCCTTGTGGTACCAGCCGGCGTTCATCCAACCCTTGGGTACGTCCATGGCGTCCTGCGGCGTCAACCCCACGGACTCGATGAGCGCGTCCACCTGGATCGCCGGGATCTCAAGCCGGATCGGATCGCCGGCGGCCTCGAACGGATCGGCTGTGGAGGTGGGCGGCGGCGCCACGGTGGCGGTGGCCAAGGGCGCCGCGTAGACGATGCCGGGCCGCTGCTCGGGCGCGTTCTCGGCGCCGCCGTCATCCCCCTGGAGGGGCGCCTCGAGCGCGGTATCGGGCCGATCGGCGTCAGCCGAGCCGGCGGCAGCGGCGTCGCGCGCGTTGACAGGCGCGACCTCCGAATCCATGTCTCCCGGCCGGGCTTGCTCGCGGCCGCCCGCGGCAGCGGTCTGCGCGTTGTTGCGCTCGGCGACCACTTCCAGCAGGCTGAAGGCCGGCTGGCAGGCGGTCAGGACGAGGGCCGGCGCCATCAACAGGAAGGCGCTGAGCCGCGTGATCGTTCTGGGCATGTCGACCTCGTTCGCAGCCTGGGGGTAGGCTTGAATTCAAAGCTCAAACGGTTACGCTGGACTTAATATAGCGTTTGTGACGCCTTGCGTCAAGCATCCCGGTCAACCATCGGTCCTGCTCACCTGCGCCGCGGCCCGTCGGGCCGGGTGTTTGGCGGTCTTGTCGCAGGCCCGCTGGAGAGGCGCTGGTCAGCTCCAGGATTGGCCAGCCGGGCCTGCCCGTGCTAAGACTCCGTCGCCAATTCGCGCCGGCGTCCGCCGGCCGCGGTCGTTCGCAGGAGGATCTCGTGACCCTGACCAGCGTTCCGTCCGAGGCGCAGCGGCGCCGCCGTAGACTTCAGCCCGCGGGCCTGAACCTGGTCGTGGCCACGCTGGTTGCCCTGCTTGCCGTCGGCTGGTCCGCGGGTGCGCCGGCGCCTCTGGCGGCGCCGCGGCAGATGGCACCCCTGGCGCCACGGATCATCGCCCACCTAGGTGGCTGGACCAGCGCGGTCGATGTCGAGGGTGCCCTGGCCTATGTAGCCGTAGGCTCGCGCCTGCGCATCGTCGACATCGCCGACCCGCGCCGCCCGCGCATCCTGTCGGAGTCGGCGGAACTGCCGGCGGTCATCGACGAGCTGAGCGTTGCCGGCGGCATTGTCTACATCGCCGACCGTGCGTTCGGGCTCCGCGTCGTCGACGCCCGCGATCCCGCGTCGCCCGTCCTGATCGGCGCGGGGGAGAAGATGAAGGGCGCGAAGGCCGTGCGCGTCGCCGCGGGCCACGCGTACGTGGCGGACGGCGCCGTGGGCGTGCACGTGCTCGACGTGGCCGATCCGCGCGCCCCGCGGGAGGTGGCCCTGATTCCGGTCGACGGCGGTGAGGCCTGGGACCTGAAGCTGCTCGGGGACCGCGCGTACATCGCCGACCGCATCGGTCTGCGGGTCGTGGACATCAGCCGGCCCAGCGCTCCCGTCCTGGTCGGCAAGCGGGAGACTCCCGGATGGGCCCGCGACGTGGCGGTGAGCGGCCGGCATGCCTTCGTGGCCGACGGCGACCGGGGCCTGGTCGTATTGGACCTTGGCGACCCGACGGACATCAGCCGGGTGGCCGACCTGGACACGCCGGGTGAGGCCTGGGCGGTGGAGATCTCGGGCAACCGGGCCTTCCTTGCCGATGGCGACAGCCTGCGGATCATCGACATCACCGACCCCGAGGATCCGCGGCCGCTCGGTTCGCTGCCCATCGCCGGCGAGGCGCGCGACCTGCGGGTGCAGGGCGACACCGCCTTCGTGGCCGCTGGTTCCACCGGCCTGCACATCGTCGACGTGGCCGACGGCACGGCCCCGCGCGAGCTGGCGGCGTTGGCGGATCTGCCCGTGCAGGCCAACGCCGCGGCCGCCGACCTCGACCGGCTCTTCGTGGCTGACAGCGCCTACGGGCTGCGGGTCTTCGACGTCAAGGTGCCGGCGGCGCCGCGCCTGCTGGGCGGTCTTGACACGCCGGGCACCGCCATGGAGCTGCGCCATGACCGCGGGCGCGTCTGGTTGGCCGATCGCGCCGCTGGCCTGGCGGTTATCGACGTGAGCGACCCCTCGCGCCCGCTGCTGGCCGGCCGCTGGGACATCGCGCCGCGGCGGGTGATGGATCTGGACATCGACGCGACGGGCGCGGCCGTGCTGGAAGCGCCCGCCGACGGAGGGCGCCACGGCCTCCGCCTGCTCGACACCAGCGGCGCCGCCCCGCCCCGCGAGACGGGATCGCTTGCCACCCTGCGTCTCGCGTACGACCTGCGGCTCGTCGGCGACCGCGCCTACGTCGCGGACCTGGACGGCCTGCGCGTCTTCGACGTCCGCGACCGGGCGGCGCCCCGGGAACTGGGCCAGGCCGACCCCATCGGCGTCGTCTACGGTGTCGCCGCGGCCGGCGACATCGTCTACGCCTCGATCGGGGAGAGCGGATTGCGCGTCCTGGACGCCGCGGATCCGGAGCGTCGGCGGGTGATCGGCGCGGTGGACACCGACGGCTACTTCCGCGACCTGCAGCTGGTCGGCGACGCGCTCTTCGTGGCCGACAAGGATTTCGGGCTCCGCGTCTTCGACGTGCACGACCCGGCGGCGCCGCGTGAGGTCGCCGCGCAGGCGGTGACCGGCGGGGTGGAGCATGTCGCCGTGGTCGGCGACATGGCCTACCTGTCCCTGGGGACGGCCGGACTGGCCATCATCCAGCTGCGGGCGGCCGCCCCGGCCGCGACCCCGACCCGAGCGCCCGAAACCCCGGCGACGCAGCCGAGCTGGCGCCTGCTGCTGCCTTGGTTGGCCGACGGACAATAGCGCCTGAGCGGCGCGAAGCAGAGGCGCGAACCTTGCCCATCGAACATCCGTCCGGTAGAATTGGACAGATCTCGCCAGGATCACGACCACCGGGTCACGGCCCCGCAGCGCCCGCCACCGCTCGGCGGCGACCGCCCCATCCAACCCTTGGCCCCCACCTCAGGATCTCGGGATGACCCCTTCGCGATCGAACAGCGCCGCCGTCGATCTGACCTATACCGCCGACCAGATCCAGGTCCTCGAAGGCCTGGAAGCCGTGCGCAAGCGGCCGGGAATGTACATCGGCGGCACGGACATCAAGGCCTTGCACCACATGGTCTTCGAGGTGGTGGACAACGCGGTCGACGAGGCCATGGCCGGCGCCTGTGACCGCATCGACATCGTCATGCATCCGGACATGTCCATCAGCGTCAACGACAACGGGCGCGGCATCCCCGTGGGCATGCACAAGCAGACGGGCGTGAGCGCCCTGGAGACGGTCATGACGAAGCTGCATGCCGGCGGCAAGTTCGGCGGCGGCGGCTACAAGGTGTCGGGCGGACTGCACGGCGTGGGCGTATCGGCGGTGAACGCGCTGTCCACCTGGTTGGAAGCCGAGGTGCGGCAGAACGGCGGCGTGTACCTCCAGCGCTTCGAACGCGGCATCCCGCAAGGCCCCGTCGCGCGGCTGCGCGACATGGAGCCCGGCGAGTCCACCGGCACGCGGATCAGTTTCCTCCGCGACGACACCATCTTCGAGTCTCCCGAATACCATTGGGACCTGCTGCAGCAGCGGCTGCGCGAGATGGCCTTCCTCACCCGGCGGGTCATGGTGCACCTCTCCGACCGGCGCCAGGAGCCGGCGCGCGACCTTACCTTCTACTTCGATGGCGGGGTCAAGAGCTTCGTGCGCTACCTCAATCGCGGGCGCGGCGTGCTGCACGAGATCGTGCACGTGGCCAGCGAGCTCGAGGGCACGCAGGTCGACGCGGCCTGGCAGTACACCGACACCTACACCGACAACACCTACACCTTCGCCAACACCATCATCACCCCTGACGGCGGCGTGCACCTGACCGGCTTCCGCGCGGCGCTCACCCGCGTCATCAACGACTACGGCCGCAAGGCCGGCCTGCTCAAGGACGCCGACGCCAACCTCAGCGGCGACGATGTGCGCGAAGGCATCACGGCGGTGGTCAGCGTCAAGGTGCCCGATCCGCAGTTCGAGAGCCAGACCAAGGTCAAACTGCTCAATGCCGAGGTGCGCAACCAGGTGGAGACGGCGGTGGCCGAGTCCTTCACCCAGTGGCTGGAGGAACATCCCCGCGACGGCCGGGCGATCGTGGAGAAATGCCTCACCGCCTCCCGGGCGCGCGCCGCCGCCCGACAGGCCCGCGACCTGGTCATCCGCAAGAGCGCCCTGGAGAGCGGTACGCTCCCCGGCAAGCTGGCGGACTGCGCCACCCGCGACCCCACCAAGGCGGAGGTGTACATCGTCGAGGGCGACAGCGCCGGCGGCACGGCCAAGCAAGGCCGCGACCGGCACTTCCAGGCCATCCTACCGCTGCGCGGCAAGATCCTCAACGTGGAGAAGGCTCGCCTGGACAAGATCCTGCAGAACAATGAGATCCGCAACCTGGTGCTGGCCCTGGGTGTCGGCATCGGCGACGACCTCAGCCTGGAGCAGCTGCGCTACCACAGGGTCATCGTGATGACCGATGCCGACGTGGACGGCAGCCATATCCGCACCTTGCTGTTGACCTTCTTCTACCGCTACATGCCGGCGCTCATCGACAACGGCCATCTCTACATCGCCCAGCCGCCGCTCTTCCTGGTCAAGTCGGGCCGCCAGGAGCGCTACACCTACAGCGAAGCGGAGAAGAACAAGGTCATCGAGGAATGGGGCGACGGCCGGACCCCGACCATCCAACGCTACAAGGGCCTGGGCGAGATGAACGCCGAACAGCTCTGGGTGACCACCATGGATCCGGAGCGGCGCCAGCTGCTCCGGGTGACCGTCGAGGACGCCGCCGCGGCGGACCATACCTTCGAGATGCTCATGGGCCAGGAGGTGATGCCGCGCAAGCGCTTCATCATGACCCATGCCCAGGACGTCAAGAACCTGGACGTGTGAGCGCCTTCCACCGCCGTCGATGGATGATGCCGGCTTTTGCCGCTTTCGGCGCGGCGAGCCTGATGTCGGCCTGTGATGGCGGCGCCATCCTCGGCCCGCGCTCCACGCCGACCGCGGCGGCCACGGCCAGCCCGGCGGCGACGGCGACGCCCACCGCCAGCCCCACGCCCACTGCGCATCCGCTGCAGATCCGCTGGCTGAGGGAACGGCGGTACCCGGCCGATGCGCTGCTCACCGAAGCGGTACTGCCCCCCGCCGCGGGCTACGACCGCAGCGTCGTCAGCTACCTCAGCGACGGCCTGCGCATTCGCGCCCTCCTGACGGTGCCACAAGGCATTCCGCCGGCCACCGGCTGGCCGATCGTGGTCTTCAACCACGGCTACATCCCGCCCGCGCAGTACCGCACCACCGAACGCTACGTGGCCTACGTGGACGCCTTCGCCCGGGCGGGCTACATCGTGTTCAAGAGCGACTACCGCGGCCACGGGTCGTCGGAAGGGCAGGCCGGCGGTGGTTACGGCAGCCCCAACTACACCGTGGACGTGCTGCACGGCCTCGCGGCGGTGCGCGCCCATCCTCTGGCCGACCCGGCGAGGGTGGGGATGTGGGGCCACTCGATGGGCGGATGGATCACGCTCCGCAGCATGGTGGTCACCGACACGGTGAAGGCCGGCGTGATCTGGGCGGGGGTGGTAGGTTCCTACGATGACCTCTTCCAGCGCTGGCGCCGACCGGGAGCGCCGCCGGCCACCGCCACGCGGCGCAGCGGCTGGCGCACGGACCTGGTGGACCGCTTCGGCAGCCCGGAAGAGAACCCGTCGTTCTGGCAGAGCATCTCTGCCAACTCCTTCCTCGTCGACATCGCCGGCCCGCTGCAGCTGCATCATGGCGACGCCGACAAGGACGTGCCGGTCCTGTTCTCCGAGATCCTGGCGCAGGGCATGGCGGACGCGGGACGGGAGGCCGAGCTCTTCGTCTACCCGGGCGACGACCACAACCTGACGGCGAACCTGCGAACGGCGCTCGGCCGTTCGGTGGCCTTCTTCGACCAGCACGTCAAGGCCGCGCCCGCCGCCCCGAATCCCTGAGGCGACCTGCCGCCTGGCCCGACGCAGAGCGGGCGGCCTCCCTCGTGGAAGACCGCCCGCTCCGCCTGCAAGGATCCGTTCAACAGTCCGACGCCCTTGGGCGTCGCGGTTCAGCTGCGCGCGGACTGGAACAGGGCCATGGCCGCGCCGCTGGGCGTGGCGATGACGCTCATGCGGCCCTGACCGGGGACATCCATGGGTGCTGAGAGGACCGTTCCGCCCAGCCCCGCCACCTGCGCGGTAGAGGCGTCGACGTCGTCCACCAGCACATAGAACAGCCAATGTGATCGGCCGGCGCCGCCATCTGGATGCTGCATCAGGCCACCGGGGTTCATCGCCTCCTCGCCCTGCGTCCAGAGCCAGTAGGGTCGGCCGCCCATGTCGATCTCGTGGCAGCCCCAGCCCAGGACCTTGCCGTAGAAGGCTTGCGCGCCGGCGGGATCCGTGGTGATCAACTCCCACCAGCAGAAGCGCCCGGGGCCCCAGTCGCCTTCGGGCAACATGGAAGCGACCGTCGCCGGCTCCAACAGCGAGAAGACGGCGCCGCTGGGATCCATGGCGACGGCGGTGCGCCCGACATCGGGGATCGGCATGGCGGGCGACAGGACCTTGCCGCCCTCAGCGGCGATGGTGGCCAGGGCCTGGTCGATGTCTGATACAACGACATAACCGACCCAATGTGCGGTGACCGCCTCAACTTCGGACATGTCGATGATGCCCCCGACGCCGGTCTCGCCGGCCATCAGCATCGCGTAGCGGCCCATGTCGCCCATGTCGCGCTCGGCCACCGTCCAGCCGATGAGGGACTTGAGGAAGGCGAGGTCGGCGTCCTCGTCCTTGCTCATGAGGTCGTGCCACATGAAGCGGCCGTGGTTGACGTGTGTCATGTTGACTCCTGGGTTTACGGGTGTCGCGGGGGCGACGGCGGTTGCTGCGATACGCAAAGCATAGCACGGATGTTCTGAATGCCCAAGCTCGGAACCCGTGACCGCCGGCTGACAGGCCCGGCCGGAAGCGGTCCGGCGCGGCCACCGCCGCCCACGCGCCCCTGCGCACTGCTACAATTGGCCTCGACAGTCAACGGACGGTCCGACCGCCGGACCGCTCTGCTTCCGCGCCAAGGAGCGCCGCGCCCGATGTTCCAGATGATCGACGGATTGCCGGGACCTCTTCCGCAGATCTGCTACTTCTTCCTGGCCCTCTTTCCCCTCGTGATGATCCATGAACTGGGTCACTTCATCCTGGCCAAGATCAACAAGGTCCGGGTGGACGAATTCGGTATCGGCTTTCCGCCGCGGCTGATGAAGCTGTTCACCTACGGAGACACCGACTACACCATCAATATCCTGCCCCTCGGCGGCTTCGTCCGCCTGGCGGGCGAAGACGATCCCTCCGTGCCCGGCGCCTTCGCCTCGCGACCCAAGCTGGCGCGAGCCGCGGTCCTGTTCGCCGGGCCCCTGGCCAACTTCCTCCTGGCCGCCGTCCTGCTGAGCGGACTGGCTCTGGCCATGGGCGTGCCTGCCGAGGTGCCCGAGGACATCCCCCTGGTTCAGGTGGATTCGGTGTCCGCCGGGGGTGCGGCGGAGGCCGCGGGCATCCTTGCCGACGACGTGGTGCTGGCGATCGACGGCCAGGCCTTGACCGCCACCGGGACGCAAGCGGACACCGTGGCGGATGCCGCCGAGACCGAGGCCATTCGGGCCTTGATGAATGCCACCAATGCGCGCGGCGGCAAGCCGATGGCGGTCACCGTCCTGCGCGGCGCACAGTTCGTGGCCTTCCAGGCCGATCCGGAGCAGGTCCTTTCCGAGCCCGCCGTCGGCTTCGAGGCGGTGGTCGGCGGCAGCGTGGCCAAGGTCGTCCAGGGTGACGGCACGGTCCACGCCGGCGACTTGTTGTGGACCTTCGAGGGACGCTCGGCGGCCGACCCGCTGGTGCTGCGTGGCGGCCCGAGTCTTGTCGAGCTGACGATGACCCCGCGCCCGGATGTCGATACCGGGCGGGCCATCATCGGGGTGATCATCCGTCCGCCCACCATGCGCGACTTCCTCAGCTGGCCCGCGGCCTTGGCGCACGGCCCGGTCAAGACGGTGCAGATCATGGGCGCCATGGTGAGCGGCCTGGCTGCGATGCTGAGTTCGCCGTCCACCGCCGATATCGCCGGCCCGGTGGGCATCAGCCGCCTCAGCCAGCAGTTCGCACGGCAGGGCTGGGAGGATTTCCTGCTCTTCATGTCGCTGCTGTCGATCAACCTCGGGGTGATCAACCTCCTGCCCATCCCGGCCTTGGACGGCGGTCGGCTGATCTTCATCATGGTGGAGGCGCTGCGCGGCCGACGCATCGAGCCGAGTCGCGAGGCGGTGGTGCACCTCGTGGGCTTTGCGCTCGTGATCGGCCTGATGCTGGCCATCACCGTGTTCGAAGTCTTCGGCGCGCGCTGAAGCCGCCCCAGCCTGGAGCCAGCAGCCATGATCGATCCTCGCGGACTCTTCGCCGACATGGCGGAGGACGACGACGACCCCTTCTTCCGGGAAGCGCCGGACTTCGCGGGTACCCTGGCCAGGTTGCGGGCCGGCGAGCGCCTGCAGCCGGGGCAGATGCGCCATCTGGCCTATGCCCGGCCGTCGGACCTGGACGCGTGGCTGGCCTTCTGGAACGAGCTGGACGCCGCGCGACGGCGGGAGCTGGTCACGCAGATGGTTGAGCAGTCCGAGACGGACCTGCATGCCAACTTCGGGCTGTTGCTCGAGCCCTTGCTGGGTGACGAGGACCCCGAGGTGCGGGCCCAGGCCATCGACGGCCTGTGGGAGCGGCGGGACGAGGCCTTCGCCCGGCGCCTGACGCAGGCCCTCGGCGACGATCCGGACGATGCGGTGCGGGCGCGGGCGGCCTTCGCCCTCAGCGCCTTCATGCTGCAGGCGGAGGAGGAGGACGATTGGACTGAGCTGATGGAGGCCGGCCTGCTCGCCCTCATGGACGTGGCGTCCGACGAGTCCCTGGCATCGGAGTTGCGGCGGCAGGCCCTGGCCGCGGCCGCCCATTCCGGCCGGCCCGCGCTCAAGGCCTTGATCAACGGCTTCCTGGTGTCCGATGACCCCTTGCTGCGCGCCGGCGGGCTGCGCGCGGCGGGCCATGCCATGGACCGCGGCTTCACCCAGGAGATCCTGGATCACATGGACATGCCGGATCCGCTCCTGCGACAGGAGGCGGCGGCCGCCGCCGGCGACCTGGCCCTGGCCGAAGCGGTGCCTGCTCTGGCCAACCTTGCGGAGTTCGACCTGGACCATGATGTGCGCCTGATGGCGGTGCACGCGCTGGGCGGCGTCGGCAGCAAGTCGGCGGTGCGCGCGCTCAAGCGCGTGCAGGTGCACCTGGACCCGGAGGAGGACGAGGACCTGGACGAGGCGGTAGAGGATGCCTTGGCCACCGCCGAGCTGATGGGCGACCTCAGCGTGATGGCCGCCGACTTCGAGGCGACGGGCGCTGATGACGACGGCGACGAGGACCCGCTGATGGACGATCTCGACGATCTCATCGGCTTCGAAGACCTCGATGACGACGATCGTTGAGCGCCGCGGCGCTCGGCGAAGCGGCGGGACGGTTCGGCGTGAACAGCGGCGAGGATCCGGCCATGGGCGGGCCTGAAGCGCATCCGGAGTCGGTCGCTGAGCGGCTGAACCTGCGCTGTCGACAGGCGCTGCGGGTCGCGGCCTCGGCGGCGCCGGGCGCGGCGCCGGCCTTCTCCGCCCGGCTGCGTCGCGAAGCGCAGCTCCTGGCCGAGCAGGGCGGCACGCGGATGGCGGCCTTCTACGTCGCGCTGGCGCGGCTGGTGGACGGCGAAGCGCTGGAGGCCGCGCTGGAGGGCGTCGAGGATCCCTTCCGCACCGGGTTGCGCTCCGTGGCCGCCGACATCGCGGCGGCCAGGGAACAAGCGCCGCCAGCAGTCGTCGCCGAAGCGCCGGAGACCGAGGCGGTGGCGAAGCTGGCCTCGCGGGTCGCCACCGTGCTGCGCGCGCGCGATCGGGCTGGCGCTACGGCTTTGGCCCAGGCCCTGGAGGAGGCCGGGCGCACCCCCGGTCTGGATCCGGACGCGGGCGACTACCTGCTGGTCCTGCGCGACGTACTGGCGGGCCGGAAGGTGCAGGCTCAGGCCCTGGCCCTCGCCGAGCCCTACCGATCGGCCTACTTCAGCCTGGACCTCCTCATGCGCGGCGCCTCGCCCTTGCCGGCGCTTCTGGAACGGGTGCGACATAACGCAACCCTGGTCATGACCACTGGTGGCGATGAGGCGCGCGCTGCCCTGGATGCCGTGCTCAGCGAACTGGAAGCCCGCGCCAAGCGCGCGGAAGCCGCCCCGCCGCGGCTGGCGGACTTCGTCGCGGCCGTTCGCGAGCGCGTGGCGGGGAGCCAGGAGCTCGGCGCTGAGGTCTGGCGCGAACAGCGCTTCGACGACGCCCATCTGGACGGGGCCTGGGAGCGTATCGGAAGGCCTGCTGCGGCAGGCGCCTGATTCCGGCGCCGCGACAGGCGGCCATGCGTCGGCCTCTGCGTCGCTGGGTCACCGGCTCACCGGCTCACCGGGACACCGGATCGAAGGCTGGGGCGCGGACCGGCGAACCGCGCTCAGGCGCGACGCCCGAGCAGGTTCTTGATCTCCGGGCGGCGCATCCACAGGATGAGCGCGGCCGCGATCGCCACTGCCACCGCCATCCCGAAGAGCAGGCCGCCGTCGCCCTGGACCACGATGCCCAGGGGGGTGAAGAGGTGGCTGCCGATCGCCCCGACCATCACGCTCAGGGCCAGGGCCGCGCCAGCGACGATGGACGGACCGAAGAGCAGCAGCAGGCTGGCGATGAGCTCGCCGACACCAGTGGCGTAGCGCAGCCATGGCTCGCCGCCCACGGTCTCGAAGATGTGCCGGGACTCCGGCGCGCCGCTGAACTTGAAGTACAGGGTCTGCAGCAGGATCGCGGCGATGAGCAGGCGCAGGACGCGGTCGGTCCACAGTCGAACGGGGGCGGACATGGCGGAGCCTCTCTGGGGGTCGTGGTGCGGCGCTGTTTTCACGGAAGACCAGCGTCGGATGCCGAAGCCCCCGGTCGGGCTTACCCCTGACGGACCCTGGTCGCCGATTCCGATTCTGATGCCCGACGGTGTCAGGGGCGGCGCAGCAGGACCGGAAGAAAGCAGCGCCGGCCATCCGGCATGTCGGCACCGCTGGTGGCGGTGGCTCGGCCCGTCGCCGTCGGAGTGGCGGCTGCCCCCTCCAAGGCCAGCACCGCCAGCCCGGCGTCGCCATCGGCCAAGAAGAGCAGGTCCCGCCGGCAGCCGGCATCGCCGTCAGGGCAATCGCGGGTCCAGCGCAGGAGGTCGCTGCCGGAACCGGGGGAAGCCCAGTCGGCCTGCGGCAGCGGGCCGTCGGCGGTAGCGCGCAGGACGGAGAGGCGGCCGTCTCCGGCCACCAGGATGAGACCGTCTTCCGCCAGCACCCGCCCGGCCCAGCTTCCGATGGTCCCGGTCACCTGCCCCGCCGCCACGGCCATCGAACCGGGAACAGGGTCCAGATGCAGGCTCATCAGCCGATCGCTGTAGCTGTTGACCTGGGGATTGTAGGTGTAGGCGGCTACGCCCAGGTGTAACCTGTCACCGTCCAGAGCCAGGCTGTCGGCGCGGTTGACCTTGAAGGCATCGGGCGCCGGCGCGGCCCAGCTGCGCAGGGGCTGCAAGGTGACGGGATCCAGGGCGAAGAAGGCGCCGAGGCCTTGGCCCATGAGCGGAGCGCCGACTCGGTCGACGGCCACCTGTCAGATCAGGGGCTGCTCCAGGCGGGCGGTCTCCGCGAGGCCTTCCGGCCCGAAGGACAGGGCCGCCAGCCCGACTGACCCGAGGCCGGCGTAGATGCGCCGGCCATCGGTGGTCAGGGATTCGGCCCGCCGACCTTGTGAAAGGGTGGGCAGGGGGCGCGGCTGAGCGGGCGTCGCCAGGTCGAAGGGGCGCAGGCCTTCCGACCAGCCGCCGACCACGAGCCGCCCGTCGGCCACCACCAGATCGGCGGCCTGAGGCAGGTCGAGGGGGCCGCCGATGAGGTAGGCTGACGGATCCAGCGGCGGCGGCTCGGCGGCCGCGGCCCGCGGGTCGAGGGTCCACAGCCCGGCCACGGGGTCTGAAGCGTAGAGATGCGCGTCGCCACCCTGTCCCAGATGGATGGCGAGGCGGCCGACGGCTCCGAGACCGGCCATCCGACCCAAGGCCGTGGGACGGGCAGGGTCGGCGGCGTCGATGACCAGCAAACCGCCCATGGCCCCTCCGGCCAGGACGATCTTGTCGCCATGCCAGGCCAGGTCGCCAGCGGCGATGTCCAGGGGCAGCGAGCCGAGCAGCCGCGGTCGATCGGGGTCGCCGAGGTCGATGACCTGCAGGATGCGGCTGCAGCGGTCAGCGTAGGCCGCCAACTTGCCGCGCAGGGCCAATGGTCCGCCACAGCCGCGCCGCTCGACCAGCTCCTGGCTGGTGCGCAGCGGCGCGGCGGCCCGCGGCTCGAGGGTCTGCAAGGTCACGCGTCCCCGACTGGCGTCCACCAGGATCGCATGAACCAAGGCTCGCGCCGCGTCCGCCGCCGCCGACGCGTGCCGGCCCGGCATCCGGAAGCGCAGCGGGCCGTCGTCGGCAAGCATACCGCTGCCGTCGTAGGCGACCACTTCGGTCTCGTCCGGGTTGCC
>JBGAUA010000082.1:0-14818 GCA_044228875.1 Anaerolineae bacterium
GACCACGCAGCGGGACAACCCAGGTCCGGAGTTCGAGGCGGACGTGCCGGCGGACATCGCGCTGCAGCAGAACACCTGCGCGGTGAGCGCCGGGACGGGGCTGTGCACGGTGACGAACAACGGCGAGCGCATCGAGTGGAACGGGGAGATCCCGGTGGGCGGCACGGTGTCGGTGTTCTACATCGGGCGGATCCGGCCGGGGGTGGTGAACGGGGACCGGATCCCGTTCACGGGGACGGTGCATTTCGACATCTTCAACATCGGGCAGAACACGGCGTCACGGACGGTGGCGCCGGCGGCGCAGCTGCTGATCGGCTGCCCGGTGCTGGTGGAGCCGAACGCGCAGCTGGGCAGCCAGGTGCACCTGCCGATCCTGAACTTCCAGGGGCAGGATGACGTCTGCCGGGCGATGATCGAGGTGCAGTACATCGGCTGCGATCCGTCGAAGGCGGTCCTGGTGACCTGGGGCGAGCCGGGCTTCTGTCCGCCGCAGGCGGCGGGTCCGCTGAAGGTGGAATGCACGGGGTTGCTCTACCCGGGCTCGTCCTGGATCCTGATGGGCGCGCAGATCCCGACGGGGTCCAAGGGCGGCATGCTCTTCAAGTTCACGGCGCGGCAGCTGACGGAGCTGGGCATCGACCTGGGCTTCGACGACGTGGTGGCCGACCTGATGTGCGAGACCCTGTTCTTCGGGGTGGTGGGCGACGCGGATGACTACCGCCGCTTCAAGAAGGCCTACAACGAAGGGCTGGACTTCGCGGGGATCAACCAGGGGGTGGCGGCCGGCGAGGGCATCCTGGCGGTGGAGGTGCTGCGCCATTGCCCGGGCGACGTGACGCCGGGCGTGGAGGTGAGCTCGAAGTACATCGGGATCGCGGGGACGCACCTGGGGGCCTACGACCCGGTGTTCGGTGGCTTCGGGTACTACGTGCCGCTGGTCTACGCCAACAAGGCGGGGCTGAACACGGTGATGTACATCCAGAACGGCGGGCTGGAATGCTCGTCCTTGGAGCTGTGGTTCAAGGCGCAGGACGACTGCCTGCGGGCGAGGATCTGCGATGTGGCGACGGTGGCGCCGGGCGAGACCTACCAGTTCGACGCGTCGGACTGCGTGGGTCCGGACTGGCAGGGCGCGGCCTGGATCCGGGCGTCGGAGTGGATGGGCGTGGCGGTGGACATCTACGGGCGCGACATCCTGATGACCTACATCGGCGAGCCGGTGCCCTACGCCTACAGCTTCGACGACGGGACGGGCTTGAGCTCGCCGTCGACGGGGGAGAAGGTGGCGTACGGGCCGCTGATCTACTCGGAGTACCAGGGCTGGGACACGGGGGTGCAGGTGATGAACCTGAGCCCCTTGGTGAACGCCAAGGTGAAGGTGTACTTCCTGGACCGCTCGGGCGACGTGATCACGACGCTGGTGGACTGGGTCTGCCCGCGCGGCTCGCAGACCTTCTTCCTGCCGATCGTGGCGGACCTGCCGGGGAGCTGGGTGGGTTCGGTGCGCATCGAGAGCCAGGTGTGGTGGACGCCGGGGACGAACGAGGTGCAGGCGCCGGACATCGTGGGTGTGGCGACCTTGCTGAAGTACGGGGACGTGGCGCGGACGGAGGCGCAGCAGGCGCTGGCCTACAACCTGCTTCCGGAGCACAAGGCCTACAAGTGGCAGATCGGCGGGCGGTCCAACGGCGGCCTGGAGTCGGGGGTGGGTCTCATCGCCATCCCGAGCATGCTGAAGGACCTGGACGGCTCGGGGGTGACGAGCGAGACGGCGATCATGAACCTGGTGGCGAAGCCGGGCTTCACGGACTTCGCGATCTACCTGTACGACCAGAACGGGCTCCTGGACTTCGTGTGCCAGAAGCTGAGCGACCGGCAGGTGGAGTACATCGACCTGCAGACCTGGGGCTATGTGACGAACGGCTTCAAGGGTTCGGCGGTGATCTCGGCGACCTACTGGGAGCACGAGGTCTTCGACGGCTTCGGGTTCCCGGTGCGCAACCTGGTGGGCCTGGGGGCGGTGCTGGTGGAGCGCACGGGCACGCGGCTGGGGGAGGACATCCCGGGCGACGAGGCGGCGGGCGACCGGGGGATCCCGTTCGGGGTGGACCAGGACCTGTCGTGGTGTCCGGGCGGACACGAGCTGCCGGTCTGCCCGGGGCAGCCGGAGTTCCCGAGCCACTTCCGCGTGGGCATCGCGCCGGTGGGGACGGCGGGCAACATCCCTGACGCGGGGGCGACGGCGCCGGGCTCGGCATCGTTCACGATGGTGGTGAACCTGTCGCCGACCTGCCGGGTGACGGACGTGGACCTGCAGATCGACATCACCCATCCGCGGACGGAGGACCTGGACGCCTTCCTGACGCATGGCGCGGTGACGGACTCGGAGCTGCTGACGGACCTCTGCGCCGGCAACGCCCTGGGGCTGAACCTGCAGGCGGTGCTGGACGACGACAGCTCGCCGGGCATCGGGACGGCGGCCTGCCTCAACGCGGTGGGCGGCGGCCGGCGGCAGGCGACCGAGGGCGGTGGCGGCCTCAACGCCTTCGACGGCCAGAGCGCGACCGGCGCCTGGACGCTGAAGATCCAGGACGACCTTGCCGGCAGCACCGGCCGTCTCAACAGCGCCACCCTCGCCGGAACCTGCTTCAGGCAGCCCTGACCTTCAGGCCCCCCGCGGCCTTTTGATCCGCTCTGACGGCGGCGGATCGGCCGCCAAGGGCGAAGGCCGCGACCAGACATCCTCGCCGGACCGACGTCGACAACGAGGCAAGATACAGGCCCCGCATGCCAGGACTGGCGCGCGGGGCCTGTTTGTTTGTCGCCGTCGACGCGGTGTCGCGCCTATCTTGAGAGAATCTGGCCTTGGCCGGAGGCTTCACCCGACGCCCCGTACCATTGCACGTCATGATGCGCCAGGGTCTCGCCCTGGTACACGAAACAGGCGCTGAAGAAGCCGGGCCGGTCCAGCCAGGGCAGGAAGACGTGATCCCCGGCCCACAGCGGCAGTTGGGTCAGCTGCGCATCGGCGATCCACGCCAGGTGGCCTTCCGCGGGGTCGTCCAGCAAGTCGCCGCGCGGCTCGAAGGCCAGGAAGACGAAGGCGTACCAGTCGTCGTCCCCCTGAAAGCCGGGAAAGCTCAGAAAGCCCTTGAGCTCAAGTCGGCCGACCTCCAGGCCGGACTCCTCGAGGATCTCCCGCCGCGCGCAGTCCTCGGGACTCTCGCCGGCCTCGAACTTGCCGCCGAGGCCGTTCCATTTGCCGGCATGCATGTCGCGGGCCTTCTTGACGCGGTGCAACATGAGGGTGCGACCCTCATGGCGGACATAGCAGAGGGTTGCCAGCTTCATGCGCCTAGCGTTCCAGCCCTGCCGCGGCACCTCGTCCACCGGCTTCGCGGCGAGCGGGTCGCCGGAGAGGGAGGGTCAACGGATGAGCTTGGCGATGGCCAGGACGACGACGGCCCCGATGGTGGCGGTGATGATGCTGCTCACCAATGGGCCGCCGATGTTGATGCTGATGCCGAGGAGGGGCAGCAGCCAGTTTCCGACGAAGGCGCCCAGGATACCGGCGACGATGGTGCCCAGGAGGCCGCCGCGCAGGCCGCCGATAAGCGCGTTGGCCAGCCAACCGGCGATGGCGCCGACCACGATGAGCACGATGATGGTGTTCGGATCCATGGCTCTATTGCTCCTGACTGGGAAAACGGCATGCGATTGGGACGCAGGGATCGGGCAACGCCGGGACGATGCGCGGCGTTCAGCCGTGACCGTTGGTGCCGGGCGCCAGGTGATGCGGCGTCACCGTCCAGGTCTCGGATCCGCGCAGCAGCTTGGCCAGATCGCCCTTGCCCTTCTGGCTCTGCGCGGTGACCACCTGGTCGATGACCGAATGGGCGTAGTCCGGCAGCTCCACCGAGCGGAACACGCCTACCGGAACCGGGAAGTCCGGGTAGTTCATGCGGCTGAGCATGAAGGCCAGGTGTGGGCTGGGCGCGTGGGCGTCATGCACCAGGATCTCGTCGATGGTGGCATCGTCCATGCTCACCACTTCCGGGGTCATGCCGCGCAGACGGATGCCTTTGCGACCGCCGGCGAAGAGCATGGGCTTGCCGTGCTCGAGCACCAGTTGCCGATCGTCACGCAGGTCCTTCTCCGTGATGGCCTCCCAGGCCTTGTCGTTGAAGATGTTGCAGTTCTGGTAGATCTCCACGAAGCTGGCGCCCCTGTGGGCCACCGCCGCGCGCAAGACCTCCACCAGGTGCTGGCTCTGCACGTCCACCGACCGGGCGGCAAAGGTGGCTTCGGCCGCCAGCGCCACCGAAACGGGGTTGAGGCTCTGCTCCACCGTGCCCATGGGTGAGGACTTCGTCTTGTGGCCCGGCAAGCTCGTGGGTGAGTACTGGCCCTTGGTCAGACCGTAGATGCGGTTGTTGAACAGCAGCACATTGACGTTGACGTTGCGTCGCAGGATGTGCAGCAGGTGGTTGCCACCGATGGACAGGCCGTCTCCGTCGCCGGTGACCACGAAGATGGTCAGGTCGGGATTGGCCAGGGCCAGGCCCGTGGCCAGGGTAGGGGCGCGCCCGTGGATGCTGTGCACGCCGAAGGTGTCCATGTAGTAGGGGAAGCGGCTTGAGCAGCCGATCCCCGAGATGAACACGATGTTCTCTCTGGCGATGCCCAGCTCGGGCATCAGGCGCTGCGCAGCGGCCAGGATGGCGAAGTCGCCGCAGCCCGGGCACCAGCGCACCATCTGGTCGGAAACGAAGTCTTGGCGGGTGAGCGGCTTCAGGGAGCCGGCGGGGATCGTGGTGGTCATGCTGTCTGCCTCGCGTTGCTTGGGGCGGTTGGCGGCGGTCAGGCCAGGGCGGCGCGGATATGCGCCGTCAGCTCGCTGACCTTGTAGGGCTGGCCCTCGACCTTGGGGGCGGAGATCACCGGTCGGGCGAAGCGACCCTGCAGCAAGAAAGCCAGCTGTCCGCCATTGAGCTCCGGAACCAGGATGGTCTTGAAGCCGTCCATCACCGCCTTGAGGTTGGCCGGGAAGGGGTTCAGGTGGCGCAGGTGGACATGGGCCACCGACTCGCCTTGAGCCTGCGCGTCCTCGACCGCGCGGCGGACGGCGCCGTAGGTGCCGCCCCAGCTGATGACCAGCAACTCGCCCGACTGCGGGCCATGTGCCTGGGCCGGCGCGATGACCTCAGCCAGTCGGGCCACCTTGTCGGCGCGTTCGGCCACCATCTGCGCGTGGTGTTCCGGGGCGTAGCTGACGTTGCCGCTACCCGGCTCCTTGGACAGGCCCCCGATGCGGTGCTCGAGGCCGGCCGTGCCCGGAATGGCCCAGGGCCGGCCCCCGGCCGCGTCGCGGGCGTAGGGCATGAACGGCTCGGCGCCGTCGGCCGGAGGTCCGAAGCTCACCGGATGCGACACCTGGATGGGCTCGAGCTTGCTGGGGTCCGGAACGACCCAGGGCTCCGAGCCGTTGGCGAGGTAGCCGTCGGATAGCACCACGACCGGGGTCATGGCGCGTACGGCGAGTCGGAAGGCCTCGACGGTGATGTCGAAGCAGTCGCCGGGCGTGGCCGGGGCGAGCACCGGGATCGGGCTCTCGCCGTTGCGGCCGAAAAGCACCTGCAACAGGTCGGACTGCTCCGTCTTGGTGGGCAGGCCCGTCGAGGGTCCACCGCGCTGCACATCGATGATGACCATCGGAAGCTCCAGCACGATGGCCAGGTTCATGGCCTCGCTCTTGAGCGCGATCCCCGGGCCTGACGTGCCGGTGGCGGCGAAGGCCCCGCCAAAGGCGGCGCCGATGGTCGAGCCCATGGCCGCGATCTCGTCCTCCAACTGCGCCGTGCGCACGTCGAAGTGCTTCAGCGCCGCCAGGCTGTGCAGGATGTCGGAGGCGGGGGTGATGGGGTAGCTGCTGTACACCAGGGGCTTGTCGGCCAGACGGGCGGCGGCCACCAGGCCCAGGGCCGCGGCCTCGTTGCCGGTGATCTTGCGGTAGGTGCCTGCCGGCAGGCTGGCGGGCGCCACGTGGTAGCGCACCTGGAAGGCCTCGGTGGTCTCCCCGAAATGGTAGCCGGCATGCAGCGCGCGGTGGTTGGCCTCAATCACCTCCGGCTTGGCCTTGAAGCGGCTTGACACCCAGTCCAGGGTGGCTGACAGCGGCCGGTCGTAGATCCAGAAGGTGAGCCCCAGCGCGAACATGTTCTTGGAGCGGTCGATGCCCTTGGCGTTGACGCCCGCGATGCCGGCCAGAGCATCCCGGTTCAGCTTGGTCAGGGGGATTCGGATGAGCTTGTAGCCGTTGAGCGACCCGTCTTCGAGGGGGTTCGCGTCATAGCCGGCCTTCTTGAGGTTGTTGGCCGTGAACTCGTCCTCGTTGACCATGACCGTGCCGCCGGGCTTCAACTCTCGCAGACAGGCCTTGAGGGCCGCGGGGTTCATGGCCACCAGCACGTCGGCGGAATCGCCGGGGGTGTAGATGTCGTGGCTGCTGAAATGCACCTGGTAGCCGCTGACGCCGGCCAAGGTGCCGGCCGGAGCCCGGATCTCGGCCGGGAAGTCCGGCATCGTGCTGATGTCGTTGCCGATGATGGCCGCGGTGTCGGTGAACTGCGTGCCGGTCAACTGCATGCCGTCGCCGGAATCTCCGGCAAAGCGGATGACGACCGATTCCAGATCTTCGAAGCTGCCGACCTGGGGCTGGGCTGCCGTAAGGGTTTCAGCCATGTTGGGTCTCTCCTGAGCGTCTGGTCCCGACCCGCGATTCATGGCGGCGGGCTTGGCAAACCGCGCCGCCCGTGAACGGACGGCAACCTTGGCAATTGTAGGTGCCCGGCCGGAGGTGGTCAACGAATCCGCCGCCGGCATTGAGTGGGCATGGTTCATGGTAGCCTGAGGAAGTTACGGTGGAGTTACCGCTTGCCCGCGCTTGTCCCTCGCCCCCTTCGGGACGCATACTGTTGCCGCGCTCGGGCCGGAGCGCGGGAGCCAAGGGGAGTTCACGTCCGTGACGCACGACAAGATCGCCGTCGTCGACTTCGGCGGCCAGTACGCCCACCTCATCGCCACCAAGGTCCGCCGTCTGCACGTCCTGGCTGAGATCCGCCAGCCGGACGACCCCATCGAGGCCTTCGCCGGTTTCAAGGGCATCATCCTCTCCGGGTCGCCATCGCTGTCGGCCTTTGGCGAGGACTCCACCTACACGAAGGCCATCTACGACCTGGACATCCCCATCCTGGGCTTCTGCTTCGGTCATCAGGAGATCGCCAAGCAGTATGGTGGCGAGGTGGTGCACGGCGGCCGCGAATGGGGCTACGCCGACCTTCACATCACCGGCGAGCATCGGCTTTTCGAAGGGCTGGCGGCGGTGGAACAGGTGTGGATGAGCCATTACGACTCGGTGACCGCGGTGGGGCCGGACTTCCAGGAGCTGGGCTACTCCAGCCTTCCTGGCGAGAGCGCGGTACAGCACCGCTACGCGGCCATCACGTCCGATCGGCTGCGGCGATACGGCTTCCAGTTCCATCCCGAGGTGGACGACACCGTGCACGGTTCGGAGATGATCGGCAACTTCGTGCTGGGCATCTGCGGCTGCGAGCCGTCCTGGACCATGGCGCAGTTCATGGCCGAAGAGATGGAGAAGGTAAGGCGCCAGGTTGGCGACGGTTCGGTCTTTCTGCTGGCCTCGGGAGGCGTGGACTCGACGGTGGCCGCGGTGCTGCTCGGCAAGGCCTTGGGGCCGCAGCGCCTGTCGCTGCTGCACATCGACAACGGCCTGATGCGCAAGGACGAGAGCCGCGCGGTGCTGGCGATGCTTCGCGACATGGGCCTGGGCGAGCGACTGAACTTCGTCGACGCCAGCGCGGAGTTCCTGCAAGCTCTGACCGGTCTGACCGAACCGGAGGCCAAGCGGCGGGCCATCGGCGACACCTTCGTGCAGGTTTTCGAACGCGAGGCGCGGCGGCTGGGGATCGAAGGCCACCTGTTGGCCCAGGGTACCATCTACCCGGATACCATCGAGACCGGCGGCACCCGGCGGGCGGACACGATCAAGACCCACCACAACCGCGTGCCGATCATCCAGGCGATGATCGACGCCGGCAAGGTGGTGGAGCCCTTGGCCGAGCTGTACAAGGTGGAAGTGCGCGAGTTGGGTGAGACGCTGGGCCTGCCGCATGACGCGGTATGGCGCCACCCCTTCCCGGGCCCCGGCCTGGGCGTGCGCCTGCTCTGCTCCGATGGGCGTGAGGATCGCGAGGGTTTTGGCGCCATCGAACCGGCGCTGGCCGCAGTGGCGTCGCGCGCGGGCCTCAGCCTGCAGGCCCTGCCGATCCGCTCGGTGGGCGTGAAGGCCGATCTGCGGGCCTACGAGCATCCGGTCATGGTCAGCGGCGACGCCGCCTGGGACGACCTGCTGCGCGTTGCCGGAACCGTCTACAAAGAGGTGCCGGGCATCAACCGCTGCATCTGGAACCTGAGCGCTTCAGCCCCCACGGCGCTGCGTGTGCTGCCCGCCACCATGACCAGCGAGCGCCTCGATCTCCTGCGCGAGGCCGATGCTCTGGTGATGGACGGGCTGCGGCGCCACGGCCTGTACCACCAGATCTGGCAATGCCCGACGGTCTTCCTGCCCCTGGAGATCGACGGCCGTGGCCGTGAACTGGTCATCCTGCGGCCGATCAACTCGGAACGCGGCATGACCGCGACACCCTTCCCGTTGCCGGAGGCCTTGCTGGCGGAGCTGCGGGACGCCTTGCTGGCCTTGTCCGGCGTGAGCGGGCTGGCCCTGGACCTGACGACGAAGCCGCCGGGGACGATCGAGTGGGAATGAGGTGAAGCTCCGTTTCTGGGGCACCCGCGGTTCCATTCCGCAGGCGGGATACGGCACGCTCCGCCACGGCGGCAATACCTCCTGCGTCGTCCTGCGATCGTCCTCCGGCACCTGCGTCGTCCTGGACTGCGGCACGGGCGCCCATGGGCTGGGCCGATCGATGTTGCAGGACGCCACCGCCCCGGAGCAGGGGCACCTGCTGATCACCCATACCCACTGGGACCACATCCAGGGCTTCCCGTTCTTCGCCCCCTTGTTCAACGGCGCCGGCTCCTGGGACGTGTACGGTCCCCGCGGCATCGGGCAGTCGCTCAAGGACAGTCTGGTGGGGCAGCTGCGCTACACCTATTTTCCGGTCCTGCTGGAAGATCCGGCCTCCACGAACCATTACCACGAGTTGGTGGAGGGCCGCTTCGCCATCGACGACATCCGCGTCACCACGCGCTTCCTGAACCACCCGGCCCTCACCCTCGGCTACCGCATGGAGGTCGACGGGGTGGTGGTGGTCTACGCCACGGACCACGAGCCGCATGACCGACGCCACGGCCTGGGCATCGAGGGCGAGCTCGCCGGCGAGGACCTGCGCCATGCGCGATTCGTCGCCGGAGCCGATCTCTTGATCCACGATGCGCAGTACACAGCCGCGGAGTACCCCCAGCGCCTCGGTTGGGGCCACAGTACGATGGAGTACGCGGTCGATCTGGCCCTGAAGGCCGGCGTACGCCGGCTGGCCCTCTTCCACCACGACCCTTGGCGCACGGATGATGCGCTGGACGCTGTGGTGGCCGAGGCGCGGCGCCGGGTCGCGGCCGCCGGTGGCTCATTGGAGGTCCACGCAGCCGCCGAAGGCCGGGTGATCGAGTTGGAGCGCCGCTGGCAGCCTACGAGCCGGCTGCCGGAGACCGCTGCGGCGATTGAGGAAGCGATGCCCCTGGCCGAGGTGGACCACGTGGTGCTCGTGGCCACGGCCGACGCGTCCCTGGCGGCGGAACTCGGCGCGGCGGTGCGGGCGATCGATCTGCGGCTGCTGACGGCAGCCGATGCCACGGCTGCCCTGGCCGCCGCGGCCACCCGGCCTACGCTCATCCTTCTAGACCAGCGCCTGCCGGGCGGCGATGCGCTGGACCTGGTACGGCAACTGCGTGAGGGCTTCCAAGGGGGGGAGACCGGGGGGCCGAGCTCCGGGGACACCATCGTCCTGGTGGCGGACGAGGTTTCGGCAAAAGAGCGCCGCCTGGCCGAAGCGGCGGGCGTGACCGATTGGCTCGTCCGCCCCTTTTCCCCGGCCTATGCCCGTTCCCGGATCACCGCCTGGGTCCTGCGGCGCGGCGCGGCCTGGCTATCGGCGCGCCGTCCGGACGATGAGCCGCGGCGCCTGGCTTCTCTGCGGAGCCTGCGGCTTCTGGACAGCGGGCCTGAGGAGCGCTTCGACCGCTTGACGCGGATGGCGGGCCGGCTGTTGAACATGCCGATTTCGGCACTGTCCCTGGTCGACGCCGACCGGCAGTGGTTCAAGAGCGTCCAGGGCTTGGGTGTCGACCAGGGTTCGCGCGACGCCTCGTTCTGCGCCCACGCCATCCTGGAAGATGGGCCGATGGTCGTGCCGGACGCCTTCCTGGATCGGCGCTTCGCCGACAACCCGGCGGTGACCGGCGAGCCCTTCGTCCGCTTCTATGCCGGCGTGCCAGTGCACGCGTCGGACGGCTCCGCCATCGGCAGCTTCTGCGTCATCGACCATCGGCCGCGGGAGCTGGACACCCGCGACCTGCAGTTGCTCAAGGACCTGGCGCTGATGGCTGAGGAGGAGCTGCGCAAGGGAAGCGGACAAGACGGCTGAACCGACTGCCTCTGCGCTCCGTTCACCGCGTCCGTGGCCTGGGTCGACCGCTGCCGATCCAGATCTGACCGTACCAACCTCGGTCCCTCTTTCGTCACATCCCTACACGCACCCTGCCCCGGCCCGTGGTCGATGACCTGTCCTGCGCATCGACCGCGCCTGAATTCGCCAACCTTGAAGCTCGCGGCATTGGAGGCAACATGACGAAGAGGCCCGGACTCTCTGCTCTGTTTACGGCGATCCTGGTGGCTACGCCCACGGTCTCGGCCAGGCCGGCCGAAGGCGCCCCACGGCATTCGGCGGATGGCGCGACGGTCGGTGCAGCGGTGTCGACAGCCGGACCGGCGCCGATCGGCGGTTGGACCAACGCCGACATCTTCAGCCCCTTCTCCCTGGATTACAGCGGCTGCGCGGTGCTTGTCCCGCCGGTGGTCAACGCCGCCTACGAACAGACGGTCGTGGAACTGGTCAACCGGGAGCGGCTGCACTTCAGCAACCTCCCGCCGCTCAAGCGAACGGCGGCTCTGGATGATGCGGCTCGGTTCCACAGCACGGACCTGGGCCAGGACAACTACTTCAACCATGACAGCTATGACCGCGATGGCGGGGGCAACCTGGTCTTGGCCTGCGGCTGGGCCACCCGCGTCCAGAACTTCTACGGCGCCTACAACAACCTGGCCGAGAACATTGCCGCGGGCTACACGACGCCGGCCGCGGTGATGCTGGGCTGGATGAACAGCAGCGGCCACAAGAACAACATCATGAACACCTCGGTGCGGGCGCTGGGCGTGGGCTACGCCTGCTGCTCGGGCACCTACGGCCGGTATTGGACGCAGGACTTCGGTCGCAAGGCGGCGGTGTATCCCTTGGTCATCAACCGCGAGGGGGGCACGACGACGTCCACGGCGGTCAGCCTGTACCTCTACGGCGCCTGGACGGAGATGCGGCTGCGCAACGACAGCGACCCCTGGGGAGCCTGGCAGACCTTCAGCAATGACCTGGCCTGGACGATCCCGGGGGGTCTGGGAACGCATACGGTGTACGCGGAGATGCGCACCGGAGCAACCACCACCTCGGCCAACGACAGCATCATGCTGGTGAGCGGCTCGCCCACCGCGACGCCGACCTCGGTGTCGACAGGCGCGCCTCCGCCGACCGCGACCGGGGCGGCGACCGCAACGGCGACACGGACAGCCACGTCGATTCCACCGACGGCAACGCGGACAGCCACGTCGGTTCCACCGACGGCAACGCGGACAGCCACGT
Organism: Anaerolineae bacterium; assembly: GCA_044228875.1. GTDB lineage: Bacteria > Chloroflexota > Anaerolineae > Epilineales > Epilineaceae > Epilinea. The sequence goes on from JBGAUA010000082.1 coordinate 11,949, forward strand.
CGATTCCACCGACGGCGACGCGGACAGCCACGCCGGTTCCTCCGACGGCGACGCGGACAGCCACCGCGATCCCTCCGACGACGATGCCGACGAACACAACGACGGCAACGCGAACGAGCACCGCGGTGCCGCCCAGCGCGACCCCGCTGCCTTCAGCGACCTCGGCGGCAACGAGCACCGCCACGCAGACAGCCACGTCGGTCCCACCGACGGCGACCCGAACGAACACTGCGCCGCCTCCCACGGCGACTGTTTCCGCAACCTCGACCCCGGCGGCTTTCACCTCCGTTCACGACGGCTTCACGGACAACATCTTTCCGACGCAGAACTTCGGCGGCTTGACCTACCTGTTCACCCGCGGCGGCAGCGCCATCCGGTTGGGCTTCTTCAAGTTCGTGGTGACGGGTCTCACCGGATCGGTGCAGTCTGCCACCCTGCGACTCCACGTGGCCGACGGGACCACGGGTGGGGGCTACGTCTACCGCAGCGGCAACGACTTCTCCACGGGCGGCGCCTGGACCGAGGGCGCCCTCAACTGGGGCAACCAGCCGACCGTCATCGGCGCGCCGCTGAACACCTTCAGCACCCTTCCCGCCGGACCCGGCCGCGACTTCGACGTGACATCTGCGGTCACCGGCAACGGCACCATCAGCTTCCTCGTTCGCACCCTCACCGCCGACCAGGCGGAGTTCGGCACCCATGAGTCGACGGTGGTCGAGGAGCGACCTCGCTTGATGATCGTGCAGGCGCCCTGAACCCTTATGGGTGATCGCGGGCCGGAGCGGCCGCCATCGCCTCCGGCCCGCGATCGCCCCGGCCTTGATCGAACCCGAGTGTCTCCATCTGCAACCCACGCGTGTCTTCATGTGCAGGACGCATTGTCCGGGAAGCCGCGCCGCGTTGTGGGAGGTCTGCCATGGTTCGCGCCTCGATCGCCGTCGTTCGCGCCTTGTCCGCCCGTGTTCGCGCCGTCGTCGGCCCGCCACGTGACCCGTCGCGCATCGCGATGCTGGTCGTCATCGCCTGCGTTGCGGGCGGCGGCGCCGTCCGTTCCACCCGCGCCCAGACGAACCCGGTCCGCGCCGTGCTCCCGCTGGACGGGGCGGTGAACGTGTGGAACGGGCACCGGGTGATTGTCGACTTCACGCGAGACATGGACCAGGCTTCCGCCGAAGCGTCGCTGGCCATCACGCCCACCGTAAGCGGGCACATGGAATGGCCGCTCGGCGACCGGCGGCACATGGAGTTCGTGCCCCACGACATCTACCGCGGGCAGCAGACCTACTCGGTCACGCTGGCGGCCGGTCTCCTGCGCGACGCTGACGGCCGGCCGGCCCTGGCCGCGACCCAGCGCTGGCACTTCACCGCGCAGCAGCCCGTCGCGCAGCCGCGTTTCAGCGGCGGCCTGCCGCTGCAGCAGCTCACGCTGTCCGGCGGCCTCGGCATTCCCTTTGAACCTGGCTACCCCCGCGCGCGATTCGAGGTGCGGCTCTTCGCCCTCAACGGCGCCCAGTTCGCGGAGCGCTACGCGGCTTTGGCCAAAGGCTCCACCCCCGACCTGAAGGCACTCGACCCCGGAGCGCTGCAGCCCGATCATGTATGGGCCGAGGAGGTCGACGCCAGCAGCCGGGCCGACCGGCTCGACCTGCCCGATGGCCTGAAGGCCGGTCTTTACCTGGTGGAGGTGGCCCACCCAGTGCTGCCGACCATCCGCGAGCTTCTGGTCTACTCCGACCATGCCCTGGCGGCCAAGACCGGGCGGCGCGGCCTGCTCGTGTGGGCCACGCGGCAGCCTGAGGGCAGCCTGGCGCCGGACGCCCGCTTCAGCGCCTATGATGCCGCGGGCCGGCGCACGCAGGTCTTCGGCGCCGACCCGCAGGGACTGGCGCGCCTGGAGGATCGCGGCGATGCCGTCCTGCTGGTGGCCATGGTCCAGGGTCAGCCGGCCGTCGTCGGCCTGGATGGCTGGTGGCCCAGCCGCGGTTATGCCGCCGGCGAGCGGCAGCCTCTGGCGCCCGCGCGCGACGTCGTCGCCCACCTGCATACCGACCGCCCCATCTACCGCCCCGGCCACACCGTGCATTGGAAGGCGGTGCTGCAGCAGGTGCAGGACGCCGGCCTGCGGCCCCTGGGCGTCAGCGAGACCGTGACCATCACCCTGCGCGACGCCGTCGGCAACGCCGTGCAGCAGCTGGCCCGGCGGCCGGATGAATTCGGCGGCATCGCCGGCGACCTGCAGCTCTCTGATGGCGCCGGCCTGGGCGTCTGGCGGCTGCAGGCCCAGGCGCGCGGGCAGCTGCTCAGCGGCAGCTTCATCGTGCAGGACTACCTCAAGCCTGATTTCAAGGTCGACCTGGCGACCGACCGGCCTTACTACATCGATGGGCAGAAAGCCCAGATCACCGTACAAGCGGACTACTACTTTGGCCAACCGGTAGCTGGTGGCGAGGTCGTCGTCCGCGTCTTTGACAACAGCTGGACCACCCGCGGCAGCCCGTTGGCCGAAATCAAAGGGCTCCTGGACGCCGCCGGCCAGTTCCAGACCGACGCGGCCCTGCCCCTGCGGCCTGCCTCCGGTGGCCGCTCGTCGAGCAGCCGCTACACCATCGAGGTCGAGGTCACCGATGCCAGCCGGCGGCCGGTGTACGCCACCCTGGACCGACCCGTCCATCCCGCCGCCATCAGCCTGACTGCGACGGTGAACGGCTACAGCCAGCCGGAAGGCAAGCCGGTGGCGGTGACCGTTGCGGTGCGCGACCATGATGGCCTTCCGATGGCCGGGCGATCGGTAGACGTGACGGCCACCCGTTCGGTGATGCACGGGGACGGCGCCGCCGTCGTGCGCGAGTCCGTGGTCACCGGCGCGGACG
>JBGAUA010000083.1:0-14758 GCA_044228875.1 Anaerolineae bacterium
CAGGACTTCAACGACGACACGAAGGACGCGGGCGAGATCGGCGCCGGCCACACGGTGACGGCGCTCTACGAGCTCACGCTCGCGGGCAGTCCTGCCCGGCGCATCGACCCGCTCCGCTACGGCGCCACCCCACCGCCCCGCGACCGGGCGACCGCGGGCGGCGAGCTTGCCTTCGTCCGGCTCCGCTACAAGGCCCCGGAGGGCGACAGCTCGCGGCTGCTGGAGACTCCGGTGCGCGACGCCGGCCGGCGGCTGGACCAGACGTCGCCGGACTTCCGCTTCGCCGCCGGCGTGGCCGCCTTCGGCATGCTCCTGCGCCAGTCGCCCTACCGCGGCGCGGCGGATTGGGCGATGGTGGACCAGCTGGCTGAGCAGGGGCAGGGAAGGGACGCGGACGGCTACCGCCAGGGCTTCCGGGAACTGGTGCGCCTGGCGCGGCGGCTGAGCGACTGAGCCACAGGCTCCGACTCCGGACCGACGTCAGGCCGTCCTTCCGCCGCGCGCGATCCCCCTCCCCCGGCCGATCCGGGGGAGGGGGCCGGGTGCGAGACCAGGTGCTTCAGCGCTCATGGGCCTGCCCATCGCATCTTTCTTCGCCCGTCCCACGAGCGTTGACCTCCCTCGACCGCTCTGATACGCTTGGCCACAACACCGCCGCCGGCTGTCGGCCCCCGTCCGTCGTCCGGCAAGTCCCGGAGCCCCTCATGCGCAAAGCCTGGTTGCTCGTCCCCTTCATGGCCCTGGCGGCGTTGGCCGTCCTGTGGCAGCTTGGCGTGCCCCGGGCCCAGGGCCAGTCCCGCTACCGTCTGCTGGCCTGGAGCGATCGCGGGATCGTCGAGCCCGACGCCGATTACGGCGTCTACGCCATGCGGCCGCCGGGCGGCGACCTGCGCGCGCAGCTCGTCGATCCTACGGCGCACCTGGTGCGGGACAACGCCGGCGTCACCTTGAGCTATGAGGCCGTTGCCGATCCGAACGGGTCCCGCAACGCCACGTCCGTCGGCAAGTCCAACTTCTGGGACCATGCGCAGGCCCTGTTGGGGCGCCCCTTGGCCGCGGACACCGGGCCGGCCGGGGCGCGGATGCCCGGTGTCGCCAACCAGCCGCAGCCGCTCAAGGCCGACGCCGCCACGCGCCGCTGGGGCGCCGACGGCATCCCCATCCTGCCCTGGGACGACGCCGGCCGGCGCCAGACCTACCCGCTGCTGCGCGTGAAGGCCCGCGACGCCGCCGGCGCCGAGATCGCCAGCGCCGACGTGGTGCTGCCCGTCTCCGACGAGACCGACTGCCGCAGCTGTCACGGCTCCAACACCATGGGCGCCGCCCGGCCGGAAGACGGCTGGGTGAACGATGCGGATCCCGAGCGCGATTACCGCCTCAACGTCCTGCGCCGCCACGACGACCGCCACCGGGGCGACGCCGTCTACACCGCCGGGCTGGCCGCCGCCGGCTACCTGGCCGGCGGCCTCTACGACACCGTCGTGAACGCCGGCCGGCCCGTGCTCTGCACCGCCTGCCACGCGGGCGAGCCCGGCACCGTCGGCCGACCCGACACCAGCACCCTCAGCCGCGCGATGCACTTCCGCCACGGCACCGTCACCGATCCGGCCACCGGCAAGACCATGAACTCGGCCACCGACCGGGGCAGCTGCTACCGCTGCCATGCCGGGGCCCAGACCCAGCACCTGCGCGGGGCCATGGGCCGCGCCGTAGCCGCCGACGGTGCCCTGTCCATCCAATGCCAGAGCTGCCACGGCGGCATGCGCGACGTGGGCAGCCGCGATCGCAAGCCCTGGCAGAACCTTCCCGACTGCCAGAGCTGCCACACCGGGCATGCCATGGCCAACGCGGGGGAACTGCGCTACACGAGCGCCTTCCTGGCCGACGGCACGGTGCGCAAGGCGGTGGACCCCATCTTTGCCACCAACGCCGATGTACCCGCCGCGGGGCTGTCGCTCTACAGCGAATCCAAGGGCCATGGCGGCCTGGCCTGCGCCGCCTGCCATGGCAGCACCCATGCCGAGTTCTATCCCGGGCAGCAAGGCAATGACCGGCTGATGGCCATGGGCGCCCAAGGCCATGCCGGCAGCATCGATGACTGCGCCGCCTGCCACAGCGGCAACATCAACACCGTCACGGGCGGCCCGCACCGCATGCATCCGTTGGGCCAGCCCTGGATTCGCGGCCACCATCGCCCGGCGGAGCAGAACCCCCAGGCTTGCCGCGACTGCCACGGTGCCGATGACCGCGGCACCGTGCTGTCCCTGATGCTCGCCGACCGGCGAATGACCGGCGAGGGCCAGACCTTCGACTACTGGCAGGGCTTCCAGGTGGGCTGCTACAACTGCCACGACGGACCGCGTACGGACCGGCCCATCGCCAACCGCGCGGCGCAGGTGCAGGACGCCAGCGTCACCACCGCGGTCGGGCAGTCGATCGGCATCGACCTGCAGGCCGCGGACAGCGACGGCGACAGCCTGACCCTGCGCATCGTTCGCCAGCCGGCGCGGGGCAGCGTCGCCCTTTCCGGTCGCCGGGCCACCTACATCCCGGCGCCGGGCTTCCAGGGCCAGGACCCGTTCAGCTTCGCCGCCTGGGACGGCAAGACGGACTCCAACCTGGGCACGGTTCAGGTCGTGGTCAGCGGCGGCGTGCCGTCGCCCACAGCCACCGCGCGGCCCACCTTCACGCCGCGGCCCGGGGCCACAGTCGAGGCGACCCCAACGGCGGACGCGCCGTCCGCCACGCCGCGCCCGACAGAGGCCTCGGCGACGCCCAGCCCTCGCCCGGACGGCAGGACGCCGACGCCCGGCTCGCGGCACAGCCTGCATATCCCCTGGCTGCAGCGGACGACGCGCTAGCGATGAACCTGACGCGGCAGGGGCCAGGCTGCAGGACGGGGACGGCGGCGCCGATCCGTCTCGTCCGGGCGGCGCCATGAGCGCCCCCCAGACCTACCTGGAGCGGCTGCGCGCCGAATGCGGCCACCTGCGCCTCTGGGACTACCTGCGCTACGACGCGGAGGGCGACCTGTGGATCAACGAACTGCGGGTCATCGACGCCGTGCGCGCCTATGGCACGCCGCTGGAGATCGCCGACAGCACCATTGTCGAAGCGCGGGCGCGGGAGTGGCGCAAGCTCGCCGCGGGCATCGCCGAGGAGGTCGGCTACGAGGCCAGGTTGGACTTCTTCTACGCCGCCAAGGCCAACATGGCCTCCGAGATCACCCATGCCGCCTACCGCTCCGGCTGGCATGCCGAGACCAGCGCCGGGCAGGACCTGCGGCACCTGGAATGGCTGCGCGCCCAAGGTCTGCTGCCGACGGACTTTCGGGTGGTCTGCAACGGCTTCAAGCTGCCGATCGAGCGCCTGCAGCCGGCGTCCGGTGGCCCTCCGCCGCTGACCGACGCCGCGCTGCTTCCGCCGGAGGGCGAGCGCCGGCTCAGGGCCAACCTCCCCTACGCCGAGACCATCCTCCGGATGGCGCGCGAGGGCTGGCGCATCACGCCCGTGCTGGACGCCGGCGAGCTGGAGGCCTTTGCCGGGGCCGAGCTCCCGCCGCTGGAGGTGGGCCTCCGGCTGAAGTTCGGCAAGGTGCACAGCCTCTGGGAGCTGGAAGGGCATATCAGCCGCTTCGGCCAGAGCCTGGACGACCTGTGGCGGACGGCAGAGCAGGTCGCCGCCAGCCCCAACCTCAGCGTCACGATGCTGCATGCCATGACCGGCGCCGCCGAGACCATTCCTGTCGAGAGCCTGGTGGACAGCATCCTGCTGGCCGGCCGGGTCTGGGCGGACCTGCGGCAGGACCATCCCAGCCTCCGGGAGCTGAACATGGGTGGCGACATCCCCCCCTTGGGCGAGCCCTACGACCATGCGGCCTTCCTGCGGCGGGTGCTCTCCGGCCTCAAGGCCATCGCCGCGGCCGAAGGGGTGCCGCAGCCGGAGCTGACCTTCGAGTTCGGCAGCTACGTGGCGGCCGAATCGGGCTTCCACGTGTTCAAGGTGGTCCAGCGCAAGGCCAACCACCGGGATCCGGACCATTCCGCGCCGGACGTGCCCTGGGCCATCATCGACGGCGGCTTGATGGCGGCCATCCCGGACATGCTGCTCATCCGGCGCCCCTTCCGCTTCCTGGCGGCCACGGGTGCCCATCGGCCGGCCGGTCCGGTGATCCTGGGCGACCTCACCTGCGACTCCGACGGCCGCTACCCGCCGGACGACTTCCCGGCCGGCAGCGAGGTCTGGCTGCCGCTGGCGGAGGACGGCGAGGAGGCCTACGTGGTGGTCCAGGGCGTAGGCGCCTACCAGGAGATCCTGGCCGGCGTCCGCGGCGCACACCATTGCGGCCTCCTGGAGGCGGTCGAGCTGATCATCGAGCGCGGCGCGGACGGCAAGCTGGGCGGCCGGCTGATCCCGCGCCAGACGCCGGCCGAGGCGGCGCGGATGCTGGGCTATACGGCCGAAGGGGCGGACGGGCTGGGGCGGACGGTGGGGATCGATCGTCTGAATCCTCGCGGCGAACCGAAGCCGCGGAAGCCGTTCATGAGTCACCACGGAGATCTGTCATGATCACGCCATCGACCTCCCGCCTGTCGACCTTCGTGCTGACCCTGGTCCTGACGGTGGCCTTTAGCTGGGGCCTGCTGCGCCCGCCCGCACCGCATGCGGCGCCGGAATCTGCCGCGGGGCTGGCCGAGGGCGAACTGCCGCGGATCCTCCTGCCCCTGTCGCTGCACGGGGCGATGCCAACGGCGGACCTGCGGCCGACCTCTACGGTCGTTTCGACCGACAGCCCTTCACCCTCTCCGACCTTGATGGCGACGGGCACCTTCACTCCGACCCTGGCTCCGACGCCGTTCGGTACCTGCCCTGAACCGCGGAGGCGATGCAACCCCTGTCCGGGTTGCACCTCGACACCGATGCCAGGGGAGGGGACTCCTGTGGTCTGCCCCATCTGCCGTCCGGGTGCTGCGGCCGCGGCCACCCCCGACCCCGCCAACCTCCCCATCGGCGACGGCAAGCTTTCCTCGGCCCCCGAGGTCGGCAAGGTGTGGTCCTGCACCACCGAGTTCGGGGGCGGGGGCGCTTTCAAGGACGGGCCTTGGATCCGCGGCGACGGCAGCTTCGACTTCACGGCCAAGGCAGTGGTGGACGGGGCGGTGGAATGGCCGCATCAGCTGACCATCGCCCTGTCCGGCGCCGTCCGGTCGGTGACCGGCAACGACCTGCCGCGCCATGCCACCGGCACCTACCCCGTCAGCCCGCAGGACGACGCCTACCAGTATGACCGCAACCCCAACCGCATCGCCGCCCAGACGGTGACCTGGAGCCTGCCGGCCGTCCCGGTGGAGGCTGCCACCGCCAGCTGCGTGGGCCTGGGGCCGGTGGGCGTCATGCTGACCGGGGCCTACGTCTTCAACGGGCTGGACGCCTTGGGCCGCGACGCGGTGGCCCACGAGATCCAGGACAGCTGCCAGGGCCATCCCGAGCGCAACGGATCCTACCATTACCACAGCCTCAGCCTCTGTGCCGAGGATCCCGGTGAAGGCCATTCGGCCGTGGTGGGCTACGCCCTCGACGGCTTCGGCATCTTCGGGCGGCGGGGCGAGGCCGGCCGCGAGCTGGCCTCCGCCGACCTGGACGCCTGCCACGGCCACAGCCACGAGATCGACTGGGACGGCCGTCGGCGGGTGATGTTCCATTACCACGCCACCTTGGACTACCCCTATACGGTGGGCTGCTACCGTGGCACGCCGATCCGTGCGGGTGGGGGTGGGGGGCGGCCGCCGCGGCCGTAGGGTAGGTGGGGCGGGGTTGGGTTGTGGGTTGTGGGTTGTGTCGGGGGGGATGGGACCCATGGGACCTATAGGACCAATGGGACCTATGGGATGAACCGGGTTCATGGAATCTATGGGGAGATCGCGATGAACCTTTGAGTCCCATAGGTCCCATTCGTCCCATAGGTCCCATACGTCCCATTAGGTCCCATCCTGAACAACAAACAACCCATCCAACGCCCCACTGCCGCCCTTACCTCAGCGCCGCCCCATACGCCGCCCAAAGCCGCTCCGCCGCCGCCGCCCAGCTGAAGCCCGCGGCTCGCGTGGGGCCGGCCGCAGCCAGGCGGGCGCGCAGGGCGTTGTCGTCCAGCAGGCGGGCCAGAGCGGCGGACAGGGCGACCTCGTCGGTGGCCGGCACCAGCAGGGCGGCGTCGCCGGCTACCTCCGGTAGGCTGGAGTTGTCGGCGCAGACCACCGGCGTGCCGCAGGCCATGGCCTCCAGCACGGGGATGCCGAAGCCCTCGTAATGGGAGGGGAAGGCGAAGGCCTCGGCCAGGCTGTAGAGCGCCGGCAGGTCGGCGTCGGCCACGAAGCCGGCCAGGTGGATGCGATCGGCCAGCGGCGACCTCGCGGCCGCTTCCAGGATCGGCCCCTCCAGCCAGCCCCGCCCGCCGGCGATGACCAGCTGCAGCCGCGGCCGCTGGGGCGCCAGGCGCTCGAAGGCGCGGATGAGGCCGTCGAAGTTCTTGCGCGGCTCCAGGGTGCCCAGGCCCAGGATGAAGTGATCCGGCAGGCCCAGGCGGGCGCGCGCCGCGGCCAGCGCCTCTGGCGCCGGACGGCGAAAGCCGGCGTCAACCCCCGCGCCCACCACGTCGATGCGCCCTGGGCTCAGGCCCAGCAGCCGTTGCAGGTCGACCTTGGTGCTCTCCGAATCCGCCAGCACGCGGCTGGCGGCGGCGCAGCTGCGGGGCACCGCGCGCATCAGGAAGCGGCGCAGGCTGGGAAGGGCCCCCTTCGGCCAGGTGAGGTAGCTGAGGTCGTGCACCGTCACGAGACCGCGGGCGCGGGCCAGGGGCGGCAAGGTGTAGTCCGGGGAATGGAAGAGGTCCAGTCCGCCCAGCCAACGGTCCACGGGCAAAGGAGCGCGCAGGCGCTGCCAGAGGATGGTCAGGGCGCGGTCGCTCAGCGGCAGGCGGTGAAGGCGGACGCTTCCGATCGGCCCCGGCGCGCCATCCCTTCGCGATGGACCGGCCGCTCCCGATGCAAGGCCCGGAAGCGAGCCCGCTTCCGGCTGTGGCGCATCCCTGCCCACCACCAGAACGATGTCCGCGGCGGCGGTTTCCGGCAGGGCCAGCAAGGCGCCCACCAGCCCGCGCGTGTAGCGTCCGATGCCTCCGCCCTGGGCGAGGGCGGGGGGCTCGCCAACGCGGGCGGGGCACGGGCGCGGCGTTCACGTCGGGCCTCCCCTCGGCCGCGCCCGGCGCCCCTGGCCTGCGCCGCAACGGGTTCAGCGCGATGCCGCCGGCAGCCACGCCTTGTGGTTGCCGGGGCAGACGCGCAGGGCGTCGTCGCGCGGGTCGCCGCCGGGCAGGCAGTAGCGAATGCGCACCGTGGCCTCGCCGCCCGGCTTGCCGTCGGCGTCAAGAGCGCGGTAGCGCAGGCTGTCCAGGCCCGAGGCGAAGTAGTCGGCGTCGATGCGCACGGCGCCGTCCTGGATCACCAGGGTGGCCTGCTCAGGCTGCTGCAGCAGCTCCACCCTGGCCCGCTCGCCGTTGGCATGGTAGGCCGGCAGGTCCAAGAGCTGCGACGCGCCGGGGGCCACCACCAGGCTGTGGTCGGCGGCCGTCGGCGGGATGCCCGACGGAACCACGCCCGGCGGGACCACCCCCCAGGCCACGTTCACCGGAAGCAGGCGGCTGACGGCCTGGCCGTTGTCCAGGTAGTCCGCCTCCAGGCGCAGGTTGGAGGGCCCCGGTCCCAGGACCGAACCGCGCACCGTGAGGGCCGTCGCCGTGCCCGGCGCGGCGGCCACCAGCCGGTCGTTCTGCCACAGGCGCAGCTCGCGCGGGCGATCCGGGCCGCCTGCCGTCACGCTGACCGAGAAGATGGTGTTGGGGTCGCCCTCCGCGGGCGAGATCTCGGTGCTCAGCCAGCGGCCGCGGTTGCGCACCTGGATGGCCGCCTGGGCCCGCGACCGCGTCGCGGCCGCCTGGTCGTCGATGGCGATGATCGCCAGCTGGTGCCAGCCGTCGGCCAGGCGAGCCGTGTCGAGGGCGAGGCGCGCGCAGGCCGCGCCGCCGGCCGGGCAGGGGAGGGGGTTCACCTGCGCCAACCGCAGCCCGTCCACGTAGAGCTCGAAGCCGCGGATCGCGGCGCCCTCCAGGCCGGCGCGGGCGCTGGGCTCGAGCGTGAGCACGCCGCGCACCGGAGCCTGCGGCAGGTTGCCCAGCACCAGTTCGGGCGGCTGGGCGAAGGGCGTGGTCAGCGGGTCGCCCACCAGCAGGCTTTCGAAGGCCAGCCAGGGCAGGGCGCGGTGGACCGCCTCACCCAGGCTCAGCCCGGCGAAGTAATGGGCATGCAGGTCGGGTATCGGGAACTTGCCGCCGGTGCAGGGCTCCTCCACCGTGCCGATGGTGCCGCTGGCGCCCTTGGTGATCCATTGGCTCATCTTTGTCTGGCCGCCCTCGTCGTAGGTGGCGGCGAAGCTGGTGAGGTGGTCGGCGAAGGCGCCGGGCAGCAGCGAGAAGTTGGCTCCGGGTGCGTCCATGCCGGCGATTCCGGTCAGGACGCCCAGGGCGTCGTGGCAGCCGATCACCGCACCGGAGGCGTCGGTGCAGCTCTCGGGCAGAACCCCCTGCAGCACCGCGCCCTTGCCGCCCATGCCCTCGAGGCTGCGGATGGTGGCGGGCCAGTCGTTGCTGAGGCGGCCCTTGCTGCGCGTCTGGTCGGGTGTGTTCATGAAGTAGAAGCTGCCCTCCGGCCGCGTGCCGTCGGCGCGCAGGCTGCGGTCGATCAGGGCGTCGATCTCCGCCACGGTGTTGCCTCGCTCGCCGGTCCAGCCCAGGAGGCTGCCCAGGAGGAGGCGGCCGCCTTCCTCGTCGGGGCGTCCGTCCTTCCACGGCCGTCCGGCGTCGTAGGCCAGGGCCGAGGCGCGGCCGCGGAAGCGCCCGCCATAGTAGGGGTTGGGGCTGTGGCTGCCACCGTCGAAATCACCCGCCTCGCGGTAGGCGCCGGCGAGGATCTCCGGCGCCTGGGGTAGCAGGCCGTAGGCCATGGAGATGGCGAAGCGGTTCACCGGCACGGGGCAGCCGCTCTTGGGCACGCCCACCAGGCCGACGGCCGGCACGTAGAAGGCCCGGGTGGGGGCGAGGATGATCTGGTCGATGTGCGCTCCGATGCCCCGCGCCTCCAGGGTTCCGGTGACCACCCGTCCCTGGAAGTCCACCAACCTGGCGAAGCTCTCGGCGTCGGGGCGCAGGTACAGGACGTTTCGCGCCGGGATGCCCCGCGCGTCCACGTAGCGGTGGCCCAGGTACAGGGATTCCGGCAGCCCCGGGTCGATGATGACCAGGGCGTTCTCCGGGCCGCTGCCGGCTGCCGCCGGGCCAGCGGTCAGGGCCAGGAGCGCCAGGGCCAGGAGGGAGGCCGGCTGCAGTCGTCTGAGGGCGGCGAACATCGCGGAGGACCTCCGGAGCAAAGGGGAAGACTGGGATCGAGCGGGCAGATGATCGGCGCCGATGCGGTCCACGTCAAGCGTGCCGACGGCCTTGACCGGCCCGCGGCCATCCTCTAACATGCGCGAGGCCGAACGCGGCGTACGGAAGCCGTTTGAGACCCTGGATCGGCCTGGGGCGTACACCCCGCTTCGGGCCTGACGGCCGCACCAGAACCTTCCAGCTTAGGAGGCTGCAATCCCATGGGGATTCTTGACCGCATCATCAACCTGATCAAGATGTTCTTCGCCGGCTTCGTCGACAGCGCCGAGGACAAGGTGCCCATCGAACGGCGTCTGGCCTATGACCGCGTGAAGCGGGCGGAGAACCTGAAGCAGCAGATGGGCGCCGCCGAAGACGTGGGCGCCGCCGCGGAGATGATGGTCCAACAGCTGGCCGAGACGCGCATCATGGCCGCCAACGTGCGCCAGGAGGCCAAGCGGCACATCGAGGCCGCCGCGGCCGCCGCGGCGCGAGGCGACACCGCCACCCAGCAGAGCGAGGAGGCGCGGGCGATCAGCCTCTCTGAGGAGCTGGCGTCCGCCGAGTCGGAGGTGGCGGGCCTGGAGCACCTGGTGGGCGAGGCGCTTTCCGACAAGAAGGAAGCCATCGCGATGGTCATCGACCAGTCCAAGGAGCTGGAGAAGCTGGCGCGCAACGACACCCGCCTGGTGGCCCGTGCGCGCATGACCGGCATGCGTCGCCAGCAGTTGGAGCTGCGCGAGCGGATGATGGACCTTGTCCCGGGGGACCAGACCAACGCCCGCGCCCGGGTAGAGGAGCAGATCACCAAGGACGAGGTTCGCTTCCGGGCCCGCCGTGACGTGGTGGACGCCATGTGGGACGCCAAGCGTGGCTCGCAGCGCGATGCGATGACCCAGCAGACCGCCGCCGGCGCGGCCAAGCTGGAGGAGCTGAAGCGCGAGATGGGCCTGTCCGCCGCCCCGGCCGCGCCGGCGCCCGCTCGCCCCGCGGAGCAGACGCAGGAGGCCGGATCGTCGGATGGCGCTGCCGGCGGCGTCTGAGTGACTGGTGTCGTGACCTGTTGATCTCTGGGGCTCCCGTCCGGAAGCCGACCGCCCGCAGCGGTCCTCGCCGGGCGGGAGCCGTTCCGCCGACCCGTCGCCGGGCCGGTTCCACCGTCTCCGCCGCGGCGCGAGACCTGACCGCTGGAGCGTCATCATGAAAGTCCGTTGGGGAAGGGTCTTCCTGGCCATCCTGTTCCTGGCACTGGGCTGCGGCGCCTTTGCCTACCTGTCCTTGCGCGACGGGAACTTCTCCATCGGCATGCCGGACGGCTCGGCCACCGAGAGCGCCCAGAGCCCCTTCGGTGACACGGAACGTCCCACGGCGCGCCCGGGCTCCGGCGACCGAGGCGCTGCGCCGCAGCAGGTGCCCTCCGGCGAGAACCTGGAGCCCTTCCGCGTCCTGAGCCTGGGCTATACGCCCTACATGGCCACCCTGGTGCACATGGACGCCGGCGGTTACCTGGAGCGGTTGGGCTATGACCTGCAGCTGGTCGACGTGTACGACGAGACCGTGGACCTGGACGAGGCCGGCCAATGCGACGCCGTGAAGGCCGGCGACTACGAGGCCCTGGCGACCACCCTGGACGCCACCCGCAAATGCGGCGAGGGCGTGGTCATGGCCATCCCCTTGGGCCAGAGCGCGGGCAACGACAAGATCATCGTCAAGTCCGGCGTGGACACCTGGAACAACGTCTTCGAGCATGCGGTGGCCTTCACCGACGCCTCGGTGAGCCAGTACATGGCCTGTTTCGCCAGCCATGCGGCCAACGCGCCCATCCGCCAGGCGGCGCCCTTCGGCGACGCGGCGGAGGCGGTGGACGCCTTCATCAACTCCGGCGCGGAGCAGAACATCCAGTCGGTCGTGGCCTGGGAGCCCGAGGCCACCCGTGCCCTGGAAGCGGTGCCGGGCAGCAAGGTTCTCCTGTCCAGCAAGGATGTGCGCATCCTGTGGGACGTCATCGAGTTCAGCAAGGGACGCGTGGCCGCCGACCGGGCGCCCTTCGCGGCCTTCACCAAGGCCTACTACCAGGCCCTGCAGGACCTCACCCGGGATCCGGCCGGGGCCGTCGCGCGCATCGCCGAATGGCAGGCGCAGGGCGGCGCCGCGGGACTGGTGACCACGACGGATCTGGCAGGCTTCAAGGCGGACCTGGACAACGAGGCCTTCGCCACCCTGCGCGACGCCCAGATCCTGATGGAGGAGCAGAGCACGGTGCTCAACCGCCTGGACGAGGCGGGCTTCTATTGGGCCTACTGCGACGTGGCGCTGCCGCCGGTGGGCAACCTGGCCTCGCTGATGGACCCGAGCTTCGTCACGGAACTGGCGGCGGCCGAGCCCGCCTTGCGCGGTCAGGCCAACGAGCTGCCCAGCGGCGAGGCCTTCCAGGTATCGGACTTCACGGACGCGGCGGCGGTGACGGACAACCAGATCCAGGCGGCGCAGGTCATCTTCGAGCAGGGCGTCAACATCGAGTTCCTGGCCAACCGCACGGACTTCAAGGATCCGGCGGCGGCCTACGAGGTGCTGCAGAATGCGGTCCGCTTCCTGCGCACCTGTCGCGACTGCGTCCTGCAGGTGCAGGGCGGGGCCGCGTATCCGGGTTCCCGCATCTGCCCCAATTGCTCGCCGGCGGATTCGGACGCCCTGGCGGTCAGTCGCGGGCAGCAGGTCTACACCGAGCTGCTGCGCCGCTTCGACGTGCCGGAGGCCCAGCTGCGCCTGATGCCGGAGCCGCACAAGCCGCAGTTTGCCGGCAGCAACGACGAAGCGCAGCTGCGGCAGGACCGCAGGACCTTCCTGACGGGGCTGCAGTTGGGCGGGCGCTAGCACGGAATGCACGGCGGCGTAGCGCACCGCCGTACCGTCCCGAGAGAACCTGCCAACACTGTTGGCGCGCCGGAATTCACGCCTGGTGCGGGAGGCGAGCGCTACGGCAGACTGACGACTGGACTAGGGCGTGGCTGCACAGGCACCACCAGTAGCCCCTAGCCCCATGCTACGTGCCAAAGCCGGTGACCAACAGGCCCTAGCCCGGCTGGCCGGGGCTACCCTTGCCGCACTCTGGTCAGGACGACGTACGGCTCATATCCGCGAGCCAGTGGCGCCGTAAGGCGTCCGACAGGCGCATGGTCATAGGGCCGATGGAGAGTGGACGATCATTGACGAATCCGTCATCCGCGTCGTCTCGTGGCGGGCACAGCCGTGCGATGCCACGCAGCCCCACCAAGCTGCTGGTCAGAAAGGCCTCATCGGCCGACACGAGGTCCTCGATGCTCAAGGAGCGGTCGGCGGTCGCCGGGATGCCCGCCTCCGCCGCCAGGGCCAGCACCCGCGCGCGGGTGATGCCCGGCAGGGCGCCATCGGCCAGCGGCGGCGTGAGCAGCGCTCCGTCGCGCACGAGGAACAGGTTTGCCGCGCTGGCTTCCACCAGGTGGCCGATGCTGTTCAGGAGCAGTGCCTCCTGGGCGCCGGCCGCGGCGGCGTAGCGGCGCGCCAGCACCTGCTCCAGGGCGCTGAGGGTCTTGTGGCCGCGCAGCGGCGACGCCGCGGAGACGGTGAAGGGCGCGATCACGACCGCAGCCGGCTCGGTCGGCAGCGCGTCCGCCCGGCGCGCGGTGATGAGCAGGCGCGGCCGCGGAACGGCGAGGGGCAGGAGGCCGCGCGGGCCATCACCGCCGGTCAGGGTGAGGCGCAGTACGCCGCGGCCCCCGTCGAGCGCGTTGGCCTTGAGGACCTCGACCATCGCCTCGGCCAGGGCGGCGGGCGACCAGGCGAGGGGCAACCCCAGGATGCCCGCGCTGCGCGCCAGGCGCGCCAGATGCGCGTCGCCTTCCAGCACCGTTCCATCCCAGGCCAGCAGGGTCTCGAACAGCCCCTCGCCCAGGAGCAGGCCGCGGTCTTCGATGGGGAAGGCGGCGGCCGTGTCGGGCAGCAGGGCGCCATCCAGCCACACGGTCATCGCCGTGGACCGCAGCTCATCGGATGCGCCCTGCCAGGAAGTTGGCCAGCAGCGCGTGGCCGCCCACGGTCAGCACCGCCTCGGGATGGAATTGGACGCCCACCACCGGATGCTCCCGATGGCTGAGGGCCATGAGCTCGCCGTCGGGGCTCCATGCCCTGGCCTCGAGGCAATCCGGCAACGACGCTGCTTCCACCACCAGCGAGTGGTAGCGGGTGACGGTCAGCGGCTGGGGCAAGCCCTGGAAGACGCCCCGGCCGTCATGGCGGATGTCCGAGGTCTTGCCGTGCATGGGCAGGCCGGCGCGGACCACCCGGCCGCCGTAGGTCGCCCCGATGCATTGGTGGCCCAGGCAGACGCCCAGAATGGGGACGGTCGGGCCGAAGCGGCGGATCACGTCGTTGCAGATGCCGGCCTCCGCCGGCGTGCAGGGGCCGGGGGACAGGATGATGTGGCTCGGCACCAGGGCGGCGATGTCGCCGAGGCTCACGGCGTCGTTGCGGTGCACGACTCGTGGATGGCCCAGCTCGCTGACGGTGCGGGCCAGGTTCCAGACGAAGGAGTCGTAGTTGTCGATGAGCAGGATCACCGGCCGGCCCCCACGTCGTCGGCCGGCCGCAGGCGCCCGCCCAGGGCGCTCATCAGGGCCTCGGCCTTGGCCAGGGTCTCGGCGTACTCGGCGGCCGGCTCGGAGTCGGCAACGATGCCGCCGCCGGCCTGGAAGGTCACCGCGCGCCCCTTCAGCGCGAAGCTGCGGATGATGATGCTGCTGTCCATCGCGCCGTCGAAGCCGAGCCAGGCCACGGCGCCGCAGTAGGGCCCGCGGCGTGTCGGCTCCAGTTCGGCGATGAGCTCCATGGCCCGGATCTTGGGCGCCCCGGTGACCGAACCGCCGGGGAAGGCGGCCCGGAGCAGGTCCACGGCGCCCTGGTCTTCCCGCAGGCGCCCGCCGACCACCGACACCAGGTGGTGCACGCTGCGGTAGGACTCGAGGCCGCAGAGCTGGGGCACCGTCACGGAATGGTCGCGGCAGACCCGGCTGAGGTCGTTGCGCAGCAGGTCGACGATCATGACGTTCTCGGAACGGTCCTTCGCGCTGGCCAGGAGCTCCGCCGCCAGGCGCGCGTCCTGGTCCGGCGTGGCACCGCGCGGGCGCGTGCCCTTGATGGGCCGGGTCTCCACCCGGCCTTCGGGGTCCAGGCGGAGGAAGCGCTCGGGAGAAGCGGAGGCCAGCACCTGACTGCCCCATTCAAGGTAGGCGGCGAAAGGGGCGGGAT
>JBGAUA010000084.1:0-14688 GCA_044228875.1 Anaerolineae bacterium
GGGCCTGGTTGCGTCGGCGGTGGGTCGCACCGCGAGATTCGAACCATCTGGTTCTCTTCGACCTGGTTGACCTGCCGGTGATTCGACCGCAGGGAGAGCTGCCCTTGTTGACCAGCATGGGCATGGCAACAGCGGGCGACCTGGTCCTGGCAGCGGATGGTGCGCGCGGTCTTCTCACGGTTGGGCCGGGCGAGACGGGAGAGAAGAAGCTTCGACTGCGTCACCGTGAACCGACGATCGGCGCCCCTGCCGGCGTCGACATCGACGGCGACCATGCCTTCATCAGCGACGAGGATGGCGAGGTCTGGGTGCTGGACCTGCACGATCCGGCTGCCCCCGCGGTGGTCGGCCGAGTGGACCTGGAGAACGAGGGCACCCTGCTGAGCATGGAGGGGACCCTGGGCACCGCGGCGCTGGCCGTCCGCGATGGCCGTGCTTACGTGGCGCGTACGGGTTGGGGTTGGACCATCGGCGGCCTGCATGTCGTGGACGTGTCGAACCCCGCCGCGCCGCGCCAGGTGGGGCGGTGGGATGCCTACACGGAGCTGGAGCGGCATCCCGAGCTTGAGACCAAGTCGGTCATGCCCAACGGCTACCCTCCCGTGCTGTCTGGCGACCGGTTGTGGTTCACGGGTCTGCCGCTGCTCACCGAGCTGGACATCAGCGACCCGACGGCACCGCGCTATGTGCGCATGGCTGACCATCGATACTCCCCGAACCAGGGCCCGTCCTTTCCCCAGCCGGGCAGCGTGGTCGTTGCCGACGGCCGCGCCTGGGTCGCCGAGCCGGTGACCGGCCTGCATCTCTTCGACATCACCCCGGGCGACGACCTTCGCCCTATCGCCCGCACCGACACCGCGGGCAGCCCCTCGGATGTCATGGCGGCCGGCGCCTACACGCTCGTCGCCGATGGCCCGGGCGGACTCCTCGTCGTCGATGCCCGCAGCCTGACGCCGGTGCGCTCCCTCCCCGAGGTCCCCGCCGAGCGCCTGATGCGCGCCGGGGACACGGTCATCGTGGTTGGTGTCGTGGACGTCGGTCAGGACGATCGACGCCTGCGCCTGAGCGCCGTCGACATCGACGATCCGTCCCTGCTGGTGCTTCGCGGCACCTACGACCTGCCTGGCAACGGGTCCTGGTCGTCGCCACCGGCAGATATCGCGGTCGTCGGCGACCTGCTCTACGTCACCGCGGGCGCCGCGGGCATCGCGATCCTGCGCCTCACCGACGGCGCCGCCCTGCCCCTGCCCACGGCCGGCCCCACCCTGACACCCCTGCCGACCGATGACCCCGCCCGACCGACGGCGACGGATGAACCGGTGCTGCCGCTGCCGTCCAGCACGCCGGCACCGCCTGGGGCGACCGCGACGGTGGTGGCGCGGCCAACGGCGACCGCGGAGAGGGCGGGGAGTGGGGAACGACGGCCTCTGTGGCTGCCGATGGTCTGGCGATGACCAGACGAGGGCTACGGCAGACCCGCCTCCCCAACGGATCTATCCAGGCTCCTCATCCCTAAACACGAAGCGCTGGTACACCCAGCCCAAGGCGACCAGGCTCAGCCCTAGCCCCAGGAAGGACAGCACGCGGTACAGCCCGCCGAGGCTGGCCGCGTCGAAGAGGAAGACCTTGCCCACGGCCAGCAGCATCACCGGCAGGGAGGCCCAGCGCGCGCCCTTCGCCCGCCAGAAGACGCCCGCTGCCAGCAGCAGGCAGCCGAAGACCACCCAGGCCAGCGAGTAGCTGTAGTTCTCCGCCGAGAGCAGGCCGCCCTCGGTGAGCCGGCTGCCATGAAAGGCCTGCCTCACTTGCAGGGTGATCAGGGTGAAGCTCAGGAGGAAGGCCAGGCCGTCCACTGCCGCGGTCAAGGGTTTGTCCGCGGCGCGCCGGCTGAAGCGTTCGCCGACGACCAGGGCCAGGAGCGGCAGGCCGTAGCTGAGCAGGAGACCGTTGAACAGGGGCCGCTCGCCGATCGGGAAATCCAAGGCTCCCGGCGTCAGCAGGCGCAGGGCGACCATCGCCAGCAGGGGCCAGGCCGAGAGGCGCAGCTGGGGGATGGCCAGCCGCCAGGCCAGGAAGGCGAGGGCGGCCAGTTCAGCGGACCAGGCCACCGCGTACCATTCGCGGTTGAGCAGCAGGGGTGCCGCCAAGGTCACGAAGGTGGTGGAGCCGGCGGCCAGGGCGGCGACGGCGGCGTTGCCTTGGGACGGTGGCAAGCCGTCCAGACCGCGCTGACCCAGAAGATCCGCCGAATCCCGTTGACCCTGCGGGTCTTCCCCGACCGGCGAATCCGGCGAACCCTGCAGCCCCGCCCGGCGCCGCAACACCGGCCAGGCCGCCAGGACGAGGAGCGCCGCCAAGGCCAGGGCCGCCAGGCCCCAAGGACGGTCGCTCATTTCGCCGGCCCAGGCCGAATAGCCCAGCAGGAAGCTGCCGACAGCGCTGGCCGAGGTCAGGGCCGCCCAGCGTGTCGGTCGCGCCGCGCGCCAGAGCCCCAGCCAGGCGCCCACGGCGTACAGAACGCCGAAGGCCGCGCAGGTCCACAGGAAGCGGTGGCCATCGGCGGACAGCTCCAGGCCCGCTCCCCAGACCAGCAGCAGCATGCCCGTCAGCCCCGCCCCCAGCCAGGCGAGCGGCGCCAGGGGCTCGCGCAGGCGGCCCAGCACCAAGGCGGCGGCTCCGAGCAGGCCCAGGAAGATCCATTCCTGGATGCCGAAGTCGGTCCGGGCGGCAAGGGCCATCTGCGCCAGGAGGCTGCCGCCCATGGCAAGGTGCAAGGGGAGGACCGGCAATCGCGCGATTGCTGATGACTCCGACCTCGCGGCTGCGCCCCCGGCTCGCAACGCTGTGAACAGGAAGAGCGCCAGCGAAGCCAGGATGAACAGTCCGGGCCAGAGAGCTTCCTCCCGCCCGTGAACCTGCACCAGCACCAGCAGCACCCACAGCAGGCCGGCCGCCATGCTGCCGGTGGCCAGGCCCCACCAGCCGCGCCGGTCCGTCACCGCCAGCATGGCCGCCAGGAGCAGCAGCAGGTAGGCGAAGAACGCCGGGCCGGGGGAGGCGTCGGAATGGATCAAGATAGGGGTGAGGTAGCCGCCTATGAGGCCGACCACGGCCACCAGCCGCCCCTGGCGCAGGGACAGGGCCACGCCGGCGGCGGCGGTCAGGCCCAGCAGGGCGAATCCGGCCGCGGCCGGGATCAGGTTGTACAGGCTGGCGGCGGCATAGAAGCTGGCGAAGAGGGCGGCGACGCCGGCCGCCGAGAGCGCCGAGCCGATGCGCGGCACGCGACGCAGGCGCTCGCCGGCAGTCAGCAGGACGATGCCGAAGAGCGTTCCCAAGAGCACGCGCACCGCCGGGCCCAGCCAACCCTGGTCCACGGCGTAGCGCACCAGGAAGGTGCCGGCCAGGGCCAAGGAGACGGCACCGACCCAGACGAAGAGGCGGGTGCCCAGCAGCCGCTCGAGGCCGGGGGGAGCGGCGGCCGGGGGTCGGGTCGGTGTGGATGCCGCCGCGTCGATGGCCGGCGCGGAGGCGGCCGGCGTAGTGGCGGATCCCGCCGGGACCGTCGCGGCCTGTGGCTGGGATCTGGCGAGGGCATCCGCCGCCGGTGGGCGGACCGCCACCGAGGTCGCCGGGGCAGCGATCGCCCCCGTCTGCGGACCGGTGCTATCCGTCTCCAGCCGTGCCAGCCTCGCGGTCAAGTCCGACACTTCATCACGCAGGCGGTTCACCCGCGCATGCAGCGCGAAGACGATGAAGGGCAAGATCAGCACTGCCAGCCACGCCAGCCACACCAGACAGGCTAGGCTCAGGTTTGACATCGGTGCCCCCATCGGTGCCCTCATCGGTCCCCCTCAGCGCCTGACCTGCCGCCGAGCGAGCCGGGATGCTCCTGGGCGCAGGCCATGGGCTGCGGGCGATCTTATCCGATGCGCCGACGGGTGTCAATCGGACGAATGAGGCGTCGTGCTAGACCGACCCAGGATCTGAGCCAGTTCAGCGCCCCAGACGCGGCAGCAGCAGCCGAGGTCCTCCTGTCGCCACCGCCTTCGTCGCCGTGGCCGACGGCACCGGACGGGTCGCGGTGGACTCCGCTGTCACCGTCGAGGTGCCTGTGGCGACCGTCGTGCCCGTCGCGACTTCCGTGGAGGTCGCGCTGCCCGTCGCCGTCGCTGACACCGTCGGCGTCGCATCCGGCCCCGCTACCAGCCCTGCCCACGCCGCCGGCCGCGTGTCGCAGCCCAGGCCAAGCTCCATGGCGCCCAGGTCCGGCCGCCCGTCCGCCCGCGCCGCGCCGCAGTAATCGTCCGGCAGCGGTGGTAGGGCCCGGCCCCCGTCGGTGATCTCCGCCCCGGCCTTCAGACGGAAGTCCAGGTCGCCCGCGTCCACGAACCAGGCCGCCCACTGGGCCGCCGTGACGTTCTCGCGGTTCAGATCGCGCACGCTCTTGCCTCCGTCGCGGTCGCGGATGCGGCCCGGCAGGAGGTTGCCGATCAGGGTCACCGAGGAAGCGGCGAAGCGCACGTCGATGCCATTGGTGTCGTAGAGCGTGTTGTGCAGCACCTGGCTGTCGGCGGCCTCGTTGAGGTAGATGCCCACATCCGCCGGGCAGTGCAGGATGAGGTTGTTGCGCATGATGCCGCCTCGGTGCTCCGGCGTGCAGGTACCGTCCTCGCAGATGCGGTCCGGACCCGAGCCGCCGCCGCCGAAGGACAGGCCCAAGCGGGTGCGGCCCCTGTGCAGCAGCTCGCAGACCACCAGGTTGCGCTCGAAGAGGCCGTCGCGGGAGTTGCCCTTGAGGAAGGCGGCGTAGCTGATGCCGTCGCCGCCGCCCTTGGCGTGGTCGTGAATGAAGTTGCCGCGCAGGATCCAGCGCCGCCCGCCAACCACATCGATGGGCGTCACCGGGTTGCCCGTGCTGCGCGGGGCGGGGTTGAAGAACTCCGTGCGCTCGATCAGCACGTCGTCCGGCCACTCCCAACCGGCGGCGCCGCCCAGATCCATCCCGTTGCCCTTGATCTGGGCGTTGAAGCCGTGCAGCCGGCTGCCGCGGAGCACCGTCCGGTCCGCCTGGCCGACGATGTGCAGGGCATGCTCGCAGTTGTCGTCCGCGGCGCAGCGGCCCTCGATGTCCAGGTTCTCCAGCACCCAGTCCGGCGCCTGCACATGCAGGCCCTCCACCACGCCCGTGGCGTCGTTGAACAGCAGGCGGGCCTGGCCCAGGGTCTGGGCCCGCAGGGTGATCGGCGCATCCGGCCGCCCCGCCGCCACCAGGTTCAGCTTGTGGCGCAGCAGGTAGTCACCGGGACCGAGGAGGATCGTGTCACCCGGTCGGGCCGCGGCGATGGCGGCGGTCAGGGCGGCGGCATCGGACACCGGCACGATGCGCCCTTGGGCGCGGGCAGCGGGGGCCGCCGACAGGGCCAGGACGGCGGCGACGATGATGGCCGATCGCCAGGCGCAGGAGGGAGATGGAGATGGCATCGTCCCCGTGGGAGACAATACAGAGCGTTGCTTCATCGGCGGCGGCCCTCCTGGGGGCGGTTCTACTCCCCCGGATCGCCCGGGATCGGCCGCGGCCCGCCCACGGCGATCTGGCTGAGGCGCTGCTCCGCGGCTTCCAGCAGCCGGCTGCAGCGTGACGAAAGGGCCACGCCGCGCTCATACTCGGCCAGAGCCTCGTCCAGATTGAGCGCGCCGGACTCCAACCGGCGCACGGATTCCTCCAATGCGGCGTAGGCCGCCTCGAAGTCCAGGGGGGCGTCCGCGGGGATGTCGCTCATGCGCTGGGGTCCTTGGGGGTGATGGAATGTGGCGGCAGCGGGTCGGCGGGCGGCTTGGTCAAAAGAGCCGCGCCTGTCCGGTGGTCACGGCGGCGATGCGGCCGTCGGCGACGGTGATGGTCAGACCCTCGGCCGCCCCGGCGTCCTTGGTGGAGGCCACGGTGCGGCCGTCGCGCAGGCGCTGGACATGGGCATAGCCGCGGGCCAGGACGGCTTGGGGGCTCAGGCTGGTCAGGCGCTGGGCCAGGCCGGCCGCGCCGGAGCGCCGCAGCCGCAGGTCTCCCTGCACCGCCCGCTCCAAGCGGGCGCCCAGTTCGGCCAGGCCGCGCCGCCGCTCGGCCAGGCCGCGCTCGGGCGCACAACGGTCCAGGCGATGGCGCAAGGCGTCCAGGCCGTCGGTGGCCAGGGAAAGCCGATCCGACAGTTGGCGATCCAGGAAGGCGCGCAGGCCATCCACCCTCTGGCGAAGCTCCCAGGCGTCGGGCGTGGCCAGTTCGGCCGCGGCGGAAGGGGTGGGAGCGCGCAGGTCGGCCACGAAGTCGGCGATGCTGAAGTCGATCTCGTGACCCACCCCGCTGACCACCGGCACAGGGCAGTCGACGATGGCGCGGGCCACCCGCTCGTCGTTGAAGGCCCACAGGTCTTCCAGGCTGCCGCCGCCGCGGATGAGCAGCACCACGTCCACGCCCGCCTGACCGATGGCCCGCAAGGCGGCCACGATCTGCGGCGGCGCGGCATCGCCCTGGACCAGGCAGGGCGCCAGGAGCAGCTCAGCCACCGGCCAGCGGCGGCCGAGGACCTTGAGCACATCCTGCAGGGCAGCTGCTCCAGGGCTCGTGACCAGGCCGATGCGTCGCGGATAGGGCGGGAGCAGCCGCTTGCGAGCGGGGTCGAAAAGCCCCTCGGCATCCAGCCTGGCCTTGATCCGCTCGAACTCGCGGTGCAGGTCGCCCTGCCCCAGGGGCTCGATCTGATCCACCATCAGCTGGTACTTGCCCTGCGCCGGGTAGGCGCCGACCACGCCGTGCATCTGGAAGGCCCGGCCGTCCTCCGGCAAGGTGCTCTGCTGCGCGGCCACGCCCTTCCACATGACGCAGCCGAGGCTGGCGCCGGCATCCTTGAGGGTGAAGTACCAATGCCCGCTGGCCGCCGGCCGGCAGTTGGACGCCTCGCCCTCCACCCACACATCCCTGAGCAGGGCGTCCTGGTCGAGGAGGCCCTTGATGTGCGCGGACAACTGGCTGACGGTAAGGGCGGTCATGACGGGGGCAAGTGTAGCACGGGGGCCGGACGGCCCGGCGGGAGCCAGAGCCGGTTGCCCGGAAGGCGGGAACAGGACCGCGCCGGGTCACGGCGCAGGATGCAAGAGCGTCACCGCCCGCGGCCCCTACGCCGCGCCAACGGCGCCGCGGGCTACGCGCCGGCCCAGCCAAAGCCCGGTGACCAGCCCCAGGACGGGGCCGCCGCCGGCCGTCAGGGCCAGGAAGGTCAGGGCGCCGGGGATGCCACGCAGACCCAGCGTCGTGGTCAGCGCGCCCGCTCCGGCGCCGGCCGCCGCACCCAGGGTCCAGCCCAGGAGGCAGGCCAGGGGCCAGGTGGCGCTCCCGGCCACGCGCGGACGCAGGAGGCGCGCCTGCCAGACGCCCAGGGCGAGCGCGCCCAAGGCAGTGGCCAGGGGGAGGGAATAGAGGGCGCTCTGCCCGGCCGCGGTCAAGAGGTCCGCCAGGGCGAAGGGCAGGGCCAGGCCCAAGGCGCTGGCCCAGGGCCAGGCCCTCCAGCCTGGCAGCAGGCCGCGCAGCCGGTTCCGTTGCCGCCAGCCCACGCTCGCGCCCATCGCCAGGCCCACGATGGCCTGCCCACCCTCAATGCCCAGGGCGTCGCTGGCCAGCGCCAGGGCCACCACCATGGGAATGCCGATCCACCAGCCTGTCGTCGTGGCCCAGAGCCACTGCCGCGCGAAGCGCTGCGCGTCCATCCATGCCTCCTGTCGTGGGTTGCTTCTTGCTCAATCATGCGAATGATACATCGACTGCGACGACCTGTCCAGCCGCTCAGGTCATCGCAGCTGCCGTCGCCTGGGCGCGCTCGCCAGGCATGTCGCGACGGGTCTATGATGTGTGCGAGGTCCACTCGAAGGCTGAGGCCGGCCGGGTTCCGGCGGCGGCCCGGGAACCGGCTGCGCTCCCACCGCGTTATCCAGGCGTCGGCCCTCGCCCGCCGCGCGACCGCCTGGCCCGGCCGACAGCACGGAGGTACCGCTCATGCACCGCTTGCTCCTGCGCGCCCTGTTCGCCTTTGCCCTCGGCCTGGGCCTCGGCCTCGGCCGCCACGACGGCCCGCCCCGCCCCGCCGGCGCCCAGGCCGCCGACCCCCTGGGCCCCGGCCTGTGGCGGGCGGAGCTGGGCGACTTCAACCGCCTGGTCAACGCCGTGGCCTTCGCCGTCGACGACGTGTGGGCCGTGGGCGACGGCATCGTGCACTTTGACGGCCGGGGCTGGAAGCAGGTTCTGAGCGGCCGGCGGCCCTTCTTTCGCGCCATCGACGGCCTCGGCCCCGACCAGATCTGGGCCGCCGGTGCCCAGGACGCCGACTACTGCGACAGCTATGGCCTCATGTACCGTTATGACGGCCGCAGCTGGCAGGCCGAGGCCACCGGCACCCATGTGCCGCTCTACGGGCTGGACATGGTCTCCGCCACCGAGGGCTGGGCCGTGGGCGGCATGCAGCAGGCGGTCGTCCTGCGCTACGACGGGAGCGGCTGGCGCCCCGTGGCCGCCCCTGAGGTGGGCGGTCTGCGCGCGGTGCAGGCCCTGGCGCCCGACAACGTATGGGCCGTGGGCGATCGGGGCGCCATCGTGCATTACGACGGCCAGGGCTGGCAGGCGCTGGACGGACCCGGCTTCGCCTACCTCACCGATCTGCACCTCCTGACGCCATCCTTCGGCTGGGCCGTGGGCATCGACCGCGAGAACAGCGGCGCCGCCGTCGTGCTGGCCTTCCGCGACGGCCGCTGGTCCCTCGACAGCTTCGACGAGATGCCGGCCCTCTATGCCGTGCGCAGCCTCGGCGAGGACTGGACCCTGGCCGTGGGCCGCAACGGCGTGCTCATGCACCATGACGGCCAGACCTGGCGGGAGGTGGGTCGGACCAACCCTGGCGGCTTCAACCCCTGGGGCTTCGGCCCGGCGCCGGCCGGCATGCCCGGGGGCGCCGCGGCGGAGCGCGGCGATCCGGCGGCGGCGCCGTCCGGCGCCGGTACCGACGGCGATGCCCCGCCCCGCATCCAATGGGACCAGCAGACCCTCAACAGCCTCATCCGCATGCCCGATCACGAGACCCTGCTGGCCGTGGGCTACGCCGGCCAGGTGGTGCAGGTGCGCGACAACCTCAGCTGGCGCGAGCTGCATACCGGGCACGAGCTGACGGCCATCGACATGCTGAGCGCCGATTACGGCTGGGTGGTGGGCCGCGGCGGGCGGCCGCTGCTCTGGGACGGCCGGGCCTGGTCCTCGCCGCCGGCGCCGGGCTCCTCCCGCTGGGTCAGCGACCTGGATGTCGTGAGCCGGAGCGACGTGTGGGCCGTCGGACGTCGCGGCACCGTGCTGCATTGGGACGGCCAGGCCTGGACGCAGCTGCCGCGTTTCACCTGGCTGGACCTGGTGGCGGTGGCCTTCGACGGCCCGGCGGACGGCTGGGCCGTGGCCATCGCCCAGCGCGATGACGGCGCCCCCTGGGACTGGACCACCGAGAGCATCCTCTTCCGCTGGGACGGGAAGGCCTGGACCCAGGTGCTGCGACTCTGCCACAGCGGCTTGACCGATGTGGCCGTCCAAGGGCGCGATGACGTGTGGTTCGCGCAGCCCTGGCCCGACGCCCGCGTCCTGCACTGGGACGGCCGCGGCTTCAGCTGGCATCCCATCCTCGGCTACGACACGCCGGCCGGCGACGGCGCCCGGGTCGCCGCCTTCGCGCGCGGCGCGGACGGCAGCCTGTGGGCCGCCGGCCAGGGCGGCGAGGGCATCGCGCGGCTGCAGGGCGGACGCTGGCAGTCCCAGCGCCTGCGCCAGGAGGCCGGCAGCCAGGACAGCCTCGGCCCCATCGCCGGCGGCGATCGCAACGGCTTCTGGGCTCTGACCGGCGGCTATCCCGACCAGCACCTCGTCCACGTGGCGGCGGATGGCGCCATGGAGCGGATCCTCACGCTGGGTCCGTCCTTCCGCAACCTCGCCGTGGTCACGGGCGCCGACGGCGGCCCCGAGGTCTTCCTCATCGGTGCGGGCTCCACCGTCCTGCATTACCGGGCGCCATCCGCCATCCGGCTGTCGCCGCTCGCAACCGCCACGGCGGCCCTGCCGGCGGCCCTGCTCCAGCCTACCCCCACGCCTTTCTCGGCCTTCAGCCGTGACGAGGCGGAGGCGCGCAGCGGCGCGCTGGTCGATCCGGAGGCCAGCGGTGAAGCGCGCCTGGACCGAATGCGCCTCATGAGCCTGTCCACCTGGTGGCGCACCGTGGACCTGGACTACCTGGAGGTTCCCGAGCCGGAGGGCGATGAAGACTGGCCCTGGTTCTGGCGGGAGCATGGCTCCCTGGACCCCTGCGACCGTGGCGCCGACCTGCCCGTGTGGGTGGCCGAGTTCTCGGCGGGGCCGCGCTGTCCTTCGCACCTCCTGGTGGTCCTGGACGGCAGCGGGGTGGACGCCTGGCAGATGGTCTGCTTCCCCCGCCGCGTGGCCACCGTGTACCTGCCGCTGGCCCTCAGGCCGCGGGATCCCGACGATCCGGCTCTCACCCCCACGCCCACGCCGACCCAGCGCAGCCTGACCCCCGAACCGGTCCGCGACATCCAGGGCGCCTGCCCGACCACCACGCCCTGGCCGGACGAGCCGGAGCGCCGTTGAGCGCCCAGCGCCCGACCGCCGCTACCGCGTCTCCCACAAGCCGTAGGCTCCCGGCGCCGCCGGCGCCAGCGGCTGCCCGAGGTCCACGGGCCGCAGGTCGAGCCCGGCCGCCTTGAGCTCCGCCGCCCGCGCGTCGCCCAGCAGCAGCCAGCTGCCGCTGGGCAGGTCGGCGGGCGGCGGCTGGTCCAGCTTCACCTTCTCGTAGTCGGCGTCCGCGGCGTCCATGAAGCCCTTCATGGTGCGGTAGACATTGCCGCCGGCGGTGGTCCGCTGGAAGCGCAGCTCGTAGTCCAGCCACACCGGTCGCCGTGCCGAGGCATGGGCCGGCAGGGCTTCGCCCAGCTGCCACAGGCGGGCGTTGGTCTTGTGCGCCGCCAGCTCGCCGGCGTAGAAGGCGCGGATCCGCATGAGGGGGTGGAGGACCAGGACGACGGTCCACGCTATGGCGAGGATCTGGCGGCGGGATCGACCGAGGCCCGGTCCGCGCTGCCGGAGCACTCCGACGGTCGACGGTATCGCGGCCGGTGCCGGACCTGGCACCGCGGCCAGCAGCAGGCCCATCGCCGCGAAGCTCGGCGGCAGCAGTGGCGCCAGGTAGCGGGCCAGGATGTAATGGTGCCAGGCCTGGTTGAAGATCGGCAGGATCAGGAGGGCCGCCAGCCATAGGAGCGCCGGCAGGGCGGTGGCCCGCCGCCGCGCCAAGGCGGCCATGGCCAGGATCGCGGTCAGGCAGGTGGCCACCGCGCCCGGATGCCATAGCACCCGCCGCAGCGCTGCCGCGTCCGTCGTCTCGTCGACCGTGGCCTGGAAGCTGGAGCCCAGCATCTGCCATGCCAGGCGCGCCGCGCCGCGGACGTTCTGCAGGTAGGCTTCGGCGCCGGGCAGCCGGCCGCTGAAGGCGTAGTCCCGCTCCTTGGCCATGGCCAGCGAGCCGCCCCCCTCGCTCTGCAGGTTGAAGGCGATCACGTTGGTCATGGCCAGGGCCGCCGCCAACACCGCCAGATAGGGCCAGCGGCCGCGCAGCCAGCGCGGTCGGCAGAGGGCGGTCCACAGGGCCGCGCCCAGGAGGATGGCCAGCACGGAGGGATGCGTCTGCTGCGCCAGCCCCCCGGCCAGGCCGGCGAGCGGCAGCAGCCGCGGCGCGTCCCGCCTGACAGCCTCCACCAGGATCCAGAGGAAGAGCGTGGTCCACAGCGGCGTCGTGCTGTTGGACCAGCCGATGTGGCTGCCCACCACCACCGGGATGAAGCTGGTGGCCATCAGCAATCCGGCGACCAGGCCGGCGCGATCGGCGAGCGCGCTGTGATCGGATGCACTGGCGCGATCGCCGCGGTCGACAGGATCACGTCGATCGCCCCGCTCCGACGGAGTGGGTAGGACCTTGCCGCCGCCCGGGACGAGGGCGAGGAGGCCCAGGCTCCGGGCCAGCCCCGTCGTTGCCGCCACCGCCGCCACGCCGCAGAGCAGGGCCAGGATCCGCGTCCAGGTCAGGCCCGCGCCGAGGCGGTAGCCGGCGGCCAGCAGGTAATGGAAGACCGGCCCGTTGTAATGGTCGTTGGAGATCAGCGGCCAGTGGCCCGGCTCGTGGGCGATGGCGAGGGCCGTCTCCGTGTCATCCCATTCGTCGGTGAAGCGCGGGATCTGCTGCAGGTAGGGCAGGCGGACCAGGGCGGCCAGGATGGCCAGGGCGAGCAGCAGCAGGGGGAAGGGCAGCCGGCGGGCAGGCGGCCGGCCGGTCGCGGCCATCGCGACCGGCCCCGGGACTGCCCCTTCCGCCGCCTCTTCCTCGTGCGCCGTCATCCGTTCGCGCGGTCAGCGGACCCAGTTCAGGTCCATGGTGCCCAGCTGCAGCACATCCGTCAGGGCCTCCGGCGTGTCGTCCGCCGCGACCTCCGCGGTGTACAGGAGGTCCGTGCATTCGTCGATGCGGCCGGCCTCGGTGATCCGCTTGAAGCAGCGGCCGCCCGTGGCCAGCACCAGCTCCTCGCTGTCGGGCGACCAGGCGAAGGCGTTGATGCCGCTGTCGTCGGCCTCGCCCCCCTTGTCCGCCATGTCGTCCTCGTCCACCTCCAGGTCGCGCTCGTCCAGCTCCCCGGTGGCCAGGTCCAGCAGCTGCAGGCGCTGGGGCTCGTCCTCGTGCACGAAGGCCACCGTGGCGCCATCCGGCGACCACTTGAGCATGGGGCGGATCTGGCCCTCATCCAGGTCCAGGTCGCCGTCGTCATCGCCGCCGAGCAGCACCGTCTCGTCGCCCGTCAGGTCCACGCGTCGGATGCTGAGTGACTCCTCGTCCGAGTCCCAATGCAGGACGGCGAGGGCATCGCCGGTCGGCGACCAGTCCATGGCCAGGATCTCGCCGGGCGGTAGCTGGCTCAACTGCTCCCAGGACTCCCCGGCCACGTCGATGACGGCCACGTCCTGGCGGTCCTCGTCATCCTCGTCCTGGTAGGTCTCGATGAAGGCGATGCGTCCGCCGTCCGGAGAGGGCAGCGCGCCCTCCAGGTCTTCGGGGTCCAGGTCGTCCGGCAGGTCCTTGAAACGCTCCACGTCCCCGTCCTGATCCAGGATCCAGGGGCCGTCGGCGCAGCCCAGCTGGCCGTTGAAGAAGACGGCGTCGTCCTCCGGCAGCCAGCTGCCGCGGTGATGTGCGCCGGCGCAGGACTTGCCGTCCTCCTGGATGCCGCGGCTGTCGGCCAGCTGCCAGGTCTCCATGTCGCCGCCGTCGGGGTCCACCACGAGGAACTGCGGACCTGTGCCGGTGTCGGCGATGCTGAGGATGAGGCCGTCCTTGTCGTCCGGCAGGTCGTCGCGACCGTCAAGCGTGGTCTTGGGCGCGCCGCCGCAGGCCGCCGCCAGCGGCAGCAGGGCCGCGAGCAGCGCGGCCGGGATCAGGCGATGGGTCTTCATGGCGATGGCTCCTGGAATCCAAACCCAAAAAAATGGGAAGCGGTGGGACCAGGGAGGTGGTGGGCGAACCGGGCCCGGTCCAGACGACGGAAGGTTGCGGTGGGGATTGAGGATGCTCAGCGCAGATGATACCATGACCGGAGCCCAAGCGTGCGAAGCCGTGCGCGGGCGGGTGACGCGGGGATTGTGCACCGCGAGCGACCGGGTGCCTGCGCTATCATTCGCCCGTGGGATCGCCACGCACCGTCAGGAGCCACCGATGCTCGCGACCGACCTCCCGAACGTACGCGGACCTGAGGAATACCTGTTCTTGGAGCGCCAGTCGGAGTTCAAGAGCGAATACATCAACGGCCGGACCGTGGCGATGAGTGGCGCCAGCTTCAACCACAACGTGGTCACCGTGAATCTGCTGGTTGCGGTTCATGAGCAGGTGCGTGGCGGGACCTGCCGCGCCTTCGGCTCCGACATGCGGGTGAAGGTCGGCGACAACTACTTCTACCCGGACGTCAGCATCGCCTGCCCCCGTCCTGAGGTCGAGGGTCTGGGCGGTGACAACCTGACCAACCCCACGGTGGTCTTTGAGGTGCTCTCGCCCTCTACCGAGCAGCGCGACCGCACGGTCAAGGCCATGGCCTACCGCCGCCTCCCTTCGCTGCAGGTCTATGTGCTCGTCGCCCAGGATCGCCCCTTCGTGGAATGCTTCCGCCGTCACGACCCCTTCTGGGTCTACGAGAGCTTCGATAGCCTGGACCAGGTGTTGGAGCTGCCGGTTGTCGACTGCCGACTGTCCTTGGCCGATATGTATGCAGGGGTGACGCCGGAGCCGCTCGGGGACTGAGGAGGGGGGGACAGGCTGCGGACGCCGCTACGGAGGTCCCGGCGGGGCCTAGGCTAGACCTTCGGAATCCGGATCCCGTTGCCGAGCAAGACCAGGCGGTGTCGCAGGCCCATCGTTACGGAAGCCACCCGCCCGGACTCCAAATACCTGACCTTGTGTCCCCTCGACCACCGCGCTCCGGCCACAGTCCCTCCACCGCCGCCCACACCGCCGCCACCGTCACCGCCTGGCTGATGTCTATCGAATCCTGCAGCGTCACCAC